>JAQVZU010000023.1 GCA_028708035.1 Alphaproteobacteria bacterium
TCAGCAAGATTGGAGGCAATCGCGCGTGAGTCTTCAGTGGCGCAGGGAATGTCGTTATGGATAAACCGAAGCCTGCTTTCGGCATAGCCGTTGTTCCATAGGATGCAGGGGACCTTCACCTTAGCGAGCGCATTTTCAACCTTCAGAAGCTCACTTACCATGCTATAAATCCAGTCGTCTCGGCGAGACTGTTGCATTTGTTCCAGATCATCAAAGGAAACGGAAGCCCCTGCTTTTTTTGAAAGTATCATCCACCCGCATGCGGAACCGTATCCATTAGCCAAGGGGATTTCTTCAAAGGCGGACATCACCGGAAGCGGAGAGGGAGAAGTTACTTGATAGATGGCTTCGTAGGCGGCCCGTTCCGCACGCATTTGATTCCAAACCGATGCTTTTTTAAGGGGGCCTATATAAAAAACCTTTAAAATCGATTCTCTATCAATTTCCCATATTTTTCCAGTAATGCCGCCGTTGCTTATGAGCTTCAAACCGAAATTTGAACAGTCATTGACCGTAAAACGGTGAAGACTGCAAATTTCTCTAATGACTTCTTTTAAAGCTGGTTTGGAATCCAACATATATGCACAATTTAAAATAAGCTGTTTTCAATAGCATTTGTGGGGATAACCTAGCACAAAATAATACTTTCGATTGCCTAACGACGCGAGATGCGAAAGAAAAGGAAGAAGATTTGGTGTTTAACTCGATTTGCTAAGTCTATTGGCGGACCCGATGTGATTCGAACACACAGCCTTTGCCTTCGGAGGGCAACGCTCTATCCAGTTGAGCTACGGGTCCATAATGTGGCTTCGCTTTGCCATAAAAGGGCAAAAATTGCTACTTTTTCTTATTCGGCTCCTTCACGGTATTTGTTGGTAATCGGATAACGGCGATCGCGTCCTAAAATCCGGCTCGTGATCTTCACGCCCGGAGGGGCTTGGCGGCGCTTATACTCGGCCCTGTCCAACATCGCCCAGACCCGCTCAACAGTCGCCACGTCATAGCCTTCGTTTGCGATCTCGCGGATGCCCATGTCTTTCTCGATAAGCCTTTGCAGAATCGCGTCCAAAACCTCATAGGGCGGCAGGCTGTCTTGATCCTTCTGGTTCGGACGCAACTCGGCGGTGGGCGCTTTTGTGAAAACACGGTCAGGGATAATAACGCCTCCGGGACCCATGGCCATAGTAGGCTTGTGGCCATTGCGCCAGCGGGCGACTTTGTAAATTTCGGTCTTATAGACATCCTTCAGAACCGCAAAGCCGCCGCACATATCCCCGTAAAGCGTCGCATAGCCTACGGAGAGTTCCGATTTATTCCCGGTCGAAAGGACCATACTTCCCGTGGCATTCGACAAGGCCATCAGGATCAGGCCCCGGCTACGCGCTTGAATGTTTTCCTGCGTAATGCCTTTTAGGCTGTCTCCGAGAACGGGGGATAAAGTTTGGTCGAAAACGTTCATTGCGCCGGTGATCGGGATCGTGCTCAGCTTGCAGCCGAGAGCTTGGGCCAGCGCGACCGCATCCTCTGTGCTTTCTTTTGAGGTATAAGGAGAGGGCAGCATGACTCCCCAGACGCGTTCGGGGCCTAGGGCATCAGCCGCGATAATAGCCGCCAGCGAACTGTCAATGCCTCCCGACAGGCCGAGAACGACTCCCGGGAAGCCATTCTTGTTGACGTAATCGCGAAGTCCGGTCATGAGCGCGTGATAGATTTCTTCGGGAGCTTTGCTCGACGCGGCGGATGATTCTTTAGTTGAAATTCCGTTCTTATCGATTTGAATAAGCACAAGATGCTCTTCCCATGAGGGCATCTTCAGGATTTGATTTCCCGAGGCGTCGAGAACGAAAGAGGCTCCATCAAAAACGAGTTCATCCTGACCTCCGACTTGATTTAAATACACAAGGCTCAGGCCGGTTTCGTTTACTCGTTCACGCGCTAGCTTGGTTCGGGTTCCTGTTTTTCCGATTTCAAAGGGACTGCCGTTAGGCACAATCAGGATTTCCGCGCAACTGTCTTTCAGATTTTTGGCGGCATTGGGCGTCCACATGTCTTCGCAGATCATGACACCCAGATTGATGCCTCGAAAACATAAAGGCTTAGGCAAGGGGGCCGAGGCAAAAACCCGCTTTTCGTCAAACGGGCCGTAGTTGGGTAGATCATGCTTAAGCGTCTTTCCGGCGATTTTCCCGTTATCCAGAAGAAGGATGGCATTATACAATTTCCCCTTTTCGCGCCACGGCACGCCGAGAAGGATGGCGGGGCCTCCATCCGCAGTATCCCGAGCAAGCCCTTCCGCTGCCTCCTTCAGCCTGTTCTGGAAGCTCGGCTTCAAAATGAGATCCTCGGTGGGATAACCACAGAGATACAGCTCAGATGTGACCAGCAAGTCGGCGTGCATCCCCGCAGCGCGCGAACGCGCCATCCTCAACTTGTCGAGATTGCCCGAGATGTCGCCGACAGTTGGGTTAAGCTGAGCTAACGCTACAGCGATTTTCCCCAGCATAAACCTACCTTATTTGCTCTCCGCAGTGCGGGGAGATCCAAACAGCTTATCGAGTTCCGCTTTGGCCGCATCGATTTCCTTTTGGGCACCGGCGGAGATCCCTTGTCCGATAACAGCCTGGTCGTTTTCGGCTTCGTTGCTTACGCAGTTCATGTACGCCTGGACAGCATCAGCAAAAGCGTTGCGTTCGGCGATCAACGCGTTCAATTGGTTGCCACGCGTTTCTGAAGTAATCTTGGAGCCAGCCATGGGCACGATGGGTTTTTGGCAGCGCGACGAATGCCATGCAGCTTCGCCATTATTGAAGTCAATGTTTCCGGCAAACGCGGGCGTGACGGACAAAAGGCACGCAGCCGCCAAAACTCCAGTCGAAATACGCATATAACTCCCCCTTTTGATATTTTCGGTTAGGATACAATAATCTAGGCTTAGATTGTGAAGGATGCTAGTAGTTATCTTATGCCTTTTGTCAAGATTATAACCGATAAGGACCGACATGATACCGCGCTATTCCCGTCCCGAAATGACAGCCATTTGGACTGACGAGAACCGTTTTCGCATCTGGTTCGATATTGAAGCCCATGCCTGTAATGCCTTGGCGGAACTTGGAGTTATCCCGAAATCCGCCGCCGAAAATATCCGGAAAAAAGGCCAGTGGGAGGCCCAACGGATCGACGAAATTGAAAAGATAACGCGCCACGATGTGCTCGCGTTTTTAACCAATTTGGGGGAACATATTGGACCGGATTCCCGTTTCGTTCATCAGGGAATGACATCCAGCGACGTTCTGGATACGGCTTTTGCCGTCCAACTGACGCAAGCATCCGACTTGCTTCTCAAGGGGTTGGATACCGTTCTTGAAGCGTTGAGAAAACGTGTCGAAGAAACGCTCGACGTTGTGACGATGGGCCGCAGCCACGGCATTCATGCCGAGCCGACCAGCTTCGGCCTCAAGCTCGCCACCCATTACGCGGCGTTCGCGCGTGCCAAGCGGCGACTGAAGGCGGCGCGGGCGGACATCGCAACGTGCGCAATTTCAGGACCGGTCGGAACGTTCGCAACGGTCGATCCTCGGGTCGAGGCCTGTGTAGCCCAAAAGCTGGGACTTTCGGTCGAACCGATTTCAACGCAAGTCATTCCGCGCGACCGGCACGCAATGTTTTTTGCGACGCTGGGAGTTATTGCCTCATCCATTGAGAATTTCGCAATCGAGAGCCGCCATTTGCAGCGCAGCGAGGTTCGCGAGGCGGCAGAGGCATTCGGCAAGGGGCAAAAGGGCTCGAGCGCAATGCCCCACAAGCGCAACCCCATTTTGGCCGAGAATTTGACGGGTCTCGCGAGGATCATTCGCGCAGCGGTGACTCCCGCGCTCGAGAACGTGGCGCTGTGGCATGAGCGTGATATCTCTCACTCGTCGGTCGAGCGCGTGTTTGCGCCAGATGCCACCATCGCAATGGATTTCGCATTGGCGCGGCTCGCCGGGCTTATCGAGGGCATGACGATCTACCGCGAACGGATTGCCGAAAATCTTAATGCGCTTGGGGGCTTGCATTTCTCGCAACGGGTTCTTTTGGCGCTTACCCAAAAAGGAGTGAGCCGCGAAGACGCGTATCGCATCGTGCAGTCAAATGCGATGGAGGTTTGGGGCGAAATTCAGAAGGGCCAGAAGGCCAACTTTAAAGATAAACTGCTGGCCGATCCGCAGATTACAAACCATCTTTCTTCCGAAGACCTCAACGCATGCTTTGACGAAAAGTTTTACATTCGCCATGCAAAGGAGATCTGGCAAAGAGTTCTGGCTGCGGATTAAAGAATTCGAAGGCGAAGTTTTTTCGTGGCAGGTATCTCTCCACGAAAAGCTTTTATTTATCTCCGAACTATGCTCAAGATGATTTAAATCATCGGGAGATTCGCATGCGCAGAATCAAAGCCAATATTCTTCTCGTGCTTGCCACCTTTTTCACGCTCGCAAGCTGCCGCAGTTCGGGCGAAATCGGAAATGAGCCCGAAGCGCTTGTCGACAAGGCGCGCGTCACTTTCCAAAGCATGATGAGCGACAGCCAGTATCCCGGATTGCTCGATCTTGCGACGCGCGCGAGGGGTATCATTATCGTTCCCAATCTTATGCGCGCCGCTTTCTTTGTCGGCGGGCGCGGGGGCAACGGCGTCATGCTCGTCCGCGGCGAAGACGGAAGGTGGAGCCCACCCGCATTTTACACCATCGGCGGCCTGAGCTTTGGATTGCAGCTTGGCGGTCAGTCATCGGAACTTATCATTGTCGTCATGACGCAGCGCGGGGTGGACGCGATCATGAGCCGCGAGGTAACGCTTGGAGGCGATGCGGGCCTTGCGGTGGGCGAGCTCGGTCAAGGCGTTAACGCTGCGACGGCAATAGGGCTCAAGTCCGACATGTACGCGTTCTCGCGGTCTCAAGGCTTGTTCGCTGGCGTATCTCTCGAAGGTTCCGTCATTTCGCCCCGCGAACTTTGGAACCAGCAGATGTACGGACATGGAGCCACCCCCAAAAGCATCCTCGTCGAGCGGATGTCAACGTCATCTTCCAACAGCGTGAATTCTCTTATCTCGGCAATGCCATAGACAAAAAAAGCAGCCCTCTGCCCGGCTCTCAAAAGTCTCTGCCATCCCTATGAGCGGGTATCTCATTTAATTTTTCCTTCTTACGGAAATTTTCGAAGCGGGATCAGAACTTGACCTGGCCCGTTACAATCACCTTGCGGGTTGAGGGATAGGCAGCGTAGTTCTTGGCTCCGATAAAATCGGCATACTGGATGCCGACGGCGTAATGGTCGCCAACGTTCTGGACAAAATCCAGTCCGTATTCGATCCCGTATCCCCTGCCCACAACCGCGTCGTAATCGTGATACTGAGCTCCAAGCTGAGTATCCCCAAGCTCCTCAGAGAACTTCACCTTGTAGGTCAAATCGAAATACTTGTCGATCAAGCCGCCTGCCGGAATGACTGAGAACTTATCAGCCCAGCCGTTCATGGTATGACCGGACATCATCGGCGATTGAACGGCATATTGGCCGTTGCCGCCCAGATATTCATAATTGTAGACAACCTTAAAATCGCTCCACTTCAATCCCGGAGCCAACAGGTAATAATTAAAGGCATAGCTTTCAGGATTATTATCGTAACTGAACTGCCGCGCATATTCCGCCGATGCCAACGCGCGGAAAGAATTTCCTAAATCGCGCCCAGCCTCGACTCGCGTCCCGACCGTTGCGGTCGAATTCGACGACGCCGTCGCAGGATCAATGCTGTCGTTATCAAAAAGATAACTGTATCCAGCCCAGCGGATATCTTTTATCCCTGTGTATGCGGCGTGGAACAAATGCGTGTTCATCTGGTAAGTGCCGTACTTCGTCGTCGGCCCTGCGGACCGATTCTGGTCGAAAAGATATGCGTAAGCGAGTTCCAAATCCTGGATTGACTTGTTGGTGATCTGGACGCCGTCATAGGACTGTGAAAATTGCCGCCACGTCCCCGACGCGATCCAGCGCAGATTATCGAACCCAACTTTTTGGCGGCCAACGACGATCGACGTGTCCGGAAGCCCCGTGTAAGAGACGTTCGCCAAATAAAGAATTGACCCCTCGGGATCGGCAATAGTCGGATAATTCGTCCGGCCATTATCGCCGTCGTTGTAAATGTCGTTCGAGAGATGAGTGACGTTCATACCGGAAAGCTGGACTTTGAAGTTATTAAAGTCCCCCGACTTATACCCCACAGTCGTGCGCAAGGTATTGGCCTGCGCATTACGCGTTTTATCGACCTGATGAACGTTTTCAAACCGATAGCGAAAATCGGCGGAAAACTTTCCATCTCTCAAAGCTTTGACAAAGTCGTTATGAGCGGCAGGCGCGCTTTGTACGGGCGCAACAGGAGCAGGAGCGGCAGAAACTGTCTCGACGGGCGCAGAAGTCGCCGCCGCTAAGGCTGCCGTTGAAGCCGCTTCGGCAGCAGGCTTATGCGCCTTCCGGCGGTGCTTCTTCACTTTGACTTTTGCGGTCGTTTCGGTAGGCGTTATAGCTTCTTCGGCCCGAACCGCAAACGGCGTCAAGGACAACGCGACTGTTGCCAAAAGAAAAACCTTGAACATTTTCATGGTAAGCGCCCGGGGAGAAGAGGATGAATACGCCAACCGGCGATCGGCAAGTAAAAAGCAGAACATCGAACGAATTTCAAGCTAATCGTTTGGGACCCCGAAACATCTTTTTCCTTATGCGCACGCTTCCTTTTGCGGTTTCAAAGGCGCTTTCGAATATTTTCTTTATTCCCTTTGCGTGATGCTTTCTTGTTCCTTTACCGCGCATCGCAAGAAAAAGGGGGCGGAGTCTTGGCTTCCGGAAAGAAAAATATGCCCCCGAAGCGCTATTGGTCGGGATATGTGACGACTCACAGTCATGCACTGGATCTTGAACCGGGCGTCTTCACAAGGCCTCCGCGGGAAGTTGCGGAGTCGCTAAAAAGATCGGCGGAAGCAAGCCGCCGCCGAAAAACCGAACCCTTCAAATCCGCAATGTCGATGCTGACGTTTTATATCAACCGCGCGGGAAAGAATCTCACAGCGGAAGATCGCGAAAGGCTGGAATCCGCGAAAGACGAACTGCGAAAACTTTATAACCGGAAGCCCTGAACCGCTCAGGACTTGCCCAACCTGACATCCAAATAGGCTCCTCGCCGCAAATCTCGCAGAAGCCTGCGGGCTTGTAACTCGAGTTTCTCGGTGCCGATGGTGCGCATGATCGCATCGCGGTCCACAGTCGCGGTTTCGTTTCTGTTGCAGACAAAAAGAACCACCGCGCCCTTCTCCGTCTCCAAAGGTTCGCTCGAACCGCCGGTAGCCACGTTCCGCACCGTGTCGGCAAGCCACGCCGGAGCCTTGGCCAGAGTTACCTCCCCAAGCTTCTGAGGCTTCCATCCCGAAAACTTCGTTAAGTCCCGTTCAAGCGTCGCGCACGACTTGACACCCGACCTCATCCTGAAAGCCTCCTGCATCACCCCCGCCTTCGTGTCCGGCGTATAAGGGTGGAATGCCTGCTTCAAATCGACCGAAGCTTTTCCGGGATCGCCAAGCGAAATGGTCCTTTTGTTGCGAATGCCGAGGATATGAAAGCCCGTGGCGGTCCGAATAGGCGCGCTGACCTGTCCCGGTCCCGCAGACTGCAAGGCCTTGTTGATTTCAGGAGCAAGCTGCCCCTGCTGAATCCAACCGATGTCGCCGCCCTGAGCCGCTCCCGCGCCTTGAGAGAACTGGCGCGCGACAGCGGCGAAATTGGCCCCTGCCCTGATCTGAGCGACAAGATTCTCGGCGACTTGACGGACTTGATCCTCGTCCTTCGGATTATCGACGGTCAGGAGAATTTCGCTGACAAGATATTCCTCCTTGCCCGTATTCGCGCGCACGCGATCAATCATCGCGTCAATCTCATCGTCGCCGACATCGACACGCGGTCTCAGCGAACGCTGAACGACCTTGCTCCAAAGCAACCCGTTCTTGACCTGATCGCGCATGGCCTTGGGCGAAACGCCGTGGCTTTCGACGAACTGCAAAATGTCGCCCGGAATATTGTTATCCTTGGCAATCTGCTTCAAGGCGCTGTCGATCTCTTCCCTTGAAACGGAAAGATCGAGCCGCTTGGCCTCCTGGGCCTGAAGCTGTTCGTCAACGAGCGCACGGAGAATTTGCGGCAGCAAGCGCATCCGCACCTCGGCGTTGTCCGCTGGCAATCCCGCTGAAAAGGCCGCGAGCTTCATGCGTTGGTCAAGATCGACGGTCGTGATAACGGTGTCATTGACCACGGCGACGATGCGCGTCCCCAGCCCTCCACCCGCTAATGCGGAATCGGCGATGCGCTGCGCATGTGCGGGGAACGGCAGGATCATAAGGAGGGAAAAAACAAGAAGCTTTTTCATATGGCTCACATGGATGAGGAAAGAAACGTCCATAAGCTAATGCGATTTTCCGCTTAGGGAAATGAGAATCTTGCCTTACACTATAAGCTCACATGCTTATCCATGCTACCAGCGTCGTTATCGACGGAAAAGCCGTTCTGCTCGCAGGCCCTCCGGGGTCCGGAAAATCCGATTTGGCGCTTCGCCTGATCGACGAAGGAGCTCAGTTGCTCTCCGACGACCAAACGCAGCTTGATGCGGCTCAAGATACTCTGATGGCTTCGGCGCCCGCCGCTATCGAAGGCAAAATCGAAATCCGCCATATCGGCCTTGCACACCTGCCGTTTTCGCCCCCTGCCCCGGTCGCGCTTTATGTTGATCTTGTTTCCACCGGCGACAGGATCGAGCGGTTGCCAGAGCCGGAATTCGTTTTCTTCCTTGACCGCCGCGTTTGGCGTCTTACTCTTCCGTCTTTCGCCGCGTCCACCCCGGCCAAAATCCGCGCGGCCTTGACTTTTACTTTTGAAACCTGATGCCTGAAACGCCTCTCATTAAACGCCGAGTTGTCCTTATCACCGGAATGTCAGGCGCGGGCCTTTCGACGGCGCTGAAGGTTTTCGAGGATTTGGGGTATGAGGCGGTCGATAATTTGCGCCTGGGCCTAGTTCCCACGCTGGTGGATGTCGCTCCGACGGCTCGAAGACATCTGGCGGTTGCCATTGACACGCGCAATGCGAGCTTCAGCGTCGAGGCGTTCCTGAAGGTTGACGAAACTTTGTCGGCCAAGCCCGACCTGCAAGTCAGCTTGCTTTTTTTGGACTGTTCGAACGAAAAGCTTCAACAGAGGTTCACCGAAACGCGGCGGAGGCATCCCTTGGCTGTCGACCGCCCTGTTACAGACGGCATCAAAGCGGAGCGCGAGCTTCTGTGGAAGATACGCAACGAAGCCGAACAGGTCATCGACACATCGGAAACTTCGATCCATGACTTGCGCCGCTTGATAACGGGACACTACCGTTTTGATAATTCTCATAAATTGACTGTTTATTTGACCTCCTTTTCGTACCGCCACGGAGTGCCGCGCGAGGCCGACCTTGTGTTTGATACGCGTTTTTTGGCGAATCCACATTGGGACCTCAAGCTTCGCCCGCTGACGGGACGCGATGAAGCTGTTGCCGATTACATTCGCCGAGACCCGGACTTCGCCGCTTACATGTCTCATCTGACTGGCTTGCTTCTGCCGCTTCTGCCTCGCTTCCAGCAGGAAGGAAAAAGTTACCTGACTATTGCCGTGGGCTGTTCGGGCGGTCGCCACCGTTCAGTCATGGTCGTCGAAGAACTCGCAAAAATTTTTGAGACTAATGGCTATGCCGTCACGACGGGCCACCGCGATCTCGACCGGCTTCCCAGCCGGGCATAAGAACCGAGGTTACATTTGAGTTTTTCTGGTCCGTATGCCCTTTGGAAACCGCTTCGAACCTCCAGCTCTGACGGAGGTTATTGGCTAGCCAACGGGCAATGTCAAAGCTCCTCCGACCCTGTAGGCGATAAACGCGGCGGCGTAGGCCAGCGTTATCATATACCCGAACGAAAAGAGCATCCATTTCAGCGATCCAGTTTCTTTGCGGATCAGCATCAGCGTCGAGGCGCATTGCGGCGCGAAGGCGTACCAGGCGAGAAGGGCCAGAGCCGTGGCCAAAGACCACTCACTTGCAAGTGCGCTTCCGAGAACAGCTTCTCCCTTGCCGGATTCTTCGATCGAATAAACGGTGCCGAGCGTCGCGACCGCGACTTCGCGCGCGGCCATGCCTGAAATAAGCGCAACGTTGATTTTCCAGTTAAAGCCGAGAGGAGCGAAAACGGGTTCAATCGCTTTTCCAATGCGGGCGGCATAGCTGGTCTCTATGGCGGGGACGGCGGCATTCGGCGCGGATTGCGGAAAGGCCGCGAGCGCCCAGACGAGAATCGTGATCGCCGCGATGGTCGTCCCTGCGCGCCGCAAAAAGAGGCTCGCGCGCTGAAGTAGGCCATACGCGATGTTGCGCAAGTTAGGCGCTTTGTAGTCCGGCAGCTCCATCAAAAACGGCTCGGTTGGGATGCGCCTCCAAAGCGTCCGACGCAGGATGTATGCGGCGGCGAGCCCGCTGAGAATTCCCAGCGCATAAAGGCCGAACATCACAAGGCCCTGAAGCTGAACCCCCCAGATTTTCGTTGCAGGAAAGAACGCAGCGATAATAAGCGCATAAACGGGGATGCGCGCGGAACACGGCATCAACGGCGCTATGAGAATTGTGGTCAGGCGGTCCCGGCGGTTATCAATGACGCGCGTCGCCATGATGGCCGGAATCGCGCAGGCGAAGCTCGACAACAAAGGAATGAACGCGCGGCCATGCAGGCCAGCGGCGCCCATAATTTTGTCCATCAGGAACGCGGCGCGGGCCATGTAGCCCGAGTCCTCGAGCAAAAGAATAAAGAAAAACAGAATGAGAATTTGCGGAAGGAAAACCGCCACCGCGCCCACGCCGCAGATCAACGCATCGTGCACGAAATGGCGAAGAAGGCCTTCGGGAAGAAATTGGGAAGCGAGATCCGCCAGAAAGCCAATGCCCATTTTCAGCGCGTTCATGGGCGGTTCGGCCCATGTGAAGACGGCTTGAAACATCAGGAACAGGACCGCCAAGAGGATCAACAATCCCCAGACGGGATGCAATAGAACGGCGTCGAGCTTTGGCGTGACCCCCTGCCTTGGTGGAATTTTTACCGCCGAGGCGGCGATGCGGTCCGCTTCTTTCTGAAGGACGCAAATTTCGGCGGGGGAAGGCGGCGTCCATCGCGGCACAGGCGACGAAACCTCCCGAAGCGCCGTGATTTCCTTGTCCAAAAGGGACAAAAGGGCATTCGTGCCTTTGGGCCGCACAGCGATGCAGGGGACGACCGGGATTTTAAGCTCGGACGAAAGGCGTTCAATATCGATGTCAATTCCGCGATGCCGCGCAATATCAGCCATGTTGAGCACTAGGCCGACATGCGGGCATACGTTGCGGAGCTCAAGCGCCAGCCTCAGCGACAGGCGAGGATTAGAGGCATCGGCGACGCAAAGGACGATATCGGGGACGGGTTCGTTTGCAATGCGTCCTAAAATAACGTCGCGCGCAATTTCCTCGTCGGGGCTGCGGGCGCGTAGGGAATAGGTTCCGGGTAGGTCGAGAAGCTCGACTTTGCGGCCTTGGGGAGTGGAAAAGACGCCTTCCTTGCGCTCGACCGTGACGCCGGGGTAGTTCGCGACTTTCTGGCGGCTGCCTGTCAACGCGTTGAAAAGCGATGTTTTCCCGCAGTTCGGATTGCCTACCAAAACGACGCGGCGGGGGGCTTCGGCCATTTTACGGCACTCCGGCAGGGATTATGTGAATGGCGTTAGCTTCGCGGCGGCGAAGCGCCACCGTCATGTTGTTTACCTTTACGGCAATGGGGTCGCGGCCCCAAAATCCTTCATGCTTGATCTCGACTTCCGCGCCTTCGGTAAAACCCATTTCCATAAGGCGGCATTCGATCTCGCAGGGTTCCAGTCCTGTTTCGGCGCACCCCGAAGCATCGATCGACGCGACGGTCCCTTTGAAGCCTTTGGCGGCTTCGCCAAGCGTCAGCGGGGCGCGGACTTCGACATGGTTAAAGGATCGCATGGGGTAGAGGTTTAAGCGAACTCGAGAGACAGTATCAACTGAATTTCTTAAAATAACAGATGCTTCAAGCTAATCTTTTCGTCGGATTCTTTCGGAAATGGAGTTGCATCAGTTAAGCAATGAAAGGAAAGTCCTTCTGTATTCTATTTGACATTACTCTCTTTATTACCTTAAAAGAAAAAACAATTTTTTTAAGGAAATTAGAAATGAAAAAATCTCAAGATGCAGGATTTAAGAAAAATCTTTTCACTCTACAGGAAAAGAATGTTGGTCTTGTCGCTAAAGTCTTGGGGGACGAGAAGAAAGCGGAGAGGGCTATCAATGCTCTATGGGCGTTATCCGAGAAAGAAGTTGTTCTCAAGGATGGCGCAGCGGTTGTCTCAGCTATTGTTTTTCTTGGGGGGGTCCTTCTTTCCATTGCGTTAAAGCCTGAGATCTTTCCTGAACCAAGGAATCTTTTTGCAGGTGCCTTGGCAGCAAGTGCAAGTTTCAACTCCACTTTGGTTATATATGCCGCGGCGCGTGATCTTTGGGAAAGACACAGTCTTGATAAAGGGCAGTGCAATATAGGCAATGGGTTTCAATTTACAAAAGACAGCCCTAAAGACCGAAGGGTATATGATACGGCCCAAAGAAAAATATTTTCCTTAATTAAGCGTTTGCAAGAGATGCCAGTGAATCAGCCGGGATGACAGGCTTCTTTAAAAACTTTTTCATTAGAGCTTAATGGACGAGAATTTAGAAGCCGAAGTTTAGCAAGCACCAGTTATCGCTCTCCGGGCGCGCCATGGCAGGGTTTTTTCCCAAAAATAGATATGCAGTCTTTCATCGAACGGTTTTTCGACGACATTATGGAGTTTTCTGTGGAGAACGGCCTTTAGCGAGGGTTGCCCCCTCTCATTTAATCACCCGGAGCATTTTTCACAGAGGACTATCTACGCCCACAGATTCAGCCTCTCGAAAACCCCTCACGATCATATAAAAGGATCCAAGCGCGGGGCATGGCTTAGTCACATCCGCAATCCCGAGCGGTACACGTAAAAGTTCTGTCTGGGAATTTGCATCTCCACAACCAATACGGTTTTGCGGGTTTTGCAGCGTCAACATGGCTCACAGGGCTGGCCGTTCCTCCAGACAAGCAAAGGCCTGTCGTCGGGGCCACCCCCCATGCGCGACCAGCAGATGGACCGCAGCCCTCAGTCTTATCATCACCATCTCTTCCGATCGGAGCCGTACACGTTACAACCGTCGAACCGGTACAGGTCCACCGCCACACGCTAGCTTTCGGAATCACCATCGAAGCCTTGCCAGAAATGCATAACCCTTCCTTCGGTATGGACGGAGTCACTCGGCCAGCTGCATGACCGCATTCCGGTTTAAGCGGCGCTTGGCAAGACACGACTTCGGTCACTCCGTCTGTTCCCGTGGATCTGCAACTCCATGTCCATGGAGTCCCACGTTTGAGATTGGAAGCCACAACTCCCGTCCCCGAACATAAAGCATCATCATCGGGCGCGTCAGACGTCGCAACGCCGTTGGCTGGCCCGCATCCTCCGGGAGTGTAGCTCGCGGATTTTGCGACCCATCCCGAAGTATCGAACGGCCAGTAAACTCCAGATGGAGGCGGCGCTTGATTTGGCGATCTTTTCTTCGCAGCCCATGTCATGGAAACGATCTGCAAGCTAGTCCCATTGCACTTAAAAACTTTAACGTATGCAGGCTGAGGATAAACAACCGGCGTCGTCGCGATCCGCTCATAAGGAAGAGCGAATGTCACAGGAACATCCTCAATAGGCTCGCCTTCCGCTGAAGCGTTAGAGCAGCTGTTGTTGGGTTCGACAGAAGCGAGAGTCTGTCGAGCACATCCTACCAGGTTGGCAAGGACAGAAATATCGCCCCCCGAAAGAGCGCTTGTAATAAAAGAATTCCATTCAACAGGAGATTTAAATGGAACGAAGAACGAATCTGTGGATTTATTGTCCACATACCAGCACGCGTTGAGCGTCGCGCTGACGGGAACATCGATAGGGAAATACGCGTTACCGGGATTCGCGCGTACAGAAATGTACGAAGCCTCATCGACATCTTTCCAAAAAATCAGCGGACATTGCTTATATTCCTTGTCCACTGGCGGCCTTGTCGCACACGGAGCGCTGTCATCGGTGGACAAGGAATCGGAGCGGTCTAGCGCATATGTCGGAAGCGCCGAGAAAATCGCAATGCTGAAAGCTAAAAATGAACCGGCGAAACGGTTTTTTGCGGAACTAATTTTCATCGGTCCTCCAAATACATAAAACGCCGCCGCTTCCTAGCGAAGGGGTAAAAACATCTATCCATTTTTGAATATAGCGCCAAAAAGATTAAAACATACTTAATCCTTTTTAGTGTTGAAGAACACATTATGCTTAAAAAAGACTAAAAGACTACATTCGCCCCGTGATCTTCTGAACAGGAGCCATTTGCTTGTCCAAAGCGGCGAACATATCCTCAACCTTTGGAAAAACCTCGAAAAGTTCAGCATCCGCCGGCTGCGAAAAGCCCGCCGAGATGGTCCTGCCAATAAGAGAGATCATGTCGTCCCAATAACCATTTTGATTAAGTATGAAAATTGGATCGTTGTGCAGCTTAAGCTTCTTCCAGGTAATGATCTCGAATGTTTCGTCGAGCGTCCCAAATCCGCCGGGGAGGATGATGAAAGCGTCCGAATGATCCACCATCATCCGCTTGCGCGTATGCATGTCGGGAACAATATGTAGCTCAGTCAGCCCTCTATGCTCAACTTCGTTGCCGCGAATGTGCTCGGGAATGATGCCGGTGACCAAACCGCCTTCCGCCAGCGCAGCGTCGGCCACAATACCCATAAGCCCAACATGCCCACCTCCATAGACAAGCCTCAGGCCTCGTTTGGCAATCTCGACGCCGACACCACGGGCGGAATCTTTAAAAGGCTGCGCAACGAGATCTGATGATCCGCAATAAACGCAGACAGACGATAAATTCAAGATGTCATCCTTCTTTTGTATATCGATGAAATGCCGCAGATTAGCCCTGATTCGCTAACAAGAGGTAACCGGCCCTGGTTTTGGCGCAGGCTGCGACGACAAATACTTACCAATAAGCTTAATAAAAGGCCAGGCTTCCTGCATAAAAAGCGTCAATGGATAAAAGATGAAATCGGGCCTTTCAACGCGCGCCCCGTCAAAAACCGCGCCCGCCAAAATCTTGCTGGAGGTATCGACGCCGAACCGAACTTTCGGAAGCCGCCGCGAAGCGATAATAATTGTCTTGATAGCCTCTCGCCTCTCGCCGGATTCGATCGTAAACGGCATATACCCCACCGTCACGTTGATGAGAAAACTCGCATCGTTCTCGCGCTGGGCGCGATGCACCTCGAAATCCAGCCCATCGAAACTAAACCGGAATTTTTCGATGGACTTGAAAGGCGATCGCTTGAGCTCATCGTTAAGCTTTTTCAGCATCTCCTCGAAATTCGGGACATCCGCCGATTGGGAAACTACAGGGAGCGCTGCATCTGACATTGGAAAAAACGGGATTGCGGTTGGCTTTAAGGGCGAGATATCATACACCACCCTCGGTTAAATGACAGCTTCAATCTTGCACGGATGTCAAGCGACCAAACTTTTAAGTCTAGTCTCACAAGAAGGAACGAACATGGCACCCCTCAACCCCCTTCTGTATTTTCATCGGGCTGGGTGGCCCTTCATGGCGATCACCGCATGTGTGGCCTTTCTCCTTTTTTTCGTGGGCGGATTTGTTTCTTTCGCCGCCTTCGTCCTCGCGGCATGGTGCTTTTATTTCTTCAGAAACCCAGACCGGACGACACCCGCACGGAAAGGACTTGTTGTGAGTCCTGCGGATGGGCGTGTCGTGGCGGTCAAAGACGTCATCCCTGAGACAGAACTGGGCCTTGGCAGCGCTCCGCGCACCCGCATCAGCATTTTCCTGAGCATCTTCAACGTCCATATCAACCGCATTCCCGCCGACGGAGAAATTGTCCTGCGCCGCTACAGACCTGGAAAATTTTTCAACGCGTCGCTCGATAAGGCAAGCGTGGACAATGAACGCATGGCGCTGGTCCTCAAACTCGACGGCGGCCATCCCTTTGAAGGAACCGCGTTGGGCGTCGTCCAGATTGCGGGCCTCATTGCGCGCCGGATTGTCTGCGACGCGCAGATCGAACAAAAGGTCAAGGCGGGGGAACGCTATGGCCTCATCCGTTTCGGAAGCCGCACGGACGTCTACCTCCCGCCCGGCGCGAAGCCTTTGGTTTCTGTCGGCCAAACTATGATCGGCGGAGAAACCGTGCTATCCGATTTATGTTCAGAAGAATCCCCTCGTACCGGAGAAGTGCGCCCATGAGTCCTGCCAACCAAAGTCCAAGCGCCAAAGATCTTCCTCTCACGCGCCTTCTTCCCAACACGCTGACTCTTTTTGCACTGTGCTCGGGGCTCACCGGCATCCGGTATGCGTTGCAGGATCAGTGGGAGTATTCAATAATCGCGATCCTGACGGCAGCCGTCTTCGACGTCCTCGACGGGCGTGTCGCCCGCATGCTGAGCATGTCGAGCAAATTCGGCGCGGAACTCGACAGCCTTTCGGACACCGTCGCTTTCGGCGTCGCGCCTGGATTCATTATGTACGAATGGATGCTTAAAGACGCGGGCGGCATCGGCTGGATCGCCGTTCTTGTTTTCGCCGCCTGTTGCGCCCTTCGCCTTGCGCGCTTCAATACCATGCTCGATGACCACAACGTTCCCGCTTGGGCCAAGCGCTACTTTACGGGCGTCCCTGCTCCGGCGGGCGCATGCCTTGGCCTGCTTCCCCTCGCGTTCTTTCTCGAATTTGGTGCCGTCGCGCCGCTTATCCCCGTCGCCTGCGCGGTTTGGATGCTGATGGTAGGGTCTCTCATGGTTAGCCGCCTTCCCACATTCGCGCTCAAGGGCTGGCGCATCGAACGACTTTGGGTCGCCCCTCTCTTCGCGAGCGTCGTGGCGCTTGTAGCTGGTCTGATTACGAACACATGGCTTACCTATTCGGGAGCGGGAATCCTCTATGTCCTCGCCATGCCCGTAAGTTGGTACAGTTATCGGGCGCGGTCAAAAGTGGAAGGTCGCTGATGATGAAACACGTTGAGATCGCACTCCCGAATGGAGGCTCTTTCAAGATCGGCAATGATCTGCCCATCGTTTTTTTTCTTGGGCCTTGCCAGATCGAATCGCGCATCCATGCGCTCGAGATGAGCCAAGCCATCAAGGAAATCGGAGAAAAATACAAGGTTCCTGTCGTCTATAAATCATCGTTTGACAAAGCGAACCGTTCGTCAATCAATACTCCGCGCGGCATCGGTCTTGAAGACTCTCTCCCGATTTTTGAGGAGATACGGAACAAGGTCGGTCTGCCCATTCTGACCGACGTTCATGAACGCGATCAATGCGCGAAGCTTTCGAAGGTTGTCGATATTCTTCAAATCCCCGCTTTTCTTTGCCGCCAGACCGATCTTCTTTTGGCCGCTGGCGCGACGGGACGCGCGGTCAACGTCAAGAAAGGCCAATTCCTCGCGCCGTGGGACATGAAGAACGTGGCCGCCAAGATCGCCTCGACCGGCAACGACAAAATCATGCTTTGCGAACGCGGCGTCAGCTTCGGCTATAACACGCTTGTCTCGGACATGCGCAGCCTGCCGATCATGGCTCAAACGGGCTACCCCGTCGTCTTCGACGCGACGCACTCGGTCCAGCAACCGGGCGGCAAGGGAGATTCAAGCGGAGGACAGCGCGAATTCGTACCCGTTCTTGCCCGAGCGGCCGTAGCTGTCGGTGTCGCCGCCGTGTTTATGGAAACGCACGAAGATCCCGACACCGCGCCCTCCGACGGCCCGAATATGGTCAAGCTCAAGGACCTTCCGAGGCTTATCGAAACGCTACTGGAATTCGATAAACTGGCAAAATCGGTTAATTAAAAACGAAACAAAATTTGACTTTATTTATGCTTCGTTGCTAGTTGCAAACATCCCTCCAAGCAAAGGATAACATGTCAGAGAAAAAATTGAAGGTTGCGGTTTTGTTCGGCGGCAGATCTCCTGAAAGCGATGTAAGCATCGTCACCGGCCTTCAGGCTATTAAAGCGCTTGACCCTGAACGCTATGAAGCTTTCCCTGTTTATATCGCGCAGGATGGCGAGTGGCTTACGGGCGCCCCTTTGCTTGAACGCAGCAACTATATTCCCGGCAAGGAACTGCGCGAAAAATTAACCTCATTGATACTTGATCTTTCGTCGCAGACGCCGACTTTTTTGACTCGGCCCCGTTCTTTTTTGCAAAAAAGCAAAAAGCTTCCCTTCGACGTGGCGCTCTTCGCTTTTCATGGCCTTGTCGGTGAGGACGGGTGTGTTCAAGGCGTTTTTGAAACCGCCAATGTCCCCTATACTGGAGCGCGACTTTTGGATTCCGCCGTGTGTATGGATAAGACGGCGACGAAGAAAATGCTGGCGAGTACGGGCGTCCCAGTGCTGCCATATAAGGAAATCAAAAAGCCTGAAACTGGCTCGCTTATCACTCCGGACGAACTTAAAGCGATGCTGGGCGATGTCGTTTTTCCATGCTGCCTTAAGCCCGCGAATTTAGGCAGTAGCATAGGCGTGGCGCGCGTAACGAATTTTCAGGAAATTTCCGACACGCTAGCCTCTACGATCTTCCGCTTCGACTACATGGCGTTGCTTGAACCGTTTGTTGAAAATCTTGTCGAATACAATGTGGCCATACGTTGCGCAAATGGCCATGTGCAAACTTCGGCGATCGAACGGCCCAAGCGGCACAGCGAGCTTTTGGATTTCAAGACAAAGTACCTTTCCGGCGGCGGCACGAAATCGGGCGGATCGAAAACGCCTTCGCCGCAAGAAAGCCAAGGCATGCTTTCGCTTACGCGCGAAATCAACCCCTCGCTTCCTCCGGAATTCGAAAAAAATATCCGTAAGTGGGCAGAGAAGGTCTTTACTCATATAGGGGGCTCAGGATGCCCACGGCTTGACTTCCTGTGCAACGAGAAAACGGGCGAGGCTTGGTTTAACGAAGCGAATCCGATTCCAGGCTCGTTTGGCTATTTTCTCTGGGAAGCAGCTAAGGAAAAGCCCATTTTATTTTCTAATCTCCTTGACGATTTGATTGACGAGGCGTTCGCTTTGCATCGCCGCCAACAAATTCCCCTTGATCCGACTCCTGAAGACGCAAGGCTGTTCCCAAGAAAATAAAGCTATCGGGCACGATTTATCTTCATGTGGTTCTTTAAAAAGCCAAAATGCATTTCCAAGCGGGGGAAAATTTCCCTGCGATGGGGAAAGATTTGGTATGAGCTAACGGGTTCTACTCAAAATGCGCCGCTTGTCGTTCTTCATGGAGGCCCGGGTTTTCCTCATAACTATCTGCGCTCGCTTTTGAAGCTTTCCGATGCAAGAGCCATCTTGTTTTACGACCAACTGGGGTGCGGCAGGTCCGATCGAAGCGATGACGTGGCTCTCTGGAACACTGAGAGATTTGCCGACGAACTGGACCTTCTCGTCAAGAAGCTTGGCCTTAAGGAATATCACTTGCTTGGGCACAGTTGGGGCGCTGCGTTAGCCTTGGAACACGCGCTGCGCCGCCCGCAAGGTCTAAAAAGCGCGATCATGGCCAGTCCTTTTTTGAGCGCCCCCCTATGGACGAAAGACATGATTGTTTGGCGGGACGCCTTGCCAACAGAAATCAGAGACATTCTAGAAAGATGCGAACGCCTGAACTCTTTTCGTTCTGAAGAATTCGCTTTTGCAACCCAATACTTCTACGCGAGGCATGTGTATCGCAATGTATCGCCGCAGCATCCCGATTATCAGGAGGCGGCGAAAGGAATGGGTTCTTCCGTCTACACAACCATGTGGGGACCAAGCGAGTTCATTTTTACCGGAAACCTGAAAAACTACGATCAAACCGGACGCCTCCATGAACTGACCATCCCAACGCTTCTGACCTGCGGACAGTGGGACGAAGCAAGGCCGTCAACAGTCGAATACTACAAAAGCCTGATTCCGGGCGCTCAAATGAAGGTTTTCGAAAAAAGCTCGCACATGCCTCATCTGGAAGAAACAGAACTGTACATGCAGACCGTAAAAGAGTTTCTTAAGGATGTTTAACTCGCTATAGTGGTCGAGAAAATCATTCGAGAATATACCTTGCCATACCATTTAGATTATAAAATCCCCGTTCTGGACGGCCTCGCGAATGCAGGGGGCTATAAAAACATTCCCATTGATTTAAGCGACTCGCGCGCATCCGAACCGCTTGTAAAAACCTCCGACTATGGAGTCGCGGGCGAAAGCTTCTATGCCCGGGCCGATGGCCAAAACGCTCCCTATTTTGAGAAAATTCGCGGTGCAATCGAATACGTTTGGTGCCGCAAAACCGTCGCAGAGAAACTTGCCGCAGCCAATGCGCGTCTCCGCTCTTTCGGCGTCGAGCTTTTTATGTGGGACGCTTATCGTTCTATCGAGTGCCAGCAAGGCATTTGGGATTTCTTCTCAAGGCAGGCCCTTCAAGAAATGCCAGATGCGTCTGAAGAGGATCGGAAGCGTTATGTGCTTAACTTTGTTTCCGACCCAACCGCGTTCGATCCCGCAAATCCCCATTCGTGGCCCGTCCACGCCTGCGGCGGCGCGGTGGATTTGACTCTCCAAACAATTTCAACCCGCAAGCTTCTGGATATGGGCGTCGGGTTCGATGAGATGTCGAACCTTCTCTATAGCGACGCGCTCGAACGCAAAGTTATAGCGGGCGAGTTGAAAGAAAACGATCCCCGCGTCGAAAACCGCCGCCTTCTGCATTGGGCGATGATGCAAGAGGGCTTCACGAACTACCCATTCGAATTTTGGCATTTCGACTATGGAGATCAGATGTACGTTCTGTACGCAAAAGACTTTAACATCCTTAACAAGCCTCAAGCGGCATGGTACGGCTACATGGATTCTCCGGAAGGTTGAGAGGCGGCTAGGATTGTGGAAAATTCAAAGACGATAGCTTATGAAACGACAGGCCTCGCACTCGATAAGGCCCCCTTAATTGTCGTCTGGGGCCACGGTTGGGGACATACTCGAAATGTCTTCAGGCCGTTTACCGAAGCTCTTGCCCAATGCGCAGCCCACCTTCTCCTTGATTTTCCCGGCTTTGGCCTGTCGCCGCCCCCGCCTGAAACATGGACCACCGCCGACTATGCCGACGCCGTCGCAGCCCTTATCCGTCCTTATCGCAAAGGGGGGAAAATCCTTTATGTCGGACACTCTTTCGGGGGCCGAGTCGGCATCCAATTGGCCGCCAGACACCCCGACCTTGTCGATGCGCTGTTTTTGATCGGCTGCGCGGGTCTTCCGCGAAAACGCGGGCCGATCGGAACCCTCAGCGTCAAGGCACGCATCTACACGTTCAAAACCCTGAAACATCTGGCTCCGCTGTTTGGCCTTAACGTGGAAAAATTACGCCAAAAATTCGGCAGCGCCGATTACCGGTCGGCAGGCGTCCTACGAACTCTCTTCATTCGCATTATCGCAGAAAACCTTTCGGAACAGGCGCGGCAAATCAAGTGCCCCACACATTTTGTATATGGAGCCAATGACGCCGACACCCCACCAGAAATTGGCTTTCGATTGCAAAAGCTGGTAAAAAACTCCGACATTGAACTCCTGCCAAATCAAGATCATCACACCGTCCTCGGCGACGGGCGGCATGTCGTCATCAAACGGCTTGCCTCGTTTATGGAAAAATTGAAATGACCTTCGTTACCGTCGCCTTGCCGCTTGCAGCTTTCGTGTGCTTCATCTTCAGAAGGCTTCTGCGTTACCTTCACATGTTTCAGCAGAACGAATACAGCTCCGCTGCGTTTTTTCGATGGATTCTAAAAACCGGATCGTTTGACAAACGGCTGTCCGCCGCGCTCGCTCTTGCCTTCGCGCTTTCGCTCGTTTGGGCCGACAAGATTGCCCTTGCGTATCTGATCTCGGGATTGTTCATCGCCTTCCGCCTTCGCGACGAAGACCCACGCAAGGTGGCAAAGAAAAAACTGGTCATGACGCAACGCGCAACGCGCATTTTCATTATCGCGCTGATCCTGTGCATAGGCGCAGGTTTCGCTGTAAGCTTGGCGCAAAATGCTGCGCTTTGGATCGTTGCCGTCCACTTTGCACCTGTTTCGCTGGCGCTTGCAAATCTCATCCTCGCGCCCGTCGAAGCGCATATTCAGAAACGCATCATGAATGAGGCCTCCGAAATCCTGGCGACGGTCAACCCGAAGCTTATCGGCATCACAGGCTCTTTCGGAAAGACTTCCGTCAAGCACATCCTCGGCCATGTTCTTTCAATGAACGCCCCTACGCTCTTCACTCCGGGTAGCATCAACACGCTGATGGGCGTCTCGCGAGTCATCCGCGAAAACCTAACTGCCGATATCCATTACTTCATCGTCGAAATGGGCGCATATAACCGCGGCTCCATTGAAAAACTGTGCCGCCTTACACCTCCTCAATTCGGAGTTATCACAGCGCTCGGCGAAGCCCATTATGAGCGTTTTGGCAGCCTTGACAATGTTGCGCGCGGCAAATTCGAGCTTGCGGACGCCGTTCTCGCCAACGGCGACGGAAAAGTCGTCGTCCACGAAAACGTCCTTGCGCAGCCTTACGCGAAGGCCTTTGTCGAAGAAAACAGAGATCGCTTCGTCGTCTGCGGCAAAAGCGAAGATTCGGATCTTAAAATCGGCAACGTCTCCCAAGCGGCCACAGGCTTAACCGTAACGGTCACCTGGAATGGCAAGACATTCGATCTTTTTGCGCCGCTTTACGGCCTCGTTCACGCCGATAATATTGCGTTGGTCTTCGCAGCCGCCGTAACGCTGGGCATGGAGCCTGATCGAGCGTGCGCCGCACTACGCACCGTGCCACAAATCAAGCACCGGCTTGAAGTCCTTCCGCAGGGTAACGGAACCACCTATATCAACGACGCCTACAACTCGAACCCCAAAGGTTTTGCGGCTGCACTTGATTTCCTGAGCTTTATGGGAACCGAAAAGAAAGGCCGCCGCATTTTGGTCACGCCGGGAATTTTAGAGCTCGGAGATAAAAACGATGAAATCCACCGGCGTTTAGGCGAAAAAGCCGCCGAAACCGCCGATATCCTCCTTCTGGTTCGCCCGGATCGCATCCCCACGCTTGCCGAAGGCTTTAAGGCCCGCGCAACGGAAAAGGAGCTTCGCCTTGTCGAAAGCTTTGCGGAAGCGCGGGAGTGGCTCGCAACAAACGTCCGGCCCTCCGATGTTATCCTGCTGGAAAACGACCTGCCGGATGTTGACGAGTCGAAGCTGGTTATATAATGCAGATTGTGCCTTGGCCTGAAAAAGGCCGCAGAGGACTATCTTTGGGGCTATAGCGTCATGCGTCTCTTTTCCACCCTTTTCTCGCTTCTGCTTCTGGCGATCGTCGTTGTTGGTTTTGTCGCCATCGCAGCCTTCGACCACTACAGCCAAAACCTTCCCGAATACGCGTACCTAAAGGATTACCAACCCGCGACGCTCAGCCGCATTTACGCCGACGACGGACGCATGATGGCAGTGGTCGCCTCCGAACAGCGCCTTTTTATCCCCATCAACGAGATCCCGAAGCGCGTCACCGATGCGTTTCTTTCGGCGGAAGACTCCGATTTCTACGAGCACAGCGGCGTCGATTATTTAGGCATCGTTAAAGCGGCGATTATGAATCTGCAAAACATCGGAAGCGACCGCCGTCCCCGAGGCGCCTCGACGATCACGCAGCAGGTCGCAAAGAATATGCTGCTTACGAATGAATTCTCAATTTCCCGCAAAATCCGCGAAGCCATCCTCGCCACGAGGCTTGAAAAGGCTTTGAGTAAGGAACGAATCCTCGAGATTTACCTGAACGAGATTTTTCTCGGCAACCGTTCCTATGGCATCGCCGCTGCCGCGCTGAATTACTTCAACAAATCGCTCGACGAGTTGACGCTTGCGGAAGCCGCCTACATCGCCGCCCTCCCCAAGGCCCCCAATAATTACAACCCCGTCCGGGATCACGCCGCTGCCGTCGCGCGCCGCAACTGGGTTCTTGAGCGCATGGCCGAAAGCGGTCGCATTGCGCCCGACGAAGCGAAAATCGCTCAAAACGATCCGCTTGAAGTCAGAACGCGCGATGAAAAAGAAAGCGTAACAGCGGATTATTTCTCCGAGGAAGTCCGCCGCCAGTTGGTCGAAAAATTCGGCGAGCAGCAGGTTCTTGAGGGCGGGCTTGCCGTAAAGACAAGCTTGGACCCGCGCTTGCAAAACGCCGCCACCAAAGCGCTGCACGACGGCCTCGTCACCTTCGACCGGCGCAATCGCGGCTGGAGAGGCCCTGTCGCTCATCTTAATGACCTTGACGACCTTCAGAAGAAGCTCAAAGGCATCGCAATCCCCGCGGGCTCCGATGGCTGGCAAATGGCCGCCGTCACGGGGCTGAAATCGACCGAAGCCCAACTCGCCTTCGCAGACGGCGCTAAAGGAACCATTCCATGGGCCGAAATGAGCTGGGCACGGCGCGAACTGGCCGACAACAAGTTCGGTCCCGCTATCCGCATGCCCTTGGATGTCCTGAAGGTCGGAGATGTGGTTCTAGTCGAACCGGTTTCGAAGAACGACCAAGGCAAGCCCTACCCCGAGAGGACTTTCACGCTGCGCCAGGTTCCCGTTGTGCAAGGCGCAATTGTCGTTCTTGATCCCCATACGGGCCGCGTCTTCGCCATGAAAGGCGGATTCAGCACGAAAATCAGCCAGTTCAATCGTGCGACGCAAGCCATGCGCCAGCCTGGCTCCTCTTTCAAACCTTTCATCTACATGGCCGCGCTCGATAAAGGCTTTACGCCCGCAAGCATGGTCTCGGATTCCCCTTCGGATTATGAGCAAGGCCCCGGCCTTCCTCTTTGGCGTCCTGAAAATTACGGCGGCGAAGACTTCGGAAACCTGCCGTTTCGCCAAGGCATTGAAAAATCACAAAACGTCATGACGGTCCGGATTGCAAACGCTATTGGAATGGCAACTGTCGTCGAATACGCGAAGAAATTCGGCATCGCCGACGATATGCCTGAACTTTTATCCTTTTCGCTCGGCGCAAAAGAAACGACGCCTTTGCGTATGGTCACTGCCTATGGAATGATCGTCAACGGCGGCAAGAAAATTGTTCCGAGCCTCATCGACCGCGTGCAGGATCGCGACGGCAAGACCCTCTGGCGCGCCGACACCCGCGAGTGTCTGGGTTGCCATACTGAAGGTTGGACAACCGAATTAACGCCCCCTGACATCCCCGACACGCGCGAGCAGATTCAAGACCCGCGCTCGGCCTATCAAATGGTGAACATCCTTCAAGGTGTCATTCAGCGCGGCACAGCTGGTCGCCTGCGGGGGATTGACTTTCCTTTGGCGGGGAAAACCGGCACCACCAACGACAGCAAAGACGCGTGGTTTATCGGCTTTACGCCCGACCTCGTCTGTGGCGTTTATGTGGGATTTGACAATCCGGTTCCGCTGGGGTCGAAAGAAACCGGTTCCAGCGTTGCGGTTCCAATTTTTCAAGCTTTCATCACCGAAGCGATCAAGGGCAAAGCGCCCATTCCTTTCCGCGTCCCGCCGGGCCTCCGCATGGTTCGCGTGAACCCTCAGACAGAAACTCTCGCGCTCCCGAGCGACAAAAATGCCATCTGGGAATCTTTCATCCCCGGCACCGAGCCTCAGGAAGGCCAATCGCGCCCGATCCTCGGCGTAAGCTACGAAGGCCTTCCCTTCGCCAGCGAGGGGGTTCCAACTGAGCCCGACCCCAACGCACCGCCAACGCCGCCACAAGATACGTCTGAGCCCTTGGCTCCGTCCACGCCAACTTCGCAGATGGCTCCCCCTGTTCCCCCACAGCCTTCCGCGCCACCGTCGACTACCGGTACCGGCGGATTGTATTAATTTTTGGCTCTTTTGCAGAGTTGGTGGGTGAATTTTGGTAATTTTGGGGATTTTTACAGTTCCGGCAAGCTCATTGTCAGGATTTTGAGTTTGAGATATTCCTCGTCGCGGAGGCCGAAGGCGCGGCGCT
>JAQVZU010000098.1 GCA_028708035.1 Alphaproteobacteria bacterium
GGCGATTAGCGATGTGTCTCACCTGAGCTGCGTTTCGAACGACTATGGCTACGAGTTCGTTTTCTCGCGGTATCTGGACGCGTTCGCAAAGAAGGGGGATGTTCTGCTGGCGATCAGTACGAGCGGAAAGAGCAAAAACATCCTCAACGCTGCGGAAGTCGCGCGAGAGAAGGGCGTCAAGGTGATCGGTATGACAGGGCGGCACTCTTGCGAGCTTGCCGCATTGACCGACATTCTTTTGGCGACTCCTGCGGGCGCTTTTTCAGACCGGGTGCAGGAATTGCATATCAAGATGATTCATATCATGATCGAACTTATCGAACGTCAGTTATTTCCGGATAACTACAATAAGCGGTAAGCATCGCCTGTTATGTTCGAGCCGAAAAGATTGATTTTTGTTTCGATGCCGAACGATTAACAGAAACAGGTGAGGGCGCTTCGAAATCTGCTTGATTTTCCGCGTTAACCATCCGATGTTCGAATGCTCAAAGGCTTTCGACTCAACTCCCTCTCAACATGCTCAAAGACCTCGCAAACGATTATTTGCCGATTCTGATGTTTTTTGGCTTGGCGTTCGTTATCGCTTCGGTCGCCGTGGGGCTTTCTTTCCTTCTGGCCAGGCAAAAGCCCAATCCTGAAAAAGGCTCTGCTTACGAATGCGGCTTTCCGGCGCTGGGGGATGCGCGACTCAAGGTCGATGTCCGGTTTTATCTTGTCGCCATACTGTTTATCGTTTTCGATCTTGAGATTGCTTTTCTTTTTCCATGGGCCGTTTCGCTGGGTGACATCGGGTTGACGGGATTCTGGGCGATGATGGTCTTTCTCGGCGTGCTTGGCGTCGGCTTTATATATGAGTGGAAGAAGGGGGCTCTGGAATGGGAGTAGACCCCATAAAACTAGCCAAGGCCAATCAACTCGCGGCGCAGCTTGGCGAAGAAGTTCAGGATAAGGGCTTCATCATGGCCAAGGTTGACGATCTTCTGACGTGGGCTCGGGCCGGGTCGATGTGGCCACTGACGTTCGGGCTTGCGTGCTGCGGGATTGAGATGATTCAGGCGTTTATGAGCCGCTACGATCTTGACCGCTATGGGATGATGCCGCGCTCGTCGCCAAGGCAGTCGGACGTGATGATCGTCGCGGGGACGCTGACCAACAAGATGGCTCCGGCGCTGAGGCGGCTTTACGACCAGATGCCCGATCCCAAATGGGTTATCTCGATGGGAAGTTGCGCGAATGGCGGAGGATATTATCATTACTCGTATTCCGTCGTGCGCGGGTGTGACCGTATTGTGCCGGTTGACATATATATACCGGGGTGCCCGCCCTCCGCCGAGGCCTTGGTGTATGGACTGATGCAGCTTCAGCGCAAGATCCGTCGCGGCAACAAAATCATCAAGAGGCCGTGACGATGCTGCCCATCGACAATTTTCGGGAAGAAGTGCTTCGCGCGTTAGGATCGTCGGTTCTCCAATCGGCTGTTGAGGGCGGTGAATTGACCGTTTTTGTTGCGCGCACGCGCATCGCCGAGGCGTTGCAGCGCTTGCGCGACGATCCGGCGCTTGCCATGAGCCAATTGATGGATATCTGCGGGGCGGATTATCCGGGGAGGCCCGAGCGGTTTGAGGTCGTATATCATCTTTTGAGTGTCGGGCGGAACGCGCGCGTGCGCGTGAAGGTGCGGACCGACGAGCATACGCCGGTGCCGACAGTGACAGGGATTTTTAAGTCTGCCGTGTGGTATGAGCGTGAGACATGGGACATGTTCGGCATTCCGTTCGCAAACCATCCGGATTTGCGGCGAATTTTGACCGACTACGGGTTCGAAGGGCATCCGCTGCGCAAGGATTTTCCGCTGACGGGATTTGTCGAGGTCCGGTACGATCCGGAACAAAAGCGCGTCGTTTACGAGCCGGTAAAGTTCCAGCAGGACTACCGCGTTTTCGATTTCAAAAGCCCCTGGGAGGGCATGACCGCCGTGCAGCTTGAGCGCGAAAACGGCGAAGAGGGGGGGCAATGACGTATGCGTTCCCCGAGCGGGAAGAGGTTTTAGAAAACGGGAAGAAAGTCGTTCCGTTTACCGTTAATTTCGGGCCGCAGCATCCCTCGGCGCACGGCGTTTTGCGCATGATCCTTGAGATGGACGGCGAGGTCGTCGAGCGCGCCGATCCACATATCGGCCTTCTTCATCGCGGGACCGAGAAGCTTATCGAGCACAAGACCTATCTTCAGTCCGTTCCATATTTCGACAGGCTGGATTACGTAACGCCTATCGGGCAGGAGCATGTATTTGTTCTCGCAGTCGAGAAATTATTGGGAATCAAGCCGCCGCCGCGCGGCCAATATATACGGGTCCTGTTTGCCGAGATCACGCGCATTCTGAATCACATCTTCAGCATTACGATGTTCTGCAATGACCTTGGGGCCGTGACTCCTTCGCTTTGGGGGTTCGAGCAGCGCGAGATCTTGATGGAGTTCTATGAGCGCGTGAGCGGCGCTCGGTTCCATGCGAATTACTTCCGGCCCGGCGGGGTGCATAGGGATTTGCCAGAGGGGTTAGCTGAGGATATCGCCGCTTGGGCGGAGGCATTTCCAAAATTCATCGACGATCTCGAGACGCTTCTGAACCAGAACCGGATTTTCAAGCAGCGTGCCGTCGATATCGGGATTGTGACGAAAGAGCAGGCGCTTGAGTGGGGATTTTCAGGCCCTATGTTGCGCGCGTCTGGCGTCGCATGGGATTTGCGCAAGGCGCAGCCGTATGACGTTTACGACAAGATGGATTTCGACGTGCCTGTGGGAAAGACCGGCGACTGCTATGCGCGCTATCTCGTGCGGCTTTATGAGATGCGCGAGTCGTTGCGGATCATAAAGCAGTGCTTGAAGGAAATGCCGGAAGGCCCTGTTATTACAGAAGACCGCAAGGTCGCTCCGCCGCAGCGCGAGGAAATTGGGAAGTCGATGGAGGCGTTAATCCATCACTTTAAGCTTTACTCGGAAGGATTTCATGTTCCGGCAGGGGAGACGTATACGGCGGTGGAATCTCCCAAGGGCGAGCTTGGCGTTTATCTTGTCGCCGATGGGTCCAACAAGCCGTACCGCTGCCATATTCGCGCGACGGGATTTGCGCATTTGCAGTCGATTGGCGAAATTTGCAGAGGGCACATGCTGGCCGACATGGTCGCCATTCTGGGAAGCTTTGACCTCGTTTTCGGAGAAGTGGATCGATGAACGGACGCAGCTTCGCTTTTAACGCCGAAAACATGGCTCGCGCCAGAAAGGCGATCCAAAAGTATCCCGAAGGACGGCAGGCGAGCGCTGTGCTTCCGCTTCTCGATCTTGCGCAGAGGCAGAATGGAAACTGGTTGTCGATCGAGGCGATGGATTACGTTGCCAAGATGCTTGAGATGCCCCCGGTTCGCGTTTACGAGGTCGCGAGCTTTTATACGATGTTTAATCTTAAGCCGGTGGGCGAGCATCTTGTGCAGGTTTGCACGACGACGCCGTGTTGGCTGCGCGGGTCGGGCGCGATTGTAGAGGCTTGCAAGGAAAAGCTTGGCATCGGGATGGGCGAGACGACGCCGGACGGAAAATTCACGTTGCGCAAGGTCGAATGCTTGGGCGCTTGCGTGAACGGTCCTGTGGTTCAGATTAACGACGATGTGTATGAGGATCTGACGCCACAAACGGTGGAAAAGGTGCTCGGCGATTTGGAGGATGGGCGGAAGCCTGTGGCGGGGTCTCAGGCGGGGCGGACAGGATCGGAGCCTCGGGGCGGTGCGGATTCGAAGGAGAGGACTTGATCGTGAGGCTCAGCGCACTTCCAGAGGGTAATTTGCAGATGAATGGAGATGGCCGAGCCTTATGCCGCGCAGACGCGCGGCGATGGATGCCCGCCTTCGCGGGCATGACGGCGGAGGGGGCGGGGAGTAAAGGGGAACGGCGGGATTGCGGACAGGTATTTTTATCCATGGGGTGTGCCTGATGCTTCAAGATAAAGACCGCATCTTCACCAATCTTCACGGGTTCGAGAGCTGGAATCTCGGGGCGGCGCGGCGGCGCGGGGTTTGGGAGGGGACTGCCGAAATCATTCGGCGCGGCCCCGACTGGATTATCGAGGAAGTCAAGAAATCCGGGCTTCGCGGACGCGGCGGGGCGGGGTTTCCGACCGGGATGAAGTGGTCGTTTATGCCGAAGGACCAAACGCTTCCCCACTTTCTTCTTGTGAACGCGGACGAGTCCGAGCCAGGGACCTGCAAGGATCGCGATATTTTGCGGCACGATCCTTTCAGGCTGCTTGAGGGCGCTTTGATCGCGGCTTCGGCGATTGGGGCTCATGTCGTCTATATATATGTGCGCGGGGAGTTTTATAACGAAGCCGCTATTTTACAGCAGGCCATTGACGAGGCTTACTCTTACGGGCTTTTGGGGCGCAATGCGGCGAGCTCAGGCTGGGATTGCGATGTGTTCATTCATCGGGGCGCGGGAGCTTATGTTTGCGGCGAGGAAACCGCGCTGATGGAGAGCATTGAGGGGAAGAAGGGGCAGCCTCGGAACAAACCGCCGTTTCCGGCAAATGCAGGGCTTTATTCCTGCCCGACGACAGTCAATAACGTTGAGACTATTGCCTCAGTGCCGGAGATTTTGCGGCGCGGCGCGAATTGGTTTCTCGGGTTCGGGCGGCCCAAAAACAACGGGACGAAGATCTTCTGTATCTCGGGGCATGTGAATACGCCCTGCAATGTCGAAGAGACCATGGGCATTCCGTTACGGCAGTTGATTGAGGAGCATGCGGGGGGCGTGCGTGGCGGATGGGATAATTTGCTGGCTGTTATTCCCGGCGGTTCTTCGACGCCCGTCATTCCAAGAGAAATTTGCGACACCGTTCTGATGGATTTCGACGCGTTGCGAGAAGTGCAATCTGCGTTTGGGACCGGCGGCGTGATCGTAATGGATAAGTCGACCGACATTATCTATGCGATTGCGCGGATCAGCGCGTTTTATAAGCATGAGAGTTGTGGGCAATGCACGCCTTGCCGCGAAGGGATCGCCTGGCTGTCCCGCATGATGTGGAGGATGGTAAAGGGCAACGCGACGATTGACGAGATTGACATGATGCTCGACATAACGAAGGAGATCGAGGGCAAGACGATTTGTGCGTTCGCAGATGGGGCCGTGTGGCCCATTCAAGGATTGGTGCGGCACTTCAGGCCGCAACTGGTTGAGAGAATAGAGCTATACCGCAAGAATGCGAGGGCGGCATGAGGTTCGGCGATGGTGCAGTGAGCACAACCATTGGAGTCTTATGCCGCGCAGACGCGCGGCGATGGATTTCCGCTTTTGCGGGAATGACGATGAGTGGCGGGAACAATCATGCCTAAACTGATCATTGACGATATCGAAGTGGAGGTCGCGCCGGGCACGAGCATTCTTCAGGCGTGCGAGCAGGTCGGGATCGAGATTCCTCATTTTTGTTACCACGACAAGCTCAGCGTCGCGGCGAGTTGCCGCATGTGCCTTGTCGAAGTCGAGAAGATGCCGAAGCCGGTTCCAAGCTGCGCGCAGCCGTGCGCGGATGGGATGGTGGTTCATACCAACTCGGAGGCGGTGAAGAAAGCTCGCCAAGGGGTTATGGAACTGCTGCTGATTAATCATCCTCTCGATTGCCCTGTGTGCGATCAGGGCGGCGAATGCGATTTGCAAGATCAGGCCGTGGCTTATGGGCGTTCTTGCGGGCGGTACAAGGACGAAAAGAGGATCGTTTCGGACAAAAACTACGGGCCTCTTATCAAGACAAACATGACGCGATGCATTCATTGCACGCGCTGCATCCGGTTTGTGGACGAGATTTGCGGGACTCCGGAAATTGGCGGCATGAAGCGCGGCGAAAACCTCGAAATCGGGACGTATGTGTCTCGCGTGCTGACTTCAGAGCTTTCCGGCAATTTAATCGACGTTTGCCCGGTGGGGGCGTTGACGACCAAGCCTGCGGCTTTTTCGGGTCGGCCTTGGGAATACCAGAAGACCGAGACGGTGGACGTTTTCGACGCGGTCGGGTGCAATATTCGGGTTGATACGCGCGGGAACGAGGTGATGCGCGTTGTTCCACGGCTTAACGAGGACGTGAATGAGGTCTGGATCAACGACAAAACGCGTTTTGCGATCGATGGCTTGAAGCACCGCCGCCTTGACCGCCCTTGGGTGAGAAAGAACGGGAAGCTTGAGCCCGCGAGTTGGGACGAGGCGTTTGCCGCGATTACGGGGAAGCTCCGTGATCTGCCGCCCAACAGAGTGGGCGCGATTGTGGGCGACCTTGCGGATTGCGAGGCGATATTCGCGCTTAAAACGCTGATGGGAG
>JAQVZU010000099.1 GCA_028708035.1 Alphaproteobacteria bacterium
AATTCCATGATTTGCTGATGCTGGCTTCGAAGGGCGCGCCATGATTTACCTTTGACGACGACACCACGCAGGCCGTTGCGGTGGCTCCTAACTCCTACATGGTCCCGACAAATCTCAATCGCGCCCGGATTAAATTCATAAGGAGTAATTCATGACCGACTATTTCATATCTCGCACAATCCTCGAACAACTTCTCAAGACCGAGAACATCACGAACTATCTCTCCATCGCACAAGGCCGCGCGACAATCCACGCGACCGACGATCAGCCCGAGCAACCCGCAATCGGCAATACGGCACGCTACTACACGGGCATCCGCACAGAACAATCCGAGATCATCCTTCCGAGGGGTACCAGCGGTGGTTAATCCCTCTATCGTAGCCGCGTTGTGCGGAGGGTTGGCGTAGGAGTAATCAATTGGCTCACTACACTTTATTTGTTGATCCATTGTTCCTCAAAGGTTAATTTTCGGACGTTTGGTTTGTCAGATAATCCATTTGTCATTTTCTGACAAATTAAACGTCGCGCTACATAAGAGGGGCAAATCAGAAAAATCTCATGAAGAATATTGCGATGCACTTTGGGCGGCAGTGGAGCCCATCAGCAAAACGCATAGTCCTCTCAGCGCACAACCCTGACTGCCCCGCGAGAAGCGCTGGTGGTAAATGCGGCGTAGGCTTTCAATGCCGGTGAGATGCGCCGCTGACGTTCGGCGGCGGGCTTCCAAGCTTTGTCGCCCAAAGCTTCCATCGCGGCGCGGCGGCGTATGAGCTCTTCGCGCGGAATCTTGAGGGCGATCGAACGCGCGCGAATGTCGATTTCGATAAGATCTCCATCTTTGACCAACGCGATAGCGCCGCCTTCGGCGGCTTCGGGAGATACATGGCCGATGGAAAGGCCGGACGTACCGCCCGAAAACCTTCCGTCAGTTATGAGTGCGCAGGCCTTCCCAAGGCCCTTTGACTTGATGTAACTGGTCGGATACAGCATTTCTTGCATGCCGGGACCTCCTCGAGGGCCTTCGTAGCGGACGATCACGACATCACCCTTTTCGACCTTATTGCCGAGGATGCCCTCAACGGCAGCGTCCTGGCTTTCAAACACCTTCGCAGGACCAGAGAATTTAAGGATGCTTTCGTCTACTCCTGCTGTTTTGACGATGCACCCCTCTTCGGCCAGATTTCCGTATAACACCGCAAGGCCGCCGTCTTTCGAAAAGGCATGGTTGATATCCCGCACTGCGCCTTTTTCGCGATCAAAGTCCAGCTCGGTGAAGCGGTTTTCCTGGTTGAAAGCAGTTTGCGTCAAAGCTCCGCCCGGCGCAGCTTTGTAGAATTTTACGACTTTCTCTGAAGGCTTGCGGCGAACGTCCCATTTGTCAAGGGCGATGCCGAGCTTAGGTGCATGGACGGTGGGCAGATCGCTGTGGATTAGGCCAGCGCGGTCGAGTTCGCCAAGGATCGCCATGATACCTCCCGCGCGGTGCACGTCTTCGAGGTGGACATTTGAGACTGACGGAGCGACTTTGCAGATGCAGGGAACTTGGCGCGAAAGACGGTCAATATCACGCATTGTAAAATCGACCTTCGCTTCATTGGCGGCGGCCAAAAGATGAAGCACCGTGTTGGTCGAGCCTCCCATCGAGATGTCCAGCGTCATGGCGTTCTCAAAAGCCTCGAATGACGCAAGGCTGCGGGGGAGGATGCTTGCATCGCCACGTTCGTAATACTGTTTTGCCATATCGACGATCCGGCGGCCCGCTTCTTCAAACAAGCCTCGACGATCGGCGTGGGTCGCAAGCATTGTGCCATTGCCCGGCAACGCGAATCCCAATGCTTCCATGAGGCAATTCATCGAATTGGCGGTGAACATGCCCGAGCATGATCCACATGTTGGGCAAGAACGGCGCTCAAATTCCTTGATTTCGTCGTCCGTATATTTTGGATCTGCCGCTGCAATCATAGTGTCGATCAGATCGACGGACCGCGTTTCTCCTTTGATTTTGACCTTTCCGGCTTCCATAGGGCCTCCGGACACGAAAATCGTCGGGATATTAAGTCGAAGCGAGGCCATCAGCATCCCCGGCGTGATTTTGTCGCAGTTCGAGATGCAGACCAAGGCGTCAGCGCAATGCGCGTTGCACATGTATTCGACGCTGTCGGCGATCACTTCGCGCGAAGGAAGACTGTAAAGCATTCCATCGTGTCCCATCGCGATACCATCATCGATAGCAATGGTGCCGAACTCGCGCGCAACACCTCCGGCCTTTTCAATCTCGCTCGCAACAAGCTGGCCAATGTCCTTCAGATGAACATGCCCCGGCACAAACTGTGTATAGGAATTGGCAACGGCGATAATCGGCTTACCGAAATCCTCGTCTTTCATCCCGGTAGCGCGCCAAAGGCCCCGAGCTCCGGCCATATTCCGGCCCTTAATCGTGGTCTGAGAACGATAGGAAGGCATAAGTAACCTCGACTCTAAAAAACACAGTCTTGGCTTAATCGCACCAAAGCGCTGGAAGATCAAGGCGGATGCTACTATGCCTCTAACGCCTTGACGATGTTTTCGCACATTTGTTTAGCGTCGCCGAAAAGCATCATTGTGTTGGAACGGAAAAACAGCTCGTTTTCAACGCCAGCATATCCGGCTGCCATAGAGCGCTTGACGAAGAGCACCGTTTTCGCCTTTTCAACGTCTAAAATAGGCATGCCGTATATCGGAGATTGCGGATCACTGTGCGCTGCCGGGTTCGTCACATCGTTCGCCCCGATCACGAAGGCCACGTCAGTCTGCCCGAAATCGCGATTGATCTCGTCAAGTTCCAGAACCTCGTCGTAGGGGACGTTCGCTTCGGCCAGCAGCACGTTCATGTGCCCAGGCATGCGCCCTGCAACCGGATGAATCGCGTACCGAACTTGAACGCCCTCGGCCTTAAGCTTGTCGGACATCTCGCGCAACGCATGTTGCGCCTGAGCCACAGCCATGCCGTATCCTGGAACGATAATAACACTTGATGCGTTCTTAAGGATAAAGCCAGCATCATCAGCGGAACCGACCTTAACGGGACGATCGCTGCTGCCTGCCCCCTTGGACGCAGGAGAATTGGGGTCGCTTCCAAACCCGCCCAAGATCACGTTAAAGATAGAGCGGTTCATGCCTTTGCACATGATATAGCTAAGGATGGCACCCGATGCGCCCACCAGAGCGCCTGTGATAATGAGCAGCGGGTTTTGTAACGTGAAGCCCGTCGCTGCCGCCGCCCATCCCGAGTAACTATTAAGCATCGAGATAACGACAGGCATATCCGCGCCGCCGATAGGAAGAATGAGAAGGAAGCCCAAAGCGAGCGACACCGCGACGATGAGCCAATAGGCAAAAGCGGCTTGAGTCAGCAGAAGCACAAGCAGCGCGAGGACTATGACGATACCTAGCGCAAGATTGACCTGATGCTGGAGATTAAATACAAGCGGCTTACCGGAAATAAGCCCTTGCAGCTTGGCAAACGCAATAATTGACCCAGTGAAAGTGATCGCGCCGATTGCAACGCCAATGCCCATTTCAACGAGGCTTGACATGTGGACGTTGCCCGCCTGTCCGATGCCATACGCTTCGGGATTCAGAAATGCCGCCGAAGCAACAAGTACCGCCGCCAAGCCAACCAGCGAATGGAACGCGGCTACAAGTTGCGGAAGCGCTGTCATCTTGATTTTACGGGCGACTATCGCACCGATGCTTCCACCAACGGCAATCGCCAGCGCGATCCAGCCGAGCGACGAGCTTTCGACAAGAAACAGCGTTGTGAGGATGGCGATCGCCATGCCTGTGACGCCATACAAGTTGCCGCTGCGCGACGTTTCGGGCGATGAAAGCCCACGCAAAGCCATTATAAAGCAAATGCCCGAGACCAAGAATGCGAGAGATACTGCCGAGTTCATTTTTTAGCCTTTTGGCTGCCGGTTTCTTTTTTCTTATACATGGCCAACATGCGTCCGGTAACGATAAAGCCACCGAAGATGTTGATAGACGCCAGAACTACTGCTGCGAGCCCCATGATTTTTGAGCCCGTCATTTCCGAAGGACTTGCCGCGAGCAATGCACCGACGATGATGACCGAAGAAACAGCATTGGTCACAGCCATCAAAGGAGAATGCAACGCAGGCGTCACGCGCCACACGACATAATAGCCGACGAAGCATGCGAGCACGAACACCGTAAGCCCTGTGATAAAGAAGCCGTTTTCGCCACCAACGGCACCCTGCGATACAAGGCTTTGGGCCTGCTTCGCAAGTTCGGAAATCAGTTCGGCAAGGCGCTGCTGCTCGACAGCCACGCTGTTCAAACCAGATATAACCTCACTAAGAGCCATGACTACCTCTTACTTTTTTTCCGTGGATGCCGGGACCGCAGGAACAGGAACGGGAGCCACCGATACAGGAGCCGTCGTTCCAACTGTCGTGGGAACTGGCTGAGCCACGGGGACCAATGACGTTGGAGCTGATGGCGGCGTGATTTCTGGCATTTTTTCAGGTGTTTCCGACGCTCCCGATAAAGGAAGCAGCGGAGCCGCGACAGGAGATGTGGGGGCCGCAGCGTCGGCCTCGGGGGCTTTCGTTTCCCCGGTTTCTTTACCGACGCGCTTCCTAATCATCTCGATCTCGGCGAGGATTTTTTCTTCGCGCAACTGGATAATGTTGATGCGCCCGCTGGTTTCCTCAAGCGTGCTCTTGATATCGACGATGTAGCTGGCGAACAACACAAATAAAATCGAACAGCACATCACCGACGTTGCGATGCTCGCAATCCACCAGAGAACATTTCGATTTTTGGTGTTAGTATCGTCCGGCATGGGACCTCCTTCGTTAATTCTTCAAAAACTGCGGATGCACTACGGCACCCTGATGCGTTAGCGTGATCGCGCGAAGGATTTCATCATTAAGATCAAGCTTAAGCTTGCCCTCGCCCTTAATGGTAATAGATGTGATAAAGTTGAGAAGGTTGCGCGAATAAAGAGACGAAGCATCGACTGGGATGCGGCTTGGCACATTACGATGCCCAACGATCTTGACCCCATAAGCATCGATTACTTTTCCCGCTTCGCTTAGCGCACAATTACCGCCCTGCTCAACCGCGAGATCCACAATGACCGAACCCGGCTTCATGGTTTTTAGCATCGCCTCGCTGATAAGATTCGGCGCAGCGCGACCCGGAATGAGGGCGGTACAGATAACAATGTCCTGTTTCCTGATTGTTTCGGCAATCAACGCAGCCTGTCGGCGTTTATAATCATCGCTCATTTCCTTTGCATAGCCGCCAGAGGTTTCGGCCTGCTTGGTCTCTTCGCTTTCGACCATCACGAAGCTCGCCCCCAAGCTTTCCACCTGCTCGCGCGCCACCGGCCTAACGTCCGTAGCGCAAACAATAGCTCCAAGGCGGCGTGCGGTCGCTATGGCTTGTAACCCAGCGACCCCTGCCCCCATCACCATACAACGTGCAGGCGGAACAGTGCCCGCCGCCGTCATCATCATAGGAAAAGCCCGCCCAAATTGTTCGGCAGCATCAATGACGGCTCTGTATCCCGCCAAATTCGACTGGCTTGATAGCACATCCATCGCTTGCGCGCGTGTGATGCGGGGCATAAGCTCCATCGACATTGCAGTGATATTGCCATGCACATAGGCATCTAGATCGCTTCTTGCCCCGTATGGGTTTAACATAGCGATCAGAATTGCTCCGGGCTTGATAAGGCCGATTTCATTGCGGCCTTCGTTTTCGCTCATTGGCCTTTGAACTTTCAGGACAATATCAGAATCGCGCAATAAAACTGCCGTATCGGCAACAATCTGGGCTCCGGCAGCAGCGTACATATCATCGGTATAAGAGGCTTCGGTACCAGCGCCCGCTTCAACGGCCACGTCATAACCTAGAGCTTTGTATTTCTTAACAGTATCCGGGGCAATGGCAACGCGACATTCGTAAGAACGACGTTCTTTGGGGACAGCTATTTTCATGCTTTTACTATGGTAAGACGAATCGAAAGGAAGTTTGGTGTAGCCCATTTTTTACCATATTGGAAGGCTGTTGCATCCTGAAAGCCATATCGCTATAAACGCCCATTATTTTTTTCGTGGCATTACGAAAAACATACACTACGGAGAGTAGCTCAGCCTGGTAGAGCACTGCCTTCGGGAGGCAGGGGCCGGAGGTTCGAATCCTCTCTCTCCGACCAATGTTTTCAGCGGTTCATGATTCTGCATTTGATTACACCTGTAATCTCTCGTTGATGTTCAGGCTCTCGGCAGCCTCCATGAGGTAGT
>JAQVZU010000100.1 GCA_028708035.1 Alphaproteobacteria bacterium
CCTTGGATCATAAGGGACACCATGATGGGAAATGCAAAACTACGGAGCTCAAACACTGCTCCGACTATCACGAAAAGAAGCACGAAACTTCCAAAGAGAAATGCCACCGTCCACCAAAGCCGAAACATCCTTGTCGGCCCAAATGTATACCTTGTTAATAAAGCTGGATTTCCAATTTTTTTCTGGAAATGATTAGTTCCTAAAAACCAAAAGGCGGCGGACATTTTGTATCCGCCGCCTTTTTAGTTGGAGTTTCGTTAGCGTCCTCTAATCATTCCCGAAACTGCCGAGGGACAGGGCATTGTGCGGCAAGGACTGCCGAACATGTGGTGCCGCATTGGACCGAACTCATGATGCGACATCGGACGCATCCTGTGTTCCATCATCGGACGCGGGGGCTTCGGCAAGCAAGGAGCTCCGCCAGCGCATGGCGCCGAGCCGATCGCCCTTGTCGGGATGCTGATCGGAGCGGCGTCAGCATTTTCCCAAATGCCGAAGCAGCCACAACAAAGTGCCAATGCCGATAAAATCTTTCCTGTCTTAGTCATATTATCTCCTTTGTTTGTACTGTTGATGGGGAGTATTTCTCCAAAAAAATCGGGCCTTAATGAGTTCCAAAATGGGAAAGAATGGGAAAGAAAACGCGATTATTGCGTGAAAGACCGCTTAAGAGAAACGTGAGCTGCTTTTGTGTAAAGATGCCATAAAATTAAATATATGTTTGACCCGGCGCGTAAAAAACCCTTAGGCGGAAGTGTTCTGCTTCGATGGTCTAATGGTCTCGGTATTTGGCGAGTGTTGACGAAAGCATGGCTATTAAATAGGCTCTCACATAGGCGGAGAGCAGTAAGGTTTATTTTTCGCTCTGTCATGAACAAAGCGTTGGGCTTGTCCCGAACTCCGGCCTTCTTTCCAAAAACACACGGTTCTCAATGGGGTTTTCTGGCGAAGCAAATCGCTTGCCGTTTGTTTTCCGTAAAACAGCTAGCAAAGGAGGAAATCATGAAGAAGATCCTGTCAGGAGCTGTCGCAGTAGGTTCTCTTATCGCTTTGGGAGCTCCGGCATGGGCGCAATGCAATAATTGCCCTCAGCCGGTGACTGAAAACTATACGTATCAGGAAACGGTGCCGCAGCAGCAGTGGATTGTCCCTGCGCACACTCAGACCGTTCCCGCTTATAAAGTTGGCGGCGCACCGACCGGAAACATGGTATCAAACTGCCCTTACACCAATATGGGCGGCTACTCCACTACGGCTGGCGTCGCGGGCGCGGCTCCGCTTGCGTCCGGCGTTCCTGCGGCGGCGCTGGCGACAACAGGCGCGTCTGGATTCGGGACCGGGGGATATCCTGTGTTGTCCAATTTGACAAACGCGCTGTATGGAACTGCTCAGGGCGTTGTGCGCGCTCCGCGGGTTCGCTAGATGGCTGGTTGTTGAGAGAACGGAACCGCGCCCGTTTTTTTAAGCGGGCGCGGATTTTGTGCGAGGGGAAAGTGGCGAAAGTCACCTTGTCGCGCTTGCGAAAAGCGCATTTTCTTGCGCGGTCAGAGGCTCCTGAGAGAGTTCCGCGTTAGTGAAAGCGAAAGCGTCTTCAACGCCATCCGCTTTTGCCAAGGTGATGTTTTCGACATAGCTGCTGCCTTTTACCGTTATTGTCGCATAGGGAAGCTTTGCCGTGGAGCCGGGGCGCGGCTTCAGGACTATGATCCAATGATCCCCTTGGTTGGAGCGCGAGATGGAAAAGTCCGGTTGAAGGCTATGCCAGTCACCCGTCAGTGCTTGGCCTACGATTTCGTAAATTTGCGCGAGCCTTCTGATTTTGAGGGGCATCGCAATCCCGCCGAGATTCTGAACGGCGGCGGTTTTTGTTATGACCGTGGAGGTTGCCAACGGTTTTTCCACTTTCCATATCAGGCCTTTATCTGGCGCAACGATGAACTTGCCTGTGAAATGGAGAGGATCGTTCAATCCCTTTACCTGTTTTTGTTCCTCGAACGCGCCGCGCAAAACTTTGCCTGAATCGATGGGAATCTGCTCGGACGCAAAAGCGGGCAGGGAGAATGCCAAAGCTGCAAGGGCGGGAAGAATTCGCATCGTTACGCTCGCCTTTTTGTTATTTGTCAAAGCCATCCTCAGACAAATGCAAAACAATATGAGGAAATTGTGACCTTTTCCTCTGAGAAATAATATTTCATAATCGAACAACCTTAACTCAGTCCGGGCATATACTAGTATTTTATGCTGTGACTTATGATATATTTTTTCCTGTAGCGACGAAATGGACAGATTCATGAAAATGAAAGCACAGCCTGCCAACAACATTAAGGCGCTTAGCGAAAGCCGTGGAATTTCGGCCCGTCAGCTCGCGAAGATGATAGGGACCTCCGCGCCGCACATGAGCCGTCTTATTAACGGAAAGTCTCCGTTGAAGCAGAAGTGGCTTCTGAAAATTTCAGCCGCGCTTAAAGTGCCCGTGAGCAAAATCGTTGAAGCCGAGCCCGAACGAGCGCATGCAGCGATGCCCGGAAGGGCGTATCCTCGGAAGCGACCTTCTGTAAGAGGGGGGGCTCAGGGAGACCTCCCCGGTTCGATTATTGGCTGGCTGCTCGAGGCGGACGAAGAGATAAAAGCGGGCTTGACGCGGCAGGATCTTTCGAAGTTGACGAGCTTCATCTACAAGGAAGCCGTCGAGACGCCGCTTAATGCGAATGACGCGCGCTACCTTGCTTTTATGGCTGTGCGGGTTAAGCAGTTGATAGGCTCGACGGCATCGCCAAAATAAAAGTGGTTATAGTCTCTGTTTGAGCCATAACCCGACGCGGTCCAGAACCGATCCGGTACCGTTCAGCGACCGCGCGCTTGATGTCATGATGCTCGCTGATGCAAGTTCAGGCTGCATTGCGACGGCAAGCAATCCTGCGGTGGTCGCGAAAGCCGGACCTGAGGCGGAGTCCGCAAGGCCGGTAAACGCAGGTGCGCTGGTTCTTGCGCTTAAAGTGGATGGCCTTGCCACGCGAAGCGGCCTTCCGAGGCGTACCTGCTTATCAAGAATGCGTTGAGCCAGTTCGCGCGAGCCCGGAAGCTGTGAGGCTCCGCCCGTGAGCACGACGCGGCGACCGGCGATTTCGGAGAAACCGCTTTTCTCCATTCGTGCGCGGACGAGTTCGAAGATTTCCTCCACGCGCGGCTGGATAATGCGAATTAAATGCGATTTCGGCAGATGGTTGGCGTTTTCCGGCATATCCTCTTCGCCAACTAAGGGAACATCGATCGTTTCGCGCTCGTCCATCGGGCTTTGAATGGCGTTGCCGAAGAGGGTTTTAAGGCGCTCCGCCTGCGCGATAGAGGTTGTCAGTCCGCGCGCGATATCGTTCGTAATGTGCGCGCCGCCAATGGGGATGCCTCCTGCAAAAACGACATTGCCGTCGAAAAACACGGCATAGCTCGTCGTGCCAGCGCCCATGTCGATAACAAGGCTGCCAAGGTCCATTTCATCTTCGACGAGGCACGAAAGGCCGCTGGCATACGGAGAGCCTACGATCTGATCGACATCGAGGTGGCATCTTGCCACCGCCGTTTCCAAGGTGCGGACGGGGCCGAAACCCGCCGCAATCAGGTGCATTTGAGTATGAAGCAGATTACCGGTCATTCCGACCGGATCGCGGATGTTCTTTTGCCCGTCGAGGGCATATCCCGTGGGGATGGTCTGCAGGAGTTCGAGAATTTGGTTCTGATTATCCTCGGGCACCATAGTCTGCCCTTGGGCCACAATTCGGGACAAGTCGTTTTCGGTGGCTTCACGGCCATTGAGAGGAAGCTCTATGTCAACCGTCTGGGAGGTCAGTTGCGCGCCTGAAATATTAATGACAACCCGTTGCAAAGTATCATGGGCCATTTGCTCGGCGGCGGTTACCGCCTGGCCTATGGCGTACTGCAAGGCCTCCATGTTGGAAACGCATCCTTGCTTCATTCCTTCCGACAACTGATGGCCTACGCCGACAATGCGTGGCGGGCTGTCTTCGCCAGAACGCGCGATCAGGCACGCGATTTTGCTTGAACCTATGTCGAGAGCCGCGAATAATTCCCCCGCTGCGGCCAAAGGTTCCGCAAAAAGCCAGTTTTTCAGAAACTTCATGGCTTTTTATCCCCCGCAGGCTTGGGGGCTTCCGCCGGTTCGATTACAAGCCGGTCGGACATGCGCAGGTCTACTGCGGTAATGTCCCGGTCCAAGATTTTCTCCTCCGCTATCAGAACCGACAGTTTACGCAACGCATCCTCGCTTTTTGTTTCGGGCAGCCGGACAACGATCTTCGAGGTCGTATGTATATCCCAGCGACGCTCTCCGACGCGAACGATAGAGGCGATCTTGCCCACAATGTCGGGGTATGACTTCAGAAGGTTAAGAAAACCTTTCGCCTCGCGTTCGGCCCCCGCGCCAACAATCTGGGGGAGCGAGGCGAAATCGTCGACTTTTGCGGACTTGAGGATTTCCCCTTGATCGTCGATGACATAGAAATGATCGCTGACTTGCCAGCGCGCCAAAGGAACGCGTTCGGAGAGAACGACCGATATAGTATCGGGCAGGTGGCGCTCGACACGCGCTGTATCGATCCATGCAAGTTTTCCGAGATTGTTGGCGGCTTCGCCAATGTCCACAGACAAGATTGGATCGCCACGCTTGACATTAAGTGCGCTAAAGATCTCTTCCTTGCTTGCCTGATTGCGGCCTTCGACAGCGATGTCGCGCACCTCGAAAGCTATGCTTTTCGTGATATTGAAGAAACTTTTTTTCAGCCGCTCAGCTTCGCGAGCTGCCCATCCCGAACGCCAGCCCACAATGGCGATGATCAATAGAAGCAGCAGCGTTACCGCCAAAAGCCCCAGGCGCGCAAGAAAGCTGATGCCATCTTGTTCGCGGACGCGTGCGGATACGTTTTGCGTTACGCTGCCACGCAGGGGGGATTTACTTTGTCTCATGGAATCAAATCGAAGTTGAAAAAGCTATGTTCTGATACCACAAACCTGCGAGCATTTGAATGTGAACCCCCATTTTTCCCCATTTGTAAAATTTCATCTCCCCGAGGTCAATTTTACCAACCCATTGAAAAAACTCATCCTTCGCCACGCATCCGCACGGTAAAAGACTCGCCCCGCTCCCCACAAAACCACCCCGCCCGTCCCACATCCCCCTCCACCCCCACCTCCCTTCGTGCCGCCCATAACCCGAATTAACGCAACATACCCCCTAACCCGAACCAACTTTTACCATTTTCCTCCGATAAAAGACGATTTTCGCGAAATAGTTTCGTCCATTTTCAAGTATTGTTATGCATTGTAAGAATTGCTCATTTGCGAAGTTAAAAAGAGGAGAAAGTTTATGGAAACGAAATTGCAGTTTGCTATAGCAGCTGCTGCTATGCTTGGTTTTGGAGCGGCGGCATATGGCGTCAAAAACACGACGATGCTCGCATATAAGGTACGGAAGGGAATTACCAACCGCCTGAAAAACGCCGCCAACGCATTACACTCGCCCAAGCGCTAATCAAAGCCCCAGCACACCCAAAAACATCAATCAAAATCCAGCCCAATGTCGAGGATGGGGGCGCTGTGCGTTATCCAGCCTGCCGAAATGATGTCTACGCCCGTCGCGGCGATAGAGGCGACAGTGTCGAGCGTTACGCCGCCCGAGGCTTCCGTTATCATCCTTCCCGCGACTTTCTGAACCGCTTGCCGGAGAAGCGGCGGCGGCATGTTATCGAGACGCACGGAATCGACTGGGAACTCTCCTAAAAGTCCTATAGCCTCATCGAGCTGCGCGAGGGTGTCCACTTACAGCTCGATTTTCACAAGGTGGCCTACTGCTTTGCGCGCCCGTTCGAGCGCCGGGCGGACGCCTCCGGCTACGGCGATGTGATTATCCTTGATAAGCATCGCGTCGTCCAAACCGAAACGATGATTGACGCCCCCGCCCGCCCGGACCGCGTATTTTTCGATCATCCTTAGGCCCGGAGTTGTTTTGCGGGTGCAGGCGATGCGGGTCTTATGGGGCTTTATGGCTTCGACCAGCTTATGCGTTTCGGTCGAAATACCGCTTAGATGGCAAAGGAAATTCAATGCGACGCGCTCGCCGGAGAGGATGCCGTGTGCGGGACCTTCGACGCGGGCAAGAGAATCGCCGGGGTTTACAAGGTCGCCGTCCTTTTTCAGCGCGGTGAAGGATATGTTCGGATCGATAGCGCGAAAGGCAATGCGGG
>JAQVZU010000101.1 GCA_028708035.1 Alphaproteobacteria bacterium
ATTCCTTTTCCTGCTTGGCGTAAGCGGACCGCGCGTCGTTAAGGGCGGCGAAGGCGCGCTTCAGGGCTGCGCGGGCGTTAAGGTCTTCTTCCTGTCGCTGTGAAAGAAACGCGGCGGACTCGGCCAGCGTGGCCTCGGCTTTTTCGGCTTCGGCCGTCGCTTTCTCGATGAGTTCCTGAAGGGCTGCGACGCGGTTGCGCTGTTGAAGGCGCAAAGCCGTCGCGGTCTTGGCCTCGGGGGTCAGCGTAAAGCCGTCCCAGCGCCAGGCCCATCCGTCGCGGCTTACAAGGATCTGGCCGGGCCTCAAGTTCTTGACGGCGTCTTGGCTTGAGGCGGCGCTTTCCGTCAGCCCGATTTGCGAGAGGCACCGGGCAAGAGCGGGCGGCGCTTTGACAAAATCCGTAAGCGAAGCGACGCCTGCCGGAAGGGCGGGAGCGTCGGAAAGAGGCTCGGTTTCGCGCCAGTGCTTCGCGGCTTTGGTGTCGAGCGCGGCGGTCAGGGCTTCGCCGACGGCGATAGCCAGCGCGTTTTCGAGGCCCGGCGTGACGGAGATAAGGTCGATGACCTGCTCGGCGTTGTCGTCGTGCGTTTCGAGGATCGAAGTCAACGCGTCGCATTCGGCCCGAAGCTTCGTCACATCGGCTTGCGTGCTTTGGGCGATGTCGCGGGCTTGCGATTGCAGCGCTTCAGCCTCGCGCAGGAATCCCTCTGCGGCCTGGGCTTGTTGCTGGCGTTTGGATAGTTCCGTTTCGGTCGCATCGACAAGCGATTTTGCCAACGCGAGGTCGGGGCGCGTGGCGGCTTCGGCGGCAAGCAAGATTCTCTGCGCGTCGAATTGGGCGCGGCGGTCGGAGAGCTTCGCGCGACGTTCGATAAGCGAATCGCTTTCGCGCTGGATCGAGGCTTTGTGGGCTTCGGCGGTGGCTGTTTCCTGCATCAGGCGCGCGAGGTCGGCGTCAAGCGCTTCGACTTCGGCGGTAAGAGAGGCGTGGGTCGCCGAAACGGCGGGCAATTCTTTCTCGATGGCTTCGAGGCTTTGGGCGAGCTGGGCAGATTCCTCTGTCAGTTTGACGATGGCGGCTTCGCCGTCGCGGCTGCGGGCCTGTTCGCGCTCGCAATCGTTCTTCGTCTGCCCAAGGCGGCGTTCGCACTCCTGCGTTTCGGCGGCGATGCGCTTGGATTCGGAATCAATTTGTTCGCGGGCAAGCACGAGCTTTTGGACGATAGCTGCGGCTGCGGCTTCGGTCTGTCGCATGGCGGGAAGTTCCGCCGCAATTTCGGTCCGCGCCGCGTTGCCTTGCGTGACGACGGCTAGAAGCTCCGTCGCGCGGGCTTCGGCGTCCTGAAGCGCCTGTTTGACCGTTTTTTCGTTCGTCTCGGCTTCGGCCCAGCGCAGGTGGAGCAGGGCCGCTTCGGTGCGGCGAATGTGCTCAGCGAGGTTTCTGTAGCGCGAGGCTTGGCGGACTTGCGTCTTAAGGCTTCGAAGTTGCGTGTCGTAGGCTTGAAGAACGTCGTCCACGCGCGTCATGTTTTGCTCGGCGGCCTTGAGCTTGAGTTCGGCCTCATGGCGGCGCGCTTGCAGGCCCGAGGTCCCCGCCGCTTCCTCTAGGATTTGGCGGCGGTCTTGGGGTTTGGCGCGGATCAGCGCATCAATCTGGCCTTGGCCGACGAGATTTGTCGAGTGCGAGCCGGTGGACTGATCGGCGAAAAGAAGCTGGACGTCGCGGCGGCGGACGGGCTTGCCGTTCACTTTATAATCCGAGCCTTCGCCTCGTTCGATCTGCCGCGTGACGAGAAGCGTTTCTTCGTTGTTGAATTCCGTCGAGGCGGTGCGTTCGGCGTTGTCGAGTTCGAGCGAAACTTCGGCGAGATTGCGCGAGGGGCGCATGGCCGTGCCCGCAAAAATCACGTCGTCCATCTCGCCGCCGCGCAGGCTTTTGGCCGAGTTTTCGCCCATAACCCAGCGCAAAGCCTCGACAAGGTTGGATTTGCCACAGCCGTTGGGACCCACAATGCCCGTCATTCCCGCGCCAATATGGAGGTCGGTCGGTTCGACAAAGGATTTGAATCCATGCAAGCGTAAACGAGTGAAATTCACAAATAATCCTCAAGCAAATAACGAATTTTATTCATTGCCAGCACTTGATCGCGATTTAGCGGGCGAATGTCTTTACTTCTTTTTTTCGTCCGTCTTCTCTTTTTTCACCCCGAGCGCTTTGTCGAATTCGGATGCGAAGACATCCAAACTTTGCGCACCGCGGATGATCGCGGCGCCGTCGTTAATCGCAAATGTCGGTGTTGCGTCAATGTCGTATTTCTTCCCCGCATCAGCGACATCTCTGGCAATTTCTTCATGAATCTTTTTGTTGTTTGCGCATTCCTTGGCCTTCTCAACCGGCAGGCCGCCCAATGCGGCATATTGATATATCCGGTTTTCGATGTCGAAACCTAGAGTACCGTCCAGCAGCGAACTATACAACGTTTTGATGAAAGCGAAATATTGCTCTTTGGGCATGCATTGCGAGACTGCAGCGGCTTTGAGGCTCAAAGAGTTAAGGGGAAAATCGTGCACGACGAAGCGAACTTTTCCTGTGTCGATATAGCGCTTTTGGAGCTCGGGGAGAATTTTGAGGTAAAAGTCCGCGCAATGGGAACAGGTCACGGACATATATTCGTCCACTTTAACCGGTGCGGTTGGACTGCCAAGCGTATGCTCGACAAGCGGATTTGCCTTTGCGATCCATGGCACGGTTATGAGAGCTACAGCGAATGCAACAAGTCTTAGAACCCAAACCATAAAAAACCTCCGGTAGCGCGAATCAACCTGCGGCAATTATAGATGAAGGGGGATCGTGAACTCAAGAAGGGCTCCGATGTGGAGAACAGAATTGTGGAAAAATGCCAGGAAAAGCCTTATCGCTCCGAGCCGTTACGTCCCAATTCCTATAAATATTAAGCTATCTTAACCATGCGGCAAGGTTTGTATGGCAAAAAGAAAAGATATCAATTGTGACCTGACGGGGCTTTCCGCGCCGCTTCTTGTGCGGCGATGTGGGGCGAAGCACTATGACTCTGGGGGAAAAATGAACGTAAGCCAACTGGCAAATCTTAAGGTGCTTATTGCTGACGACCACTTCCTCATAAGGCAGTTTGTCCGCAATACCCTTAAAGAGTCGAAAATCGAAAATGTGCAAACGGCAGCTGATGGAAACGAGGCTATTGATCTCGTTCAAAAGGCCAAAGCTGAAAATACGCCTTTTGATATCGTTTTTCTGGATTGGAACATGCCCACGGTTTCGGGAATTGATGTCTTAACCTTTTTCCGCGTGAAACCGGAATATTCCGATACCGCCTTCGTCATGCTGACTGCCGAATCGGAGCAGCAGAATCTTATGAAAGCCATCAAGGCGGGCGCGACTTCCTATATTGTTAAGCCTGTGTCCCCCTCAGATCTCTCAAAGAAGCTTTATGAAATAAACGAGTGGCTTAAGCGAAAACGCCAGTCTTCACGCGGAATTTTTTAGTCGTACAGGAGAACCTTCCATGCCTGAAGATAAGCATATCTCACTCGATGAAACGCTCTCAAAAGATATCGTGAATGCTGTCGTTTCCTCGATGCGTCATACCTTCAATGTTGATATTAAGCCGGGTTCCACTGACTATGGAGAAGGCGCCGTTTCTTTAGTAGGCGACATTTCCGGTATTATTGGCCTCGTTCAGGATAAACTGGACGGCACGCTTATCCTATGCATGACTTGCGAAACGCTTCGCGAAGTTTTGCCTGGCGTGCTGGGTAAATCGGTTGAAGTAACCCATGAAATGGCGGTCGATGCCATCGGCGAGCTGACCAATATGGTCTTCGGGCAGATCAAACGTGAATTGAATATACGCAACCACCAGATTAAGCTTGGCATTCCTTGTGTTGTTACGGGCAAAGGCCATTTTGTTTGCCAAATTTGTCAGGGCCAGAGCATGATCGTGCCATTCGAACTCAACGGTCGATTAGTTCAGGTCTATGTTGGCCTTCATGGAGACTCCAAAGAGAATGGGCCGCAAGGTTAGTCAGGATTCCAAATTAATGGCGCAGGCAGACGAAATGTCCACCTCTCCTGTTCAAGGCGTGGCGCGCCCTGAAGCATCTGACTTTCAGCATTCGAGCATTTCCGAAGCCAAGAAACAGTTTGGCCTTTTGCATACGTCCCTCGTGGGGATGACGCTGATTATCTTTGTTTTTTTGGTCGCCATTGCCTTGCCTGTGATTGGATATCCGCCTGTAACCCATTTAGGCAGCCTGATCGTTATTTTTATCGCGACGTTGGGGGGGATTGGCTACCTCTATTACCTTAACTATGGCGTTTACAAGCTTGTCAGTGAACATGACAAGTTGAACGCCGTCCTTGTTAACAGTCTTGGGCAGGGGTTTCTTTCGTTCGGGAAGGACGGGATTTGCGACCATGTTTATTCGCAAGCCTGTCTTGATTTTTTTGGGACTGAACCGGGCGGCAAGAACATCATGGATGTTTTGCGCGTTCCCGAGGAAGGACGAACGGATTTCCAGGGATGGGTCGATATCTTGTTCATGCCGGACCATGCGCTCGGATTTCCCGATGTCATCAATTTCCTTCCGCAAATCCTCGCTCATCCGAAAAAGAGGCGCATAACGCTAGACTACAAGCCGATTTATTCCAAAGCCCGCGTTTTATCGCGCGTGATGCTGATTGCGACCGATGTTACCGAGGAATATGACGCCCAAGATCTTGCTAAAAAACGGCAAGAATACGCAGATATGATTTGCCGCATCTTTCGCGAGCGCAACCAGTTTCTTGCGACCATTACCCATATCCGTTCGTTTCTTGAACAGGCGGCTGCTCCCGATGCGGTCGAAAACAAGGCGGCAATTCTGAGACATCTTCATACACTGAAGGCTGCCGTAAAGCACTTTCATCTTGGCGAACTTTCGGCGACTGTGCATGGACTTGAATCCGAACTTCGGAGCGATACCGCCGCTGCTCCGGAGGAATTCAAGAAGCTGCTGCTTGCAGGGCGTGCCTGTATTGACCGCGGACTTGGAGAGGTGCTTGACGCTATCAAAGACTTGATAGGGACAGATTATGAACGGCGCGGCAACACGCACGAAATCGAGGAAAGCGCTCTTTACAACTTCGCGCTTGTCATGAATGTGTCGGGCGTCAGCAAGGACGTCATTGATCATTATTTGCGTTTTATCGTCGCGGTGCCGATTCAGGATTGCTTCAGGCAGTTTGAGCGCGAATTGCAGGATCTCTCCGAGATCACGGGAAAGCAGATCAAGTCCGTGCGCTATTCAGGATCGAATCCGCCTGTTCTGCTGCGCGAATATCAGCAGATGTTCTTTTCTCTGACACATGTGTGCCGCAATATAGTCGACCATGGCATTGAACCGTCGGTTACGCGAATCGCCCGTGGAAAGGATCCTGCGGGGCAGGTTTTGATCGAGTGCGACGTTATTCCCGATGTTATGGAGAGCGAAAAGGAATGGCTTCATATCGTGATTTCGGACGATGGCGGCGGCATTGATGTCGCACGCGTGCGAGAGAAGCTTTTGGAGGCCGATTCCACAATGCAGCTTCAAAATATTGACGATCACGCGATCATTCAAAATATCTTCACTTATGGCATTTCTACACGCGATCGGGTGACCGATCTTTCGGGGCGAGGCGTTGGCATGAATGTTGTTAAGCGGGAGGTCGAGAACATAAATGGCAGAATCGAGGTCTTTTCGGAGCTTTACAGAGGGACGAGATTCGAAATATTTGTGCCGTATCTTCTCTCCATCTGAGTGCTTCAAAGAACCTTTGTTGAGCCGCATGCCACCCTTTTTACGTCGCTTTTATGGGGGGCAGGGCAAACGCACGGCGACGCCCTCGATCAACGTCTTAACTCCGCCTCAAGAAATATCTTGGTTTTAAGCCCCGCTATACGCTACCCTACACTTGGAGCGGCATTAACTGATTGATAAGCATTTGAGATTCTGTTGAGGCCTGATTCGCACAGGAGGCTTCGATGGATTTTATAACACTGACGAATATGATTTGGTCTGCGCT
>JAQVZU010000024.1 GCA_028708035.1 Alphaproteobacteria bacterium
AGCCCCCAGAATTCACGGTGTCCCATGATGCGCGCGACAGGATCTCCTGCGACGCGGCGTGCGAGCAGCATTTCCGCTGCCGCGATTTCTTCAACCGATAGCGCGCGCTGCGCTTGGCTCAACATCTCGGCACGGTCGAGCTTGAGGACGTGCTGGACAAGCAATCGCGCATCGAGCTGGGGATTTTCGACGCCCGAATTTCTAAGCTTCTGAATGGCCGAGCGGATAAATGCGTCCAATTTCACGTTTTAGCCCCAAGTTCCGCCAATTTTTCCGCCTCGTCCCGAGTGATCAGGGCGTCGATAAAGTCGTCGAGCGCCGTGCCGTTAACGACGTCGTCGATCTTGTAAAGCGTCATGTCGATGCGATGGTCCGTCACGCGCCCTTGAGGAAAGTTGTAGGTGCGGATGCGCTCGGAGCGGTCGCCCGTGCCAACCTGGCTTTTGCGCTCTGCCGCATGCGCAGCGTGGATTGCCGAAGATTTCTTCTCGTAGATTTTCGCGCGCAGGATCTTCATTGCTTTGGCACGGTTCTTGTGCTGTGAGCGCTCGTCCTGCATTGCGACCACGATGCCGGTCGGGAGGTGCGTGATGCGCACCGCGCTTTCGGTTTTATTGACGTGTTGTCCGCCCGCGCCGCTAGAGCGGTAAACGTCGATCTTCAGGTCCCTCTCGTCAATATCGACATCGACTTCCTCCATCTCGGGCAGAACCGCGACGGTGGCGGTCGATGTGTGGACGCGGCCATTGGCTTCGGTCTGCGGAACGCGTTGCACGCGATGCACGCCGGATTCAAACTTCAGGCGGGCAAAAACGCCTTTGCCGCTGATCTGCGCTGTGCCTTCCTTGAGCCCGCCGATGTCATTTTGCGAAAGCTCCATGACCTCGAACTTCCAGCCCCGGATGACGGCGTATTTGCGATACATGTCGAACAGCAGCGCGGCAAAAAGCGCTGCTTCGTCGCCGCCTGTTCCCGCGCGGATTTCAAGCAGAGCGTTGCGCTCGTCCGCTGCGTCTTTCGGAAGCAGCATTTTTTGGACGCGCAATTCAAGCTTGGGGATGCGGGGACGGAGGAGGTCGATTTCGTTCTTGGCCTCCTCTCGCATATCGGGGTCCGAAAGCATCTGCTCGGCATCGGCCAGCTCTTTCTTCGCCTTGTTCAGATCGCCGATGGCTTCGGCGACCGGCGTGAGGTCCGAGTATTCCTTCGAGAGCTTCGTGAATTGTTCGGCGGCAAGCCCCGGCTGCGAGAGCGCATCTCGAACTTCCTCGAAGCGCTCGACCACCTTGGCGTATGTTTCGGTAAGGGACATTATCGCTTTTCCTAATCTGCGGGCCTATAATCAATCGGCAAACGGGACGATGTTTTTTGGATTTCCCGCGACAAAAAATTTCACGTTTTCTGTCATTACGTTGCCAAGGTTTTCCAAAGCTTCGCTTGTGTACCAAGCAGAGTGCGGGGTTAAAACTGTGTTTGGCGCCTCGAAGATGGGGTTGGCGAGGGACCAATCTCCAACGACATCTAGCCCCGCTCCGCCGATTTTCCCTGATTTAAGCGCCATTGCCAAGTCCGAGATCACCAAGCAGCCCTCGCGCGCCGTATTGATTATAATGGCGCGATCTTTCATCCTTTCCAATGTTCTTTTTTTGATGAAATTTTTCGACTCTGCGTTGAACGGAGCATGAAGCGTCAAGATATCGGATTGCGCTAATAGCTCGTCGAGCGACACGGACTTTATGCCGGAGCATGTTTTCGGAGACCTATTATAGCCGATGACTGTCATGCCAAAACCGTTTGCGATCCTGGCGACTTGCTGTCCTATGGCCCCCGTTCCGTAAATCCCCAAAATTTTCCCCGAGAGATTGAAGCCGATATATCTATCGTGTGTCCGATCTGAGGGGGTGACCTGAAACGGGCTTTTGCGGACGTCTCTGTCGGCGAGGCAGATACGCTTAGACAGAGACAAAATAAGCGCGAAGGCGTGCTCGGCTACGGCTTCGGTCGAGTAGCCTGGAGCGTTGGCAACCAAAATCTTTTTTCGCTTAGCTGCGGACAGGTCAACGCGGTCGAAACCGGTGGAGTTCAAGCAAATCAGCTTCAGCATGTCAGCGGCTTCAAATGTTTTTTCGTTCAAAGGGCATTCGAAAGCATCTGCAAGCACAATGTCGCGCCCCTGCATTCGTTCGCAGGCAAGGTCTTCGCTTGTCGTGTCGTTAAAAACAGAGACCTCGCCCATTGCCCTCAGGTCGTCCAGATTTTTTGGCGATAAAAAGCATTCGTTGAGAACCGCTATTTTCATGAGGCTTTTTTCATCGCCTCGAGTTCGGCAGCCTTTTTTTCGATAAGCTCGGCAAGGTGATCGACGATGGCTTCGCCCTCGCCGTGGAAGCGGTGGTCGGCGACGCCGCCGATGTAGACCTGATGCGTGCCTTTGCCGCCGCCCGTGAAGCCGATGTCCGTGTGCATCGCCTCGCCGACGCCGTTGACGATACAGCCGATAACCGAGACCGTCATCGGGGTCGTGATGTGGGCGACGCGCTTTTCCAGCGCTTCGACGGTTTTGATGACGTCATAGTTGCGGCGCGCGCAAGTCGGGCACGAGATGATCGTGACGCCCCGGCTACGAAGGCCCAAGGATTTCAGAATTTCGTAGCCGACTTTGACTTCCTCGTCGACTCCTGCCGAGAGAGAGACTCTCAGCGTATCGCCGATGCCTTCGCTTAAAAGCATGCCGAGCCCGACGGCGCTTTTGACCGTTCCCGTGCGCAAGCCCCCCGCTTCGGTGATGCCGAGATGCAAGGGATAATCGCATGCGGCGGCAAGCGCCCGGTACGCAGCGATGGTCAGGGCGACGTCCGAGGCTTTCACGCTGATCTTGAAGTTCGTGAAGTCGTTATCCTCAAGAATTTTGGCGTGGTACATGGCGCTGGCCACCATCGCGTCGGGGCAGGGTTCTCCATACTTTTCCAAAAGGTGTTGTTCAAGAGAACCTGCATTCACGCCGATGCGAATGGCGCAGCCGTGGTCTTTCGCGGCCTTGATGACTTCCTTGACCCTGTCGTCCGAGCCGATATTGCCGGGGTTGATGCGCAGGCAAGCCGCGCCCGCTTCGGCGGCTTCGATGGCTCGCTTGTAGTGGAAGTGGATGTCGGCAACGACCGGAACTCCGGCTTCGCGAACGATTTCCTTCATGGCGGCTGTCGAGGCCTCGTCCGGGCAGGAGCAGCGGACAATATCGGCTCCGGCATCGACCATGACGCGGATCTGCTCGATGGTGGCCTTGGCGTCGCTCGTCAGCGTGTTCGTCATTGACTGAACGCTGATCGGGGCATCGCCGCCGACCAACACGTTGCCTATCTTGATCTGGCGGCTCTTGCGCCGCTTGATAGCTCTCCAAGAACGGTGAGCTTGCGCTTCGTTTAGGGTGACGGACATTTTACTCTCCAGCATTTTTTAGAATAAAGCGTTTTAACGCACGATTTCAAAACATTGAAATGGATTCTTGGAAATCGCTTCTGCGCTAATACATTAAACGTGTTTATTAATTTTTGAGCGAATGGTATTCTGCCAACCCTTTTACTGTTTTTGCGGGATATTTCGTGGCCAAATCGCAAAATCTTAACCAAAATCGAACTTTGGTCGAACGCGCTCTGGCCAAGATCAAAAAGGTGGCAGATGGAAACGGTCTCAGCGCCGCCACTCTCGGTGTTTTTGAGCCGCAGGAGAAGGTTGTCACATTTCAAGGGCAACTCTCGGTTTCGGCCATTTGTGAAACCGCTCCGGCATCCTATCCGGGGCTTCCGAGGAAAAAAGGGACTCGTCAGGTCGGATCACCTGGAGAAATTCAAAATATCATCGAAAAATACAGAAACGAATTCAAAAACAACCCTGAATGGTACGATCAAGTTCTAAACGAGCTTAAAGCTCACGAAAATCAGGGGTGGGGACTCGAGAGAGCTAAAGTAATCCTGCCTGATAGAAGCGCCGTCTTCGCGAGCATTCAGGCCTGTCCCACGTGTGGAGGAAGAAAGCAAAATCCTTGTCCGCAATGCCAAGAACAGATGACAATTGTCTGCCCTCAATGCCAAGGCCGCGGTCGCGAGGTTTGCTGGCATTGCATGGGCCGCGGCGAGGATCCGCAGCGCCCGGGACAGCCTTGTTCAATCTGCCAAGGAACCCGCTATGCCGAATGCAGGGCTTGCCGGTTGCGCGGGCTTTTGGTGTGCCCGACGTGTCAGGGGCGAGGCGGGGTTCCGTGCCGCGCTTGCAATGCGACGGGGGCTATAACGCAAGAAGTTACGGTGACCTGCGGAGCCGAGACGCATTTTAAGATTTTGCACGAGAACCTTCCCAGCGGACTCAAGCGCGGCCTTGATCGCATAGGGATCGCCAATATTCCTAAAGGGCATGGCGACGTTTCGGCGATTGAAGTGCCAAAGGAAAAACTGGAGGAGCTTGCGCAAGAGGGCGTCCTACCTGTTCTTTTTTATTCCGTTGCGTTGCCGTACGCAGAGATGAAAGTAAACCTCGGGGGTAAGAAAGCGATCGTTTCGGCAGTCGGCAAAAAGTGCGTTCTGTCCGGCATTCCGAATTTCCTCGATCTGACCTTGAAACCTTGGCGCGAAAAGCTGCATCTTGCCGCGTTGGGGCGGGGACCGCTCGAAGACGCAATGGGGGCGCGGGCGGTCCAAGACCTCCTCAACCTTTCCCTGGCGGGAAAGGCCAATGAAAAAGAGGTGCGCAAACTCTATCCCTTCGGCCTTTCGTCCGAAGCTATTCAATCGATGCTCCGTGACGTGCGCGAAGGCTTGAAACGAGCCACATTGAGGACTCGCGCAGGAGTGGCGTCGTTTTGCGTATTAGCCTCGGCGCTTTTCTTTTTTGTTTTCTTCATGCAAGGGTTCGAAGCGCGACTGACCCAAAACGCCGATACCCGAACAGTATTTTGGATCGATTTTGGTGCATTGCTAGCCGCCCTTGCTGCAAGCTGGACGATTCTCACGCTTTCGATCAGATTTTCGCTTCAGCGGCGGTTTCCTTCGATGAAGCATTCCTTGCAGCAGAATATCGGCGGGATTGGTCTTGGCATGGTAGGTGCGATCATGGCCGCGTATGCGGCGCTTTTGCTTCTCTCGCCGGTCAGGCCCGCTTGGTTAATAAGTTTGCTAACGCATTAAAACATCAGCCGTTCATGATTTTTTCTTGGACCTTCCCTTGCTTAAGTTTTATATCGGGCGCTCAACAAAGGATTGAGCCATGGGGTTTAACTGCGGAATCGTCGGGCTGCCGAACGTCGGCAAATCCACCCTTTTCAATGCATTGACGGCTACGGCCGCCGCGCAAGCGGCGAACTATCCTTTTTGCACTATTGAGCCCAATGTAGGCCGCGTCGAAGTCCCTGACGAACGGCTTCAAAAACTTGCCGAACTCGCGAATTCAGCCAAGATCGTGCCGACGCAACTTGAATTCGTGGACATCGCGGGCCTCGTGCGCGGGGCCGCAAAAGGAGAGGGCCTCGGTAACCAGTTCCTTGCGCACATTCGCGAGGTCGATGCGATCATCCATGTTGTTCGCTGTTTTGAAGGCGAGGTAACGCATGTCGAAGGGTTTGTGGACCCCCTTCGCGATATCGATACCGTCGATACGGAATTGATGCTGGCTGATCTTGAAAGCCTTGAGAAACGGCTTGTGAATACTCAGAAGAAGGCCAAGCAGGGAGAAAAAGAAGCGCAGGAACAGCTTGCGGTGATGGAGCCCGTTATTGCGGCCTTGCGCGACGGGCGGCCCGCACGAACGGTTATTCCCTCGCTGTCGGCAGAAAAGCTTGAGATTTTGAAGCAATTGCAGCTTGTGACATCAAAGCCCATTCTCTATGCGGCCAACGTGGGAGAAGCGGATGCTGCGGTCGGAAACGCGCTGTCGGCAAAGGTTTTAGAGCGGGCGAAGGCCGAGAAAACCGAGTGCGTGGTTATCGCGGCGGCCATCGAAGCCGAGGTAGCCGTACTGGAAAGCTCCGAGGAGAAAAAAGAGTTTTTGGATTCCCTCGGTTTACAAGAGCCGGGCCTTAACAAGATCATTCGTGCAGGGTATCGAAGGCTCGATCTGCTGACTTTTTTCACGGCGGGACCAAAGGAATCCAAGGCATGGACGGTTCGTCGAGGATCGAAAGCGCCTCAGGCAGCGGGCGTCATTCACACGGATTTCGAGCGCGGGTTCATCCGCGCAGAGACAATCGCCTACGACGACTATATTGCCTGTGGCGGCGAATCCGGCGCGCGCGAAGCTGGAAAGCTGAGGCAAGAAGGCAAAGATTACGTCGTTCAGGACGGCGACATCTTCCATTTCAGGTTTAATGTCTAAGCCGTTTCCAGTGTTATAATGAGATATTTGGCCTTTTGCCTCTTTGGGGCAATTATGCTACCGATGCAGCTTAAGCGTTTAACTTTTTGGAAGATAGCTATATGTCCGGTCATTCACACGCAAAAAACGTCATGCACCAAAAAAGCAAGACGGAGGCCAAGCGGTCTAAAATTTTCAGCAAGCTTGCGCGCGAAATCATTGTATCTGCTAAACAGGGGCTTCCGGACCCTGCCCATAATCCACGGTTGCGCGCAGCTATCCAGGAAGCACGTAAGGCCAATATGCCTGGAGACCGAATTAAGCGCGCTATACAGTCTGCACAGCCGGGAGCGGAGGGCGCCGCCAATTACGAGGAAGTCCGTTACGAAGGATATGGCCCCGGCGGAGTCGCTTTGATCGTTGAGGCATTGAGCGACAACCGCAACCGTACGGCGGCTGAGCTGCGCACGTTGTTCTCAAAGAACGGCGGCTCCATGGGCGAAAGCGGGTCCGTCGCTTTTATGTTCTCGCGCGTCGGCGAAATAGTATTTCTCGCTAAGGCTGCGTCAGCGGATACGATGCTCGAAGCCGTGATCGAAGCAGGCGGGGATAATGTCGAAAGCGATGAGATGGAGCATGCCGTGACCTGTCCTGTCGAGGATTTTGGGGCAGTGCGGGCGGCTTTGGAAGAAAAGTTCGGAGAGGCAGAAAGCGCTAAGCTGACATGGTACCCAAAAACCGAAACCCCCTTGGCCGGAGAGACGGCTCAGAACTTATTGAAATTTGTCGAGCTGCTTGAAGACAATGACGACGTGCAAAATGTTTTCGGGAATTTCGACATTTCCGACGAGGACTTGGAAAAGTTTGCGGGGGAATAGGGCGACTGCGCTTGAGTCCACGCCAGTCGGTTGTTTCTCAGAATTTACGCAAAGAGTTTGCCGGAACCTATTGTTTTGAAACATTATTTTATGACCTTTTTTGTTTTTGCCGTCATGCGTTCGAAGCGAATAGTCCGAAAAATGCTTCAACTACTTGACTCTCTTTCGTTAACTTCTATACTGCGCGCACCTCGGCCTCGGGTAGGGGCTGGAATTTATTGCAATCAACACCGTTTTGGCGCGTGAAGGTGTCTCTCGCCAACGCGGCGTTTTTGTTGTTTTTTGGAGAACGAAGTGGCTCGTATTGCAGGCGTCAACATTCCGGCGACAAAGCCTTTGCACATCGCATTGCGCTATATCTATGGAGTCGGTCCTACGAATTCTCTTGAGATCTGCGCACGCGTTGGGATCGATCCGGCCAAGCGCGTGAACCAACTCACCGAAGGTGAGATTCTCAAGGTTCGCGAAGACATCGACAAAAACTACAAGGTCGAAGGCGACCTTCGTCGAGAAGTCTCGATGAACATCAAGCGTTTGATGGATTTGGGCTGCTATCGCGGCCTGCGCCATCGCAAGGGTCTTCCCGTCCGCGGACAACGCACGCACACCAACGCGCGCACTCGCAAGGGCAAGGCCAAGCCGATTGCCGGCAAGAAGATCGCGACGAAGAAGTAAGAGTTTTCTCGGCTTGCTTCGCAAGCCTTGGAAAATTCTTATCTCCGCGAAGGCGGAGGTCCAAATGATTCGGAATATTCTTCTCGCGGGATGAAGTGCAAACTCCGGAAATTATTCCGGGGAGTAAAAAGGGAAAGAAAAATATGGCTACACCAGAAAAGACTGACGGCAAGTCCGATAAGGCGGCCCCAGCTCGCCGTCGCCGTGAACGCAAGAACATCGTTAATGGCGTCGCACACGTCAACGCATCGTTTAATAACACAATCATCACTATAGCCGACGCTCAGGGCAACACGATAGCCTGGTCGTCTTCGGGCCTGATGGGTTTCAAAGGCTCGCGCAAATCCACGCCATACGCGGCGCAGATGGCTGCCGAAGACGCGGGGCGCAAGGCGATTGAACATGGCGTCCGCACTCTCGAAGTCGAAGTGAAGGGGCCGGGGGCAGGGCGTGAGTCCGCGCTGCGCGCTTTGCAGTCCGTTGGTTTTTCCGTGACGTCGATTCGCGACGTGACGCCTATTCCACATAATGGGTGCCGTCCGCGCAAGCGCCGTCGCGTTTAAAATAATCGTATTTGCTTGAATTAACCGAAAGGGTCAGGCCGTGTTACAAAAAAATTGGAAGTCGCTGATTCAGCCGACTAAGAACGTACAAACATCAGAGAGCAACCCGAACGTCGCAACCATGGTCGTCGAACCTTTGGAACGCGGCTTCGGCATGACTCTCGGCAATGCGCTTCGCCGCATTTTGCTTTCGTCGTTACAGGGGGCCGCCGTTACTTCGGTCCAGATTGAGGGCGTGCTGCACGAGTTCTCATCGATCCCCGGCGTTCGCGAAGACGTCACCGACATCATTCTCAATCTCAAGGCCCTCGCGCTCCGGTCCCATTCCGATGTTCTCCGCCGCGTGCGTTTGCGCGCCGAAGGACCCGGAGAAGTGACCGCGCGCCAGATTGAGACCGGATCGGAAGTCGAGATTATGAATCCCGATCTCGTGATCTGCACGCTCGACAAGGACGCGAAACTCTCAATGGAGCTAACGGTTGAGACGGGGCGCGGATACATTCCGGCTGCTCAATTGCGCAAGGAAGACACGCCGATCGGCTTGCTTCCCATTGATGCGCTGTTCAGTCCGGTTCGCAAGGTCGCTTACAAGATCGAGCACAGCCGCGTCGGGCAGGTGACCGACTATGACAAACTGATTTTAACGGTTGAGACCGACGGGTCCATTCTGCCGGAAGATGCCGTCGCTATTTCGGCGCGTATTCTGCAAGACCAGTTGCAGTTCTTCATCAACTTTGAAGAACCGCATCAGGCGGCGGCGCAGCCGGAAGTGGCTGGCGAATTGCCCTTTAACCGCAACCTGCTTCGCAAGGTGGACGAGCTTGAACTTTCGGTTCGTTCGGCGAACTGCCTCAAGAACGACAACATCGTTTACATCGGCGACTTGGTTCAGAAGACCGAGAGCGAGATGCTTCGTACCCCGAACTTTGGCCGCAAGAGCTTGAACGAGATCAAGGAAGTATTGACCCAGATGGGCCTTTCCTTGGGCATGCAGATTCCCAACTGGCCGCCCGAGAATATCGAAGAGTTAGCCAAGCGGATGGAAGAGCCGTTCTGATATTGATTTATAGTCCCGCGTACTGAGGCATCAGGCGCGGGGTTTTACAACCGGTTTCTGCACGAGCGCCTTTGGCGAGAGCACAGAACCAAGCACTAGAAGGAGAATATACCTATGCGTCATGGAAATGGATATCGTAAACTCGGCGTCACGGCGACACACCGCAAGGCTATGTTCGCCAATATGTGCGTCGCTCTTATTGAAAATGAGCAGATCACAACGACCTTGCCCAAGGCGAAGGATTTGCGCCCGTTGGTCGAGAGCCTGATAACGCTTGGCAAAAAGGGCGGTCTTGCGAACCGCCGCCGCGCTCTGTCAATCCTTCGTGACGAAGGATGTGTAAAAAAGTTATTCGGAGCGCTTGCCGAGCGTTACAAATCGCGCAACGGCGGCTATACTCGAGTCCTCAAGGCGGGATTCCGCTATGGCGACGCAGCGGCGATGGCGATGATCGAGTTTGTCGATCGCGACGTTGAAGCAAAAGGCGCCAAGCAGGCCGCTTTGAAGAAGCCGTCCGAAGAATCCGCCGCCGCTGAAGTCGAAGCGCCAACCGCCAAGGAGTAAGCCCCATGAAGAAAAGTATTCTTGTGATCGCGGTCGTGGGAATGCTTTCGGGGTGCATCTCAGGCGTCAAGAAGCCCGACACCTATACCGATCAGAACGGCAAGACCACCGTTATCGAAAGCGACAAAGAAATGTGCCAGCGCGCGTGTAACGAAAGCTACTCAGGCTGCATGGACTCGACCGCCGCTTCGACCAACGACGGGATCAAAGGTCCGTCCGGCGTATTTGGGGCCAGTGGCCAGTGCAAGAGCGACTTGCAAAACTGCCTGCGGGAATGCAAGTAGAGATTTAGGTTAGCTGTCGTCGATTTGAAGATTAAAGGTTTAGGACTTGAAATTGCGTTGAATCAGGCGTCCTTTTTTTGGGGCCGAATTTTGCTTCAAGCTTCTTCGCTGCTTTTTCAAAGGCGACAGCGATTTTGGGTTTCTTGGTGCTGACCATTATTCTCACGATACGGGCCTTTCGCTCCGTGGCGGTGTCTTCTCTTGAGGACTGCATAATGGAGTTAGTTTGCCAGTAAATACTTGCCGGGTTACTTTCCATGTCCGATGCGACCGTGCCAAGCTCGGCGAGGTTTGCATTGAAATAGTATTCATTTTCTATGTCGAACTTCGGCTTTTCTCCCAGCGGGCGCGAGATCACTACGACAAGATCGGCTCGCTCCAGAAATTCGGGTGTAGGGTGTTGGATAATATCGAGCTTTGAACGCCCGCTCTTTTTTTCCATCTTATCCATGCGGGCTTTATGGAAGTGCGCGCTCCAATTAAAATCCTTATTTCGGAGTTGAGAAGCGACTGGCTTGCAAATCGCCGCTATCTTGTCCGCTGCCACCGATTTGCCGCTCCAGAAAGGACCATAGAAAAGCACTTCGGGGTTTTCACCTTGCTCAAGCAGAGGCTTCAGAAAATCCTTACCGAGAATTTTTCCGACCATTTTCATGGATCTGGCCGAGTTTATGTAGAGGGTGAGGACCCGGCCATTTTTTATATCTTCCTGCAATTTTCACCTCCAGAATGCAGAACAGTAGCACTTTGGAGGTTGAGAAGCGTTGGTTAAAATTGTTTCAGCTTATTTTTGCGCTGCTTCATACGTCGCCAACGCCCCGAGTTTGCGGGCAAGTGACAGGGCATCCGTAAAATAGGTCATAGGTATCATATCATTGCCTATTCTCGCAAAGATCATAATAAGGCTCAAGACTTGTCCTACCAGCTTACCGCAAACCAAAAGAAAGCTTTCTCACTGTCGCGACATCCTTCTCGATCTGTGTTTTAAGCGCCTCGGGACTGTCGAACTTGCGTTCGGGACGAACAAAATGCGTCAGCGCGAATTCCCATTTCTGCCCGTAAATGTCCTGATCGAAATCGAAAAGGAATGCCTCAAGGTTTTCCGAATGCTCCCCGAAAGTCGGCCTCGCTCCGATGTTTGCGATGCCGCGCACTGTCAAAGCCTCCCCCGGTTTTCCAGCCCTCACCGCATAAACCCCGAATTTTGGCCTCAGATAATCGCCTAAACATATGTTTGCGGTAGGAAATCCAAACGTCTTCCCGCCGATGCCTTTCCCCTTAACGACTGTCCCTTCGATAGACCAGGGCCGCCCCAAAATTTTTGCTGCCGCTTCGACCTCGCCTTCAAGAAGCAGTTCGCGCGCTCTCGAGGATGAGAAGACTTCTCCATCCTCACCCATTTCCCCCACTTCGGTGACGCCTATCCCGTGAGGCGCAAGCCAAGCCTCCATCTTCGCCATGTTTCCGCTGCGATTGCGACCGAAGGCGAAATCATTTCCCGCGACGATATGCTGAACTTTGAGTTTTTGAATCAACAGATTTTCAACAAACTCTTGCGCCGACATTCCCGCAAGATTTGCGTCGAAAGTTAATGTTACAATCTGGTCAATTCCTAAAGCCTTCAAAAGCCGCTCTTTGACCTCCGGGGGGGTCAACCGAAAAGGAGGTAAATTTGGCTGAAAGAAAGAACGCGGATGCGGTTCAAAAGTCAGTACTTTCGCCGAAGCTTTTATTTCTCGCGCTTTTTTGATGGTCTCCCGGACAACGGCTTGATGGCCGCGATGAACGCCATCGAAATTTCCGAGCGCGAAAACGCCTCCTTCCATAATTTTGACCTTCTTTACGGGTAAGTAATGTTTCTCTGCCATCCCTTGGCGGTTTTTGATATACCGTCCAGTTCCGGCTGCCAAGAGTTTTGACCGCCGAGGGCTTTATCGCCGGTCCACTGTAATAGAATTTCTAAATGGTCCAAGATCTGCTGCCTCATTTTTACTTAACGTTGAAAGACGGAGGACGTCTGCGCTATGCGCAATTTGCCGCGACGTTGAAACCGAAAGGAACAGTCCTCGTCGTCCCCGGCGCTCGCGAGTTCATCGAAAAGAAATATATCGAATGTGGCCGTCTATTGGTCGAAAAAGGATACCGTGTTTTTATTTACGAACCGCGAGGGCAGGGTCTTTCCTCGCGTTTTCTTGATGGCCCTTTGCGTCAGCGCGCGCACGTCGATAAGTTCTCGACCTATCTTGACGATCTCCGGGCATTTTATGAATCAGTCTTGTGCCGCGCTCTTTGCGAGCCTCTTATCGTCCATGGCCATTCTCTAGGCGCGCACATTCTCCTGCGATGGCTTGCCGAAGACAAGCCATCAAAGGTTTCGGGCGCTTTTTTGACGTCGCCGATGGTCTCGCTTTCAGGAATGGCGGCGCACATGGCCGGTTTCGGCATCAGTTGGGCGAGCGTCCGTTTCTTCGGCCACGAGACGATCTATGCGCCGATGCAGCACGACTTCGGCGGAGAAGACCTCGTCTTCGCTAACAACCCCCTGACACAAGATGAGTCGCGCTTCAGAATGATGGCCGACTATTTCGCCGCGTACCCCCAGTTGACGACGGGCGGAGTGACCTGGGGGTGGATGCTCGAAGCGCTGACATCGATGAATACAGCGCAAACGTGGCCCTATCTGCAAGGCGTCGAAGTCCCTGTGCTTGCGCTGATGGGCGATCAAGACGCAGTAACCCCTCCCCTCGAAATCTTGCCGTTCCTTGGCATGATCCGCGATGTTCGCACGCAGCTTATTTCCGGCGCGCGCCATGATCTTCTCAACGAGACAGCTCCTTTGCGCGAGGAAGCTTGGAAACACATCGACGGATTTCTAGGCTTGTGGGGAAACAAGGACAGCCGACCCTATGCGCGCACCGCGTAGGATTTTTAGTAAATCCCTGCGAGAAACCGAGATGCATCCCGCTGTGCCGCCAAAATTCTCTCTAGCGACATGGAGGAAGATCGCGCTTCCTTTACCTTTAACAACCGGGGCGTCGTTGTACCCGAGAACGACGATGATGTCGTACAGATCGTCATCGCGCCAAAGCTTTTCGGCGGAAGCAGGGTAGGGGCGTTTGACAAAACGATTGTAATTCGGATCGCCTGGCTCGTCGCACCATCCGTCGTTCTTGTCCAGAGCGCGCACAGGCAAGTCCGTCGCAATGTCTGCACGTTCGATTTTGTCGGGCCGATAAAAGACTTCGCGCATGTTCCAGCGTCCGACAGGGGTGGTCTCATTGCCGTCAACCCGGTCCTCGAATGAACAAAACCCCTTGCGCCCCACGGCACACCGGATTTCCGTATCCCCCCAAATTGCGAGATTGGAGCTTTTAACGATAAGATCCATCTTCATCCCGATTGAACTTGACCCCGATACGTGTAACATAAAGGCGTAGAAAAGAAAGAACAGAGCGAATCATGATCTATACGCCAGACGATTTATTGAAGCTCATTTTGGACACCCGCGCGGTTTCTATCTGGAATCATTCCAAAGGCCCCGTCTTCTGGTACGCCGCCAACGTCCCAGGCCCATTCTACGTGAACACCGAAATGGTTATCGGCAAGGAGTTATCCGAACGTCTGCTACGTGAAATCACCACCATTATTGCCGAAACCGCCGATGGCCCGGCGCGCGCCGACCGGCTCGAAAAGCTAATCCTGGATTCGTTTAAAGCCGCTCCCCAATGGCAGCGCCTTATCGCCACCATGGCAGACAAGGCAAAGAAAGAATATCCCCCCGGCTCCTACGATATGGTTTCCGGCGGAGAGCGCCGTGACTGGCTTTTCTCGATCCCTTTCGCGTATGTTGCTGAAATTCCTCATCTTTACCTGTTCAAAAACGGCGCAATGTTCTCAAGGCATCCGGTAAAACTAGGCCAAAAAGTTTTGCATGTTTCGGACCTCATCAACAATGCCGCCAGCTTTTTCGACCTTTGGCAGCCGATTCTGGAAAAGAACAAGCTCACATGCTGCGGCAATCTCTGCGTTACGGTGCGCGGAGAAAACGGTCTGCGCCGCCTTCAGGATGCGGGGCAGAAAGTCGCGTCGCTCATCGCAGTCGATGTCGATTTTTTCCGTCGCCTTCAAGTTGCCAATCTGATTTCACGTGAGACCTTCGAAGAAATCGAATCGTTTTTTGCCTCCGCTCCCGGCTGGGCGTCGAAATACCTGATCGGAAAGCCCGAGCTTTTCGATGTCGAGAACTGCGACGAAAAGAAGTCTTTCGAGCGCCTGAAAATCTTCGTGGAACAAGACCCTTGGAAAATGCGCAGCAGCCATGAACAGTTTTTCATTTCGATGAAAAATGCCATCGACCAAAGGCAAGCAAAAAAGCGAGCCTAGAGCCTAATTTGTTTAAATAGAACCCCCGTCATCCCCGCGAAGGCGGGGATCCTATTTTCTTTTTGGAAATATTCCCTCGCTCTAAGAAGCTTGTTCGCTTGCTCTCACGAGGCCCGCATATTCGGAATCGTTCTTCGCAATAAATCCATGCCGCAGCAGAAAGTTTGTAACGATCATGCCGCAATTGAACTTGAAAGCATCCGTTTCGCGCACAAGCCTTGCCACATCGGCAACCGGCATGAGCCGAAATTCCGCAACTTCACCGTCGGTGTTGCGCGGCGTGAAGCTTTCGGGAAGCTCAAGGTCATAAATATAAAGCGTATCGTCGCGCAGTCCATCCGCGAGTTCGAGGCTATAGCTTAAAGGCCCGACAAGCTTCGCCGTAAGCGCAAGTGAGGCCTCCATGCCCGCTTCCTCTTTTGCTTCTTTGCAAAGATTCTGCTCAAGAGATATCCCAATGGGAAGTCCGCCGCCGACGATGTTATCAAGCTTTCCCGGTTCGACCTGCCTGTTGTCCGCGCGCTTGCCGACCCATAGCCAAAGTCCATCGGCCTTATGGACATATCCATTGACATGGATGCCCCACGCGCGAACGCCGAACCATGGAACCGCGACGCGGTCGATCTGCCCGAGAGGCTGTTCATCCAAGTGCTCTACAATTGGATACATCTCGTTGCGCAGGGGCTTGCCGATATGCTCACACAAGGCAAACGTGGCTTCCATCAACGCGCCGCTGCGGTCCTCAAAGGCCGTGAATTTCGGCGACAATTTGAGGCCTGCGCTGCACGCTTCGAAAAGCTTCGTTTTTGAGGCTAAGACAGAAACATTTTCTCTCTTGATCCATCCATAGCGCTTGCTTCCCACAAAGAAGGGCACAAAATGGTTTAGGTCGTGTTGTCGGCAAGATGTAAAATGCCGGAGGTATCCACTTGATTGCATGGCAGCCAAAATGCCTCAGGCCTTGTTACGCCACAAGGATATTCTTGAACTGCCAGGGATCTTCTGTGTCGAGTTCCTCGGGGAAAAGACCATTTCTGTCCCGCAGCGGATTCCAATCTCCCCAAACGCCCACCATGTCTCCCAAATAAGGAACAGCAAGCTCCATGACGCGCTCATGATCCATTTGTTCTGGTTCCACTATGCCCGCTTTCGGGTTTTCGATGGCCCAAAGCATTCCAGACAAAACCGCAACCGTAACCTGAAGCGACGTCGCGTTGTTATGAGGGACAAGCGCGCGCGCCTGATCGATGGACAGGCGCGACCCATACCAATAAACGCCTTTCGGATTGCCCATAAGCAGCACGCCAAGTTCGTCAATGCCGTCAACGATCTCATCGGCACGGAGAAGCCGCTGGCGGTTTTGCAGCTTGCCATTCTTGCCGTTCATCTCGTGAAGAGACAGGAGCGCATTATCGCACGGGTGATAGGCATAATGACACGTGGGACGATAAATCACTTCACCGTTTTTGCCGCGCAAAGTCAAAAAGTCCGCAATCGAGATGGACTCGTTGTGCGTAATCAAAAATCCGTGATATGGCCCTTCAAGCGGCGTCCAGCTCCGTACGCGCGTGTTCGAGCCGGGACGGTTAAGGTAAATTGCCGCCTTGCTGCCAACGGCATGCGCGCCGCTGCTTTTCGGCATTTCTTTTTCATGTGTGCCCCAGCCGAGTTCGGAAGGCTGGTTGCCTTCGCTGTAAAACCCGTCGATGGACCAAGTGTTGACGAATTCGTCCACTTCCTTTGGCTTGTCACTTCTTTGCGTGTCGCGCTCGGCGATGTGAATGGTCTTGACGCCAAGTTTCTGCGCCAGTTTGCACCAATCCTCCCTCGTCTTGGGCTGGGCGACTTGAAGACCCGTGTCCTTGGCCATATTAAGCAAGGCGACTTTGACAAAATGATTCACCATGCCGGGGTTCGCGCCGTGGCAAACAACCGCAGTTGAGCCATTTTTGTACTTGGGAACGAGCGCCAGCGCTTCTTCGCGCAGCACATAGTTCGTGCGATCCGAAACCGACAAATGCGGGTCCGTATAAGCTCCTGCCCAAGGCTCGACCACCGTATCGATGTAAAGCGCGCCTTTCTCTTGGCATAGTTCGATCAAGGTCGTTGAGGAAACGTCTACCGAGACATTAACGACGAAATCGCCCTGTTTGAGATGCGAGCCCAGAACCTGCCGGAAGTTTTCCGGTGTCAGAGGATTAACTTCAAAAGAGACATTGTATTCTTCCGCTTCTTTTTGGCCCCGATTATCCGCGGTGATGATCGAAATCTGTTCCGGGGAAACGTCGAAGTGGCGCAGGATCAACGGCAGGACGCCCTGTCCGATAGAGCCGAAGCCGATCATAAAAATGTGGTTCGAGAAACGATGAAACTTTTTGTAATTGGTCAAGATTATTCTCCCGGTGTGTCTGGTGAAAGCGGTGAAAGGAGGGTTGACCGGGGAAAACGCGATCCGCGCGCATCCCCAAGTCAACCTTATAGGTTATTTCACAACCTTCAACTGAGTCGTCCTGGTCGTGGAAACGATCTCAACCTTGGCATCAGAGAAGAATCCATTAAAGCGCGATTGTGAGCACGCCATATAAGCGCCCATGCCTTCGAGCGCGATGTAATCGCCCTCGTTCGCGTCTTCAGGCAGCAGGAAAGGCCCGGCCATGTAATCGACCGAGTCGCACGTCGGCCCATAGAACCGGAAAGGCGCGAGCTTCGAACTCGGAGCCGCCGTCTCTTCGTTCTTGCGGGGCAGGCGATACAGAGCGCAGTCGTTTTTCCAGTTCATGGACGCGATTTCGAACATGTTGCCGAAGCTTCCGTCATTAATGTACAGAAGATCGCCCTTGCGCAAATTAACCTTGACGACCAGCGTCGAGCACTCGCCTGACAATGCACGCCCGGGTTCGGCCCAGATCTCGCAGCTTTTCGGAAGTTTCAGCGCAGCAATCTCGGCGCGAATAATGTCGAAATAAGCCTCAAGCGGCAAAATTTCCATGCCGAGTCCCTTGACTGGGAACCCGCCGCCGACATCGAACACTTTCGGTTTGACGCCTGCGCGCGCGATGACCTCGCCGCCCTTGCGGATAGCGTCAGCATACGACGAAGGCGAAAGCGTCTGCGAGCCAACATGGAACGAAATGCCGGTCTTCGCGACGCTCGAAGCTATTTTGAGAAGTTCGACGGCCTGATCCGGCGTGCATCCGAACTTGCCTGTCAAGGCGCATGCGGCAGAGCCCTTCGGCATCGCGATGCGGACAACAATCAAAAGGTCCTGAGCGCGATCCGTTTCCTCGACAATCTTGTCAATCTCGTCAGCCGTATCGGCGACGAAATCGCGAACGCCGTACTCGAAGTAGGCGGCGCGAATGGCTTCACGGCTTTTGACGGGATTCATAAAGGCGAGATGCGCGCGCGGAAACATCGTGCGAATCAGCCGGACTTCGCCCAGCGACGCTACGTCGAAATGGTTAATCCCCGCCTTATGCAAAGTTTCCAGCACATAGGGGTCGGGATTTGATTTGATCGCATAAAGGCTATGGCCCGGAAAATGCTCGACAAACGTCCGGGCGGCTTCATGCAGTTTTTCAGGATGCATACAGTGCACGGAATGGCCGGGGCGCAGGGTCCCGATCATCTCCTCGACGCTCGAAAAACGCTGCAATCCCGTAGCGAAAGCTTTCTGTCGGCGAACGACGTTTTTATACGGCATGGTCCAGCCCTCTGGTTGCATAGTTCTTTTGCCAACAGCAGAGTGTCCGGTCAGGCGGATGCGGGCGAAGGCCTCTCTTCCGAGAGGTCCAACGTCGTCGAACAAGAGTCGTATGTATAGACCAGAAGCCCCACACACGCGCTCACCGGTTACCGGTGCGACCCTTTTTCTCTTTGCCTCGCAACCAAGATCGAATCCGAAGATTTCTGCGGCCCTATTGCCGCAAACAGCTTCGGAAAAAACTCCCTGCTGCATACCACATTCCTGTCACTTGCCCGAGGGGACAATGCCGTTCATTTGGCGAGGCCCTCGCGGGCAAGTGACAGGCGGCAAAGCGTCGTTACATAAACCAGTGGGGAACGAAAAGGGTGGTATGCCCTCCCGTCCTTGGGCCAGTGGTACGTGCGCTTCCGTAAAATGATTTTGTAGTCAAAACGAACCAACAATCAATAAAAATTTTTAGATGCGCGCAAATTTTTTGGCCTGTGGCGTGAAGGCATCACGGTAGATCTAAGCGCAGTATCGTTGCAACTTAGCCATGTTTAGCGCATTATCCGTGCGCATTAGCTTTGTAATGGAGAAGATAATGAAATCCGTTTCCGTTATCTGCGCCGCCGTTTTGAGCGCGACAGTATTGATGCCCTCCGGTGCGATGGCCAACATCGACACGATTCGCAACTCCAACAGCGCCTTTTATGGATCGCTTGGGCTCGGTTTTCTGAACTACAAGGAACGCATCCCCGTATATACCGACAGCGAGCGCGGTTTGATGCCCGCCGTAGGACTAGGCATCAGTTACATGAGCCCAAACAGCAACATGTGGTATGCGCTCGACGGAAGCATGACCATCGGCGACGAAAACTATCGCGGTTGGCTAATCGATTACAGCGCAAGCCCGGTAAGCTACACGCCATATGAGGGCACAACTCATACGATGATTCTGCGCGCGGACGGCAAAATCGGCAAAGGAATTGAGCTCAGTAAAAGCGTCATGTTGACGCCCTATTTCGACGTTGGGTTCCGCTACTGGTCGCGTGACCTTGAAACCTTCGTCGAAAAATACCAGCATCTAGAGACGCTGCTTGGCTTGATGGCTCAGTGGTCGCCCACCCAGCGGGTAGTTCTGACCACATATGGGGCCGCGGGCGTGCAGTTCCTGGGTAACATGCACGCGCTGGATCGTGATTTTGAGCCCGGTTCCGCCGGTGTATACAAAGCGGGGGCCAAGGTCGGCTTTAACCTGACCAAACGCTGGGAGCTTTTCACAGCGCTTGATTACGACTATTTCCGCTATACAGCCAGCGACCCTGTTGGCCCTTCGTTAAGCCCCTCGGACCCCACAATGATTCCTTATGAGCCGGGCAGCTACACGTCGGAAACCACATGGCGCGTCGGTTTAGCGTACCACATGAGATAAGCAGGATCGAATATGCCAGAAAAAAAGACCATCAAGTTAAAACAGTTGGGGCATGCGACCCCCATCCCCCTTTCGCCTGAGAAAGCGCTTATCGAAAAAGTTCCAAATCCGCATCCGGTCCACGACTATGTCGTCCGTTTTACGTGCAGCGAGTTCACCTGCGTCTGCCCCGTGACGGGCCAGCCGGATTTTGCGCACATCGTCATCGACTATGTCCCCGGCAAATGGCTTGTCGAAAGCAAATCGCTTAAGCTGTATTTTCAGTCCTTCCGCAACACCGGCATTTTTCACGAGGATTGTACGGTGGGCATCGGTATCGCCCTGATTAAAGCGATTGCGCCGAAGTGGCTAAGAATATGCGGTTACTGGTATCCGCGCGGAGGAATGCCCATTGACGTGTTTTTCCAGGAAGGGAAGCTGCCCAAAGGCGTCAGTGTTCCCGACACCGGCGTATCTCCCTACCGTGGTCGCGGTTAAGCCCAGTACCTTTTAAAACGCGCTTTTTTTTCAGCACATTGCCTAGAGCATAATTTGTTCAAATAGAACCCCCCGTCATCCCCGCGAAAGCGTGGATCCCATTGTTTTTGTTTACAAAAAGCAAGCGCTTCATTCTGATAGCGATTCCACTTCATCGGCTATGGCTCTAAAGCTTGTTCTGCGGAAAGAACGGCTTGCGGCGGACGGCTTTTTCGGAGGCAATGTCTTTGACAACCGGAATTAATGGGTCCTTGAATTCAGTCTCGCTGACGATTTCCAGCTTTTTCCTCACTTCCCCCATCGCGGGATAAGCGGCGCAGTAGTTGTTAAAGCCTTCTTCGTCGAGCACGAGAAGCTTTCCGTCTGCGATCTTCGCGACATGCCTGCTATTTTCATCCACCTTATCGCGCCAGCCGACAACCACAAGATCCGCCCAAGAAACAATATGGGGAATTTTTTCAGAAAAAGCGGCATCTTGAGCCGTTATATTCGCGTCCAGCGATTGGAAAAATATTTTGTTTCTTTTATCGCATGCTTTTTGCCGCGTAGCGCCTTCCGCTCCTTGCATGAGAACCGCTATGCAATAATCGCTCTCTTTTAAGGCCTTAAGATTGTCCAAAACCGATCCGCCGCTCATGGTGGTGTCATGAACGATGTTACGCCTGTTATTGAACGCGACGTTCATAGCGATATTTGACAGAAAATTCGACGCCCATCGCCACTTGAGGTAAAAGGCGCGGTCGCTCGTCGGTTCACGGCGCTTTTCCATCGCAAGGGACAAAATACCCCGTCTGTCAGGGCTCACGAGAGCGGCCGGAACCTCTGAAAACACCTTGCCCATCGCCTTTGACAGGCTTGGCTCAAGCCAATTTTTCTCCGGCACTTCTACGTCGAAGAGCGCGGCGACGTATTGAAACAATGCCGTGGATTTACCGTTTCCGGGGCCGCCCGCAGAAGCGATATAGACGGGGCGCACAAAACCTTTCAGCCCTTCGATATCTTCCTTCTCGGACTTGGCAAGCGTAAGAACGGTCTTAATGTCCTTAGATGCATAAGCGAACCCTTCTTCTTTTGCGCCCGTTTCAGGATTCTTGCTGCTAAAAAGCAGGTCTCGAAGAACGCCTTCGGGGACAAGGGGCTTATAAGAAGCGTGTCCAATGCGCGCCACCGATAACATTACGTATCCAAAAAGCTCCTCAGCTTGCGCGAGCGGGACGGATGCTTCAGCTTCCGCAAAGCTTTCGCTTCGATCTGGCGAATGCGCTCGCGGGTGACGCTGAACTGCTGGCCGACTTCCTCAAGCGTGTGATCCGTGTTCATGCCGATGCCGAAGCGCATGCGCAACACGCGCTCTTCGCGAGGCGTCAATGTCGCAAGGACCCTCGTCGTCGTCTCGCGCAGATTCCCCTGAATGGCCGAATCCAGCGGCTGAACGGCGTTTTTGTCCTCGATGAAATCGCCAAGATGCGAATCTTCCTCGTCGCCGATGGGCGTTTCGAGAGAGATCGGCTCTTTCGCAATCTTCATGACCTTGCGAATTTTCTCCAAGGGCATGTGAAGCTTTTCGACCAGCTCTTCCGGCGTCGGCTCGCGGCCAATCTCGTGAAGCATCTGGCGGCTCGTGCGCACCAGCTTGTTGATCGTCTCGATCATATGCACAGGAATGCGGATCGTGCGGGCCTGATCCGCGATCGAGCGCGTGATCGCCTGCCTGATCCACCACGTGGCATACGTCGAGAACTTGTAACCGCGGCGGTACTCGAACTTTTCGACCGCCTTCATCAGGCCGATATTGCCTTCCTGAATAAGGTCAAGGAATTGCAAGCCGCGGTTCGTGTATTTTTTCGCGATAGAGATGACGAGGCGAAGGTTGGCTTCGACCATTTCCTTCTTTGCGCGGTTGGATTCGCGTTCTCCTTTTTGAACGGTCATCACAATGCGCTTAAAGTCAGCCAACGGCAGACCCTCTTCGTCGCAGATCGAGGCAATCTCGGTGCGTAGGCGGTCGACTTCGGACTCATGACGGTCGGCGAATTTCGTCCATGCTTTCACATTCGGCATGACGAACTTCGGCGCAGGCTCTCCCGCCGCCGAGGCCGCAGGCGCGGCTTTACCTTTTGCGGCCTTGACCACCGGTTTTTTCGGCGGAGGGACGATTTTGCCCTGAAGAACCGGGACGAGCCAGTTGCGGTCAAGTTCATGCCCGGTATAGCGCGCTAAAAAGTCGTCGCGGCTCACCCCGCTGTCGCTGGCAAGGCGCAAAATGCGGCCCTCGATGCCGACTAAGCGGCGGTTCAGCGTGTAAAGCTGCTGCACCAATTGTTCGAGCCGCGTGTTGTTCAAACGCACGGTGCGCACGAGATCGACCAACTCTTCCTTCGTTTTGTCGAACTTCTTGTCCGACTGCGGAGAAGACGCTTCGCCTTTCTGCGTCGCCGCGATGCGCGTGGCCTGAAGCTTGTACAGGCGGTTATAGGCATTGCCGATCTTCTCGAAGGTTTCGAGAACCTGAGGTTTTATTTTTTCTTCAAGCATCGACAGCGACAGGTTTTCCTGCTCGTCGTCGTCAAAGCCGCCTTCGCTGCCTTCCTCGCCTTCGGGCTTTTCCTCAGGCTCTTCCTCCATTGCTTCGGCGCTTTCGCCTTCGCCCAACATCTCGCCTTCCGCCGAAGGCGCACCGCCATAGGTGGCTTCAAGGTCGATGATGTCGCGTAAAAGCATCTTGCCTTCGTTCAGCGCATCGTGCCAACCAAGAATGGCCTGAATGGTAAGCGGAGATTCGCAGATGCCGCCGATCATCATTTCGCGCCCGGCTTCGATGCGCTTCGCAATCGCGATCTCGCCTTCGCGGCTCAGAAGCTCGACCGAGCCCATCTCGCGCAAGTAAAGGCGCACAGGATCGTCAGTGCGGCCAATATCTTCGTTGACATTGCCGCTTTCTTCTTCTTCCTCGCCTTCGCTCGCCTCGGCTTTTTCTTCTTTGCCCGAGTCCTCATCTTCGCTCTCGGTGACGCTGATGCCCATTTCGGACAGCAGCGCCATCGTATCTTCGATCATATCCGAGTTGATCTTGTCCTGCGGAAGGGCCGCGTTGATCTCGTCGAGCGTAACATAGCCGCGTTCCTTGCCCTTCTTGATCATGCGTTTGACAGCTTCGGTCGCTGCACCCACAAGGTCGCCATCGACCTTGTCGTCATCAGCCTTCGCTTCGTCGGAATTGGCAAGCGCCGCAGGAGCTTTAGGCTCTGGTTTTTGAGCAGGCTTGGTTCCTGTCGGCACCGCAGCGGCGACCTTTTTGATTTCTTCTTTTTTTGTTTCTTTTTTAGGCGCAGATGCAGGCGCTTTCGCGGGCTTCGCTTTTACAGCCTTCGCGGTTTTAGGCGCAGCCTTTTTCACAGGCTTCACGGACTTTGCTTTTGCGGGTTTCGCCTTCGCCTTCAAGGCTGCCAAGGCGGGTTTCTTTTTAGCGGTTTTTTTGTTTTTTGCCATTTTATCCTGATCCCCTTGGGACGCCGTATATAAAGAGTCTCACACGCTAATCAAAGGGCGGATTTTAGGGCAGGGCAACGATAGCGCAAGGAAATATCGACATATTTTTCCAAAACGCCGTTTTGTTGCCTTAACCTCGTTTTCCAGCAGAACCCCTTGAAAAGAAAGCCTTTCCTGTCCTATTCAAACAAATCGACCAACGGAGCATCCGCTCCATAGACCCGGCTCAAGGCCGAAGGAGCATATTTCCCCCTTGCCCATGCGCCAATTTCGTACAATTGAGCAAATGCCATCTTGAGTGTTTGATGTCCCATCCCGGCCACCTTTTCGCCGCGTCGGCTTGCATCGATCATATAAGCGGGAAATCGCCTGTCATAAGCGTTGCGCGAAACCTCCCCCGCGTGGCACGCCAGCGCCGCCATCAACCTCGCCGCGTCAACTGCGGGAATCCCAACAACCGTGTTCGGTTGCGGCATCTGGCCCCAATATTCCGTCAGCACCACGGCACACCCGAAATCCGAGGGCATCCTTGCCAAAGCATCCATGCCCAGAAGATAAGTTCCCGCATGCGTCGCATGAGCATCTCCCGCGTGAGGCATCACAACAGCCCGAGGCCGTAATTGCTCAATAATATGCGCTATCGCCTCGATCTTCTTTCTCCACCCGTCAGAGTCCGCTTCGCGAGCTTCCGGCGTCACGGCGTTAAATCCGCCTTCGACCGGCAGAACGCACTCAAACCCTAAAACACTGCAAGCCTTCGACAATTCTTTCCTTCTTTCGGCGCGTCGCTCCCGGTTGCTTCCCAGGGTCATGCCCACATTGATAATTCGCCAATTTTTCTCGCAGCTTAGGCGCAAAGGCAGAGCGCCAGTCAAACACTCGTCGTCCGGATGCGGCGTCAGAAGCAGCGCGCAGGGCTGCATATCGCGAAGCGCGGGCGACCCCACTGAAACCAAACCTTCCATAACTTCCGGCGGCTCAAGCGGTTGCTGAAGAATTTCCTCATAAACGGCTATAATTTCAGCGGCGGATGGCACATTTTCTCCAAAGTCCGGCGGAATCCGCCCGTTTAGCAATACCTGCTGCGGGAACACACATGGGAGCCCTTCAGGCGGAATACAAGAGGTGACTTCCTAAGGCGGTTTTTTTTTATGGTCTGCCAAGGGTAGTCAAAGGCTCAGGCCGCTTGCAGCTCCTCGTCGACTTCGCCAAACAACACGATAGCTTGCA
>JAQVZU010000102.1 GCA_028708035.1 Alphaproteobacteria bacterium
CCCTGGCATTGTCGGCCCTGGTCTGTTCCGACTTTCCAAGAATGGCATATTTGCCTGTAGCTGTTCCGCCTGTATCGTACGATGCAGCTGTTCTGGCCGCGCTGTTCGCCCCGCCATCCGGCAGGGGGCGCGCGCTAATAAGCCCCCGGTTTTCAACAGCGGCAATCAGGGCGTTGCAAATCGACCGCGCCGTGCCCCACGCCTTCCCCACTTCGCCCCGCCGTGTCTTTCTGTCGGGCTTCGGCATAACGTCCAAGGCTTCCAGCTTGTGTTGCTGTAGGGCAGCAACCTTCTTGAATTTACCTCCCGCCCATCCCTTCCAAGCGTCCTTGCCATAAGGCCGCGCACGTGCCCCCCAACCCTCGGCGGTCAGTTTCCGGTAGTTGCTGATGATGTGAGCGTGAAAGTTGCCGTTACCGGTCGCGCCCTTCGTGTCTTGATCGTGGATAGAGAACGAGGCAACCAAGCCCTTGCGGGTAAATTCCTCCCGCACAAAGTCGGTAAGGATTTGTTGAGCATATTTCAAGCCGTCCGGTCGGGGCTGGCCGTTCTCGTCCAAAAAAAGCCTCTTGTCGAGAATGACAACATCCGAACGGGAGATAATCGGCTTGCCCGTCTTGCCCCCCCTTCCGGCGTGTTGAAACCGTTGCTTCTCCTCGAAGGCGGCAAGGTCAGACCAAACCGCCTGTTGCTGATCGGCAAGGCTGTTGAAGTTCTCCCGCTTCATCCAGTCCGGCGCGGTCGAAGGCAGGAACAAGGCTGAGGCTAAGACCCGTTCGGGGTCTTTGTTGGCTGCGTAATTGTAGCGGCGATTGTTCCGGTCGTCCTTGAGTTCGTCGCCCGTGGTGTAGGCAATAGCTTTCAGCGCAGCGGCTCTACCGTGGTTCTCTCCCCCTGCTGAAAACTGGCGCAGTCCCATAATACACCCGAAAAATATCGCTCTAAAAATTCGTTGGCCTGCTGCCGTTATCTCATTTTGCCGGATGGCAAAAACCGGAAAATGACGAAGTCATTTCTATCAGGCCATTGTTATAAAAAATCACTCTACACAAGTTAGTTTAATGAAGCATTTATTGCCCCGTTTAATGTTTGGGACATTAGGTTTTTGGTAAGGTAGTTTTGCTATGCTGGCTTTCACGGTACAGGCAGGGATGCCGATGCCCGTCAGGAGTGATGACCCTGCCAGCCTTGCGGCTGTCAGGGCATCTTCGCCCCGCTTTGCGGGGGCTTGTTGCCTCCGGCGGGGATATTTAAACAGGAATGATGATTGTTAGGATTTAGGAGCGAGGGCTTTCGCTTTTTTGATTTCTGCCGCCCATTGCTTATTCGTAACCCCGGGCGGCGGGTAGGCGGCAAGCTTCCAGATTCCACGAACAACAAGATCGGCGGTGGTTGGAATGTGGCCGCCAAACTCTTTTGTTTTGGCATCTAGGTCTTTTTCAAGCCCCTTGCTGATGGCATCCATAAGGCAGACCTGAACCATTTTCCCAATCGTAACGCCGTATCTATCCGCAAGCTCTTTTATCATCAACGATGTGATGCGCGGCATTCGCGCCTGAAAATTGACCTCGGCGTAAAGCTCCGCTTGCGTGTAATGTTTTTCTTTGCGCTTTGTCATAATGCTAGATTATTGCCCCATTCATTAAAAACAACCTAACGGCAATCCTTTCAAAGAAGCCAACTAGAGGCTTGCAAAACCGTATCCAATCGGATACAATGAGGGCGCATGAATACGTTTATTAGATCGTCAGATTTTGATGCGTGGCTGCTGAGCCTTGGCGACGAGAAGGCAAAGGCGAGAATCTTTGCCCGCCTTCGAAGCGCAACCCTTGGGAACTTTGGCGATAGTGAGCCGGTAGGGGAGGGCGTTTCAGAAATGCGGATTCATGTTGGGCCGGGATATAGGGTTTATTACACGCGGACAGGCTCAACCATCTACGTCTTGTTGGCTGGCGGGGACAAATCGACGCAGCGGAAAGACATAATCCACGCGAAAAAACTCGCTCGTGAACTAAAGGAGGGGCAAAAATGAAAACAACCTACGCGACTTTTGATGTGGCGGACTACCTCGATAATGATGAGGTTATAGCCGAGTACCTTTCGGCGGCGGCGGAAGATCCCAACCCTGATGTATTTATCGCTGCGCTTGGTGATGTCGCAAAGGCGCGGGGCATGGCTCAAATTGCCAAGGATTCCGGCCTAGGAAGAGAAAGCCTTTATAAAGCTCTAAGCTCCGGTTCACACCCGCGCTTTGAAACCGTCAATTCTGTCCTGCACGCCCTGGGCGTAAAATTCTCTGTAGTAGCGAACAATGGCGACAGCGCATAAGCAAAGGCTATAGGACTATAGGGCTATAAACGCTTAGCCCTATAGCACCGCCAGTGCCGTAGACAAGACTAGGCCAAAAGCCAGACGATGGCAGCGGTTCATCCAAAACTGAAATCCGGATTGATGGATTTCTTTGATACTATATCCTTCAAAGCCCTATCGACTGAGGGATTCACTCCGGGGGCAAGATATTTTATCGGTTGATCCCCACCCCGCAAAGCGATCAAAGTGGGCTGGGTTCCCTCCTGACTATTGTCAAAAATGAATAAAGCATCCGCCTTTGGCGCAAACCAACTTAATTGCTCATGAGACTTCCGGTGACGCTCTATGGCCTTGTCGTGGTCAACGTTATGACCGCCCTTTGCAACGCGCACCTCGATACGTTGCGGTGATAGCTCTGGAGGATATAGAGAAACGTAAACAAGCCCAACTTTAAAGCCGTTTTGCTTGGCTGTAAGAACATCGTCTTGATACTTCGGAGACGATAAAACAGTCTCTACGACAAAGCTTTGCCCTGCATCTATGTAATCGACAACCTTCTGATCAATCTCTATTGCAGCTTGAAGATTGAGATCGTTTTGTGCAGCGTCAGGAAACTTTTTACGCAACGCGGCAGTGAGTTCATCGGCATTAAGTTTTATTAAATTTTTGTGGCCGAGGTCGGCGAGAAAATCTCCAGCAAAACTGGATTTGCCAGCACCGTTAGGCCCCGCGATGATCCACATCCATTTTGACATGGATTATCAAGGCGTGTGATTTGTTTTTGATGGACGACGCAAAAAAATCTTGCCTTCTTTGGAATAAGGAGACGGAATCCCGAGTGCATCGTTTTCTGTAATCGCCTTTTGAACCGCCTTGTTAAACGAATTTTTTACAAGCGCGGTCAATGCTTCAAAATCATCAAAAATTTTGTTCTCATCATTCGGTTGCGAGTTTTTCCGCGCATGGTTCATCGTATTATTTCCTGCAAGTGAGGTGTGGCGCATTGTCGCGCTTTTCGCCGCTGTTCGCAAGGCTGGCTTTAAATCTAATAGGGAGCTGTTCATATCATTATCTCATTGAAATCGTTTAATTAAATGAATAACGCGCTTAATATATAGCTCAATTATGAAACTAATTTGCTAACTTGTTCTTAAAAAAGGACAGCTTAATTTCTAGGACAAATGCCTTTCTTCCCGAAAAGCCATATACTGCCGAAGCCAGAGGAAACCCGCCAGTGAGTTTTTCCCGTTCTGACCTCAGAAGCAGCGGAGTAAGCGCAGCGACGCGCCGCGCCCCTCTTGGGGCGCATTTGCGCGTGCAGAAAAGGCCGCGCCTCTGCGCGGCTCCAAAATCCTTATAAGTTTGACGGTTGGCATGTCTGCATAATTTCAGGATGTCATAACGCTATAGCCCTATATTTCTAGCTTTCTATAACCCTCTAATCATAGGAACCTCGCGTAGCGAGAGATTCTATATTCTCTTATTCTATATTCAGGGGTTCGAACACCCTTGAATTTAAAGGAAATTTAGGGCTACCGATTACTTTTCTGGGGATTAGCGATTACTTTTCTGGGGATTAGCGATTACTTTTCTGGGGATTAGCGATTACTTTTCTGGGGACTTGCGCTACCTGATTATATGACGTAGGGTAATCAGGCAATCATGTGCGCCAAAAATGTGTGCGGTAGAATGAAAAAGTCTTTAAAAACAATCGACGTATCTTTCGACAAAGAAACATCAATGATTAAACCCAAGGAATTGATTGAATGGCTGGGCGCGGAAAGCTTGACACTGACAGACCGCCGCCGCTTCAACCTCATGCTATTGAACGCATGGCCGGATATTGCAGAGGACAAAATCCACGAGATACCAAAGGCCTCGTTACGTGGAAGCCATAAGGATAACGAGTGGGTTGATGAAACCGTCAACCGCCTAATGGACATTAAGCCAAGAGTAGAAATCGAGCATAAAGGCCGCCGATTCTTGCAGCTTTTTCATATTCTCGAACTGACAGAAACTGAGATCGACGATGAAAACCAATGGCGTGGAATCCTGCGCTATAGCTTCTCGCGTCCGTTCCGCAACGTCATGAAAAACTCGACACAGTACGCGCAGCTTAAAAAGGAAGTGATTTATCAGATGCCGAGCAAATACGCCCTCGCGCTGTATGAAATTGTTGCCAAGCGCGTGAATCTCAACAAAACAAGCGAGATCGTTGACGTTCAGACATTCCGCGCATGGCTCGGCGTTGGTGATGGAAGACTAGAAAAATTTTATAATTTTAACGCCAAAGCAATCAAACCCGCTCTTGCCGCCGTCAATGCCCTAGCCGTGGAATTTGAATGCGATGTTGAACCCGTAAAGCGCGGCCAGAAGGTTGTCGGGGTTCAACTGTCGTGGAAGAAAAAAGACGTTGCCGCGAAGGCTGCAACGCTTAAAGAGGTAAGCGGTTCCAAGGTCGGGAGGGCCGCCCGAATTTCTAGAACCGTCGAGCATATTGCCGCCCCTGCCCGAGCCTTAGCAAAGTACGGGCTGACAACCGCCGATCTGGAAAAGCTGCGGGAAGAGTTCGGCGCACTAGACTTTGAGGGCACCCTTCGTGAGCATTTTGCGGGTTTTATCCGTAGCCAGAGCCAAGACCCCGAAAGCATTCCCAACTATGCCCTGCGTTTTGGTGGTTGGCTGCGCGGCAAACATTCCCCCCTTAAATAGAAAGGAAACCAATGAAGACAACCGATATTCTCCCCTTTCGGATTTTCATCGGAAAAGATGGGATGCTAAGAAACACTAAGTCTATAAAGATGGACATTTACGGCACCTTGTACGTTGAGTATGTGGAGCGGCACCCAACTAAGAAAACAAATCATGCATGGGGGTATATCCCCCGCGCAAAGTTCGCAAAATGGGCGGCGGCAGAACTTGACAAGGGGGAAAAAATAAGCGTGTGGAGAAGGCAGGGAGAGGGTATTGGAGATCAGCCAGAATTCACAAAAGTGCACAAATCCGAAGATTCTGGTATATAATTAGAAGAACAGGCCAAGGAACGGGAAAAGAACAATGAAGTACACGCTGGGACAGGCCGCAAAAGCTACAGGAAAAAGCAAGTCGGTCATTCAACGGGCTATCTTAAAAGGCCGTATTTCCGCACAAAAGGACGAATACGAACAATGGAACATTGAGGCATCAGAACTGCATAGGGTGTTCCCCCTCTCTGTTCCAGAAACAGGCAACAAGAACGATGCGGAACAGCTAAATACGGGCAAAATCACGGAGTTAGAAGCCCAACTTAAAGCCGTAACGGAGGAAAGAGATAGGCTTGCGGATGAAGCCAAGGAGCTGAAGGCAGACCGTAACGCATGGCGGGAACAAGCAAGTAGTCTAAAACTTCTCGCCGCCCCTAAAGAAGACCTCTACGCGCCCATTCTAGCCCGTCTGGAAGAGATTATGAAGGACGCGGCCCCGGTTGCAGCCTCTGTACCTGTAGAGCCTCCTAAGGGCTTCTGGCGACGGATTGTGGGCGGTTGATGTGCCCAATGGTCGAGCACCCCGACAACTTGGTTTATCTTCACGGCCACATAATTATTGAGGGCCAAAACGCCTTTACCCGCTTCATGGAGCGGCGGATTAAAGGGAAGCCCGTTTATCTTTGGCTTAAGGGATTGAGCCGAGGCCTATGCATCTTCACGGCGGGGGCCGCCTTCGGGCAATTCTTCCTTTGAGCGTGTGTGCGTTCCCGGCCGTTTATGGCA
>JAQVZU010000025.1 GCA_028708035.1 Alphaproteobacteria bacterium
CAGCTCGAAAGCGTTATCTATGCGGGCGAGGCTCACGAGCAGCATCTAGCGGGATCATGGGTTGTCGATGAGACATTCGACAATATGAGTGCGGCTCCCGAAGATGCAGAGAGCGCCGTTCGTTTCCGGCGCGGCTGGTTCTTGGGCGACGGCACCGGTTGCGGCAAGGGCCGGCAGGTGGCGGGCGTGATTCTTGATAACTGGATCAAAGGCCGCCGCAAGGCCATTTGGATCTCCAAATCCGACAAGTTGATCGAGGACGCGCAGCGCGACTGGTCGGCACTCGGTCAGGAAAAGCTTCTGATCCAACCGCTTTCCCGCTTCAAGCAGGGCGCGCAGATCCGTCTTGCCGAAGGAATCCTTTTTTGCACCTACGCCACGTTGCGTTCTGCCGAGCGTGAAGGGAAAGCATCCCGTCTTCAGCAGATCATCGATTGGGCAGGTAAAGAGTTCAATGGCGTAATCGTCTTCGATGAAGCCCATGCGCTTGCCAATGCCGCCGGAGGCAAGGGCGAACGCGGGGAAGTCATGCCCTCGCAGCAGGGCCGCGCAGGGTTGCGCCTGCAACGCGCTTTGCCTGACGCGCGCATTATATATGTCTCGGCGACGGGAGCCACGGATGTGCGGAACCTTGCCTATGCCGAGCGCCTCGGCCTATGGGGAGGCGAGGATTTCCCGTTCGCTAACCGGAGCGAGTTCGTTCAGGCGGTCGAGGCCGGAGGCGTCGCGGCAATGGAAGTCCTCGCAAGGGACTTAAAAGCCCTTGGCCTCTATATGGCACGCTCGCTCTCCTATGAAGGCGTCGAGGTCGAGATTGTCGAGCATCCATTAACGCCTCCGCAGGTCGCCATTTATGACTCTTATGCCGATGCGTTCCAGATCATCCATCAGAACCTCAACAACGCCCTCGAAGCCTCTAATATCTCAGGCAATTCCGGTACATTGAATGGGCAAGCCAAATCCGCTGCACGCTCGTCTTTTGAGTCCGCCAAGCAGCGGTTTTTCGCGCATCTCCTGACTTCGATGAAGACAACGACGTTGATCCGCAGCATCGAGGCCGACCTTGCCAAAGGCCATGCCCCCGTGGTCCAGCTCGTCTCGACAGGGGAGGCCGTCATGGAGCGCAAGCTTGCCGAAATCTCCGCCGAGGAGTGGAACGACCTGTCCATTGATCTATCTCCCCGCGAGATTGTCGGCAGCTATTTGACCCATGCTTTCCCGACGCAACTGTTCGAGCCGTACACGGATGACGAGGGGAATCTTCGTTCCCGTCCAGCCTTCGATGCGGACGGCAACCCCGTGCAGTGCCGGGAAGCTCTCGACGCCCGCGACAGGATGATTGAGCATCTCGCCATGCTCGATCCCGTTCCGGGCGCGCTCGACCAGATCGTTCAGCATTTCGGGACTGACGCCGTTGCCGAGGTCACGGGCCGTTCGCGGCGCATCGTCAAGAAAGACGGCAAGCTTTGCGTCGAAACCCGTCCGCCTTCGATCAATCTCTTTGAAACGCAGGCATTTATGGACGACAAGAAGCGAATCCTTGTCTTTTCCGACGCCGGAGGTACGGGCCGCAGCTATCATGCGGACAAGGGCTGTTGTAACCAGCGTTTGCGGGTCCATTATCTTCTTGAAGCGGGCTGGAAAGCCGATACCGCCATTCAAGGTCTTGGCCGCTCGAACAGAACGAACCAGGCGCAGCCACCGCTCTTCCGTCCGATAACCACGGACGTGAAGGCCGAAAAGCGCTTTCTTTCGACCATAGCGCGCCGTCTCGATACGCTCGGCGCGATCACGCGCGGCCAACGCCAGACAGGAGGGCAAGGGCTGTTCCGTGCCGAGGATAATCTCGAAGGCGAACAGGCCCGCGCCGCGCTTCGGCAGTTCTATATGATGCTGTCCCAAGGACGCGTCTCGGGCTGCTCGCTCCAGCGTTTCGAGGAAGCCACAGGACTTACGCTTCTCTCCGAAGCCGGGGGGCTGAAGGAGGAATTGCCGCCGATAACGACGTTCCTTAACCGGCTTTTGGCTTTGCCGATTTCCTTACAGAACACGCTGTTCACGGCGTTCGAGGAATTGCTTTCCGCCCGTACCGAAGCGGCGATTGCTGCCGGAACATGCGACATCGGTTTGGAGACTATCCGCGCCGAAAGCCTTGTCGTGACAGATCGCCGAACGGTCTGGAAGCACGATAGCGGCGCCGAAACGCAACTGTTCACGATTCAGCGCAAGGATCGCAACAAGCCAATGCAAATTGAGGAGGCGCTCGGTATCGTTGGAGGGAAACTGCTTGTGAACAGCCGTTCTCATCGCGCCGCTGTTCAGACTTCGGCCCCGAGCCTTATGCTCGATGATGGAAGTCTGGAACGGCGCGTCCGCCTTGTCCGTCCGATGCAGCACGATACGTTGCCCGTTGTGGCCCTGGAGGACAGCAATTGGGAGGAAGCCGATAAAAGGGACTTCGTGGCGGCATGGAATGCCGAAGTCGCCGGAATTCCAGAATTCTCGGTCAGCACCTTCCATCTCGTGACCGGACTGCTGTTGCCGATCTGGAGGCGGTTGCCGGAGAAGAATGCGCGCGTCTATCGCCTTCAGACCGATGACGGCGAGCGCATTATCGGGCGCATGTTGCCGCCAACGGAGATCGACGCCTTTTGCCGGAACCTCGGCATCGACGCTCCGACGCTCTCCACAGATGACGCATGGGGACTCCTCAATGACGGCAAAGTCACGGCGCATCTGGCCGATGGCCTTGCCCTTCGCCGCTCATTGGTGATGAACGAGCATCGCATCGAGCTGACAGGCTTTACGTCAGGCATGGTGGACGCTCTCAAAGCGCGCGGGCTTTTCGGCGAGATTATTTCTTGGAAGCTTCGCCTGTTTGTTCCTGTTGGCGATGCGGGCAGGACTGTCTTTGAGAGCCTTCTTGATCGCTGGCCTCTCACCGAAGTCGCAGAGCGGGGGTGAGATATGCTCCGCGCTGCCGATCTTGCGCATCGCCTCGGCCAGGACGCCGAGGCGGTGTGCAGCGCCTATCTTCCGAACGGTTGCCGACAAGGCCGGTATTGGCTTTGCGGCGATGTCATGGGTACGCCGGGACGAAGCCTTTACGTGCTTCTTTCGGGAGAACGTGCTGGGAAATGGACGGACGGACAATCAGGCGAGCATGGAGATTTGCTTGATCTCATCTCGCTTAATCGCGGATTGGATTTTCGAGCGACGCTTGATGAGGCAAGGCAATTTCTCAGTGTGCCAACAAGGCCGAAGCCGAAGAGAGCGATTCCTGTGCGAAGTGGAACGCCGGACGCAGCCAGACGTTTGTTTGCCGCGTCAAAACCGATCCACGGCACGCTTGCGGCAAGCTATCTCCAGAGCAGAGGCATTGTCTTGCCATCCGATGCTTCTGCGTTGCGCTTCCATCCGCGATGCTTTTACCGTTCGCAGACGGGTCTCGAAACGTGGCCCGCGCTTATTGCTGCTGTCACAGATAGCAAGGGTGTTGTTACCGGTGCGCATCGCACATGGCTTGATCCGCACGGCGGCAAAGCCCCCGTCGATGATCCTCGCCGCGCGATGGGATGCCTTGTCGGGAACGGTGTAAGATTTGGAGTTGCTCACGATGTTTTGACGGCGGCGGAAGGCATTGAGACTGCGCTCGCGATCAAGACCGTTATGCCGGACATGCCGATCATTGCCACGCTTTCAGCCGCACATCTCGCGGCGCTGATCCTGCCGCGATTATTAAAGCGCCTTTACGTCGCGTTGGACAATGACGAGGCCGGACGTTTCGCTCTGAAGCGGTTACGCGAACGCTTTCAGGACTCTGCTATCGACATTCGCGCGCTTGTGCCAAAAACGGAAGACTTTAACGCCGACTTACTGACACTTGGGCAAGAAAAGCTCAAAGAGTGGATTGGACAACAGGTTGTGCAAAACTTGGAGGGAGAATTTAGCGCACAATCCTATGCCTTATACATGGCAAACCCCGATGAAACATCAGAATAGACGCCTGAAAGCGTCTGGTTATCACTCTTGTACGATGTGGGTCGCTTGAATCCCATTTCTCGCAAGTAATTCCTTATGCTCATCACATCCTTCTCGTCATCGCAATCGTAAGTGTAAACGCAGAGCACGTATGTTCCGCCTTTGCTTCGCCAAGCTGTTGAGACTTTGGCGGTCGTCCATAATTTCCCATCTTCGACGGCTTGTTTTACGTTCTTCCAAGTGTCGTCCACAAATCTCTCTGCGACGAAAAAAAGCCATTTCCCAACTCGTTTTGGCTTTTGCTTCGGGATCGTACCCTTATAATTTGCTACAATAAATGCGGCATGAGCAACTTCGCTGGGGTTTCCTTGTTCGATGGATTGGACAACCTCCGACTCATGCCCCTTCTTTGCGCCATATGATTTTTTTCCGGTCATGGAAGGCTCCGTCGGGTCACTGATGAGACTTTCCGCTCCCTCTATTAGCGCGAGACATCAACGAGATAATTTTTGCCGACTTCTTGCGTTTTGGCCTCTTGCCCTGTGCCTCACGTAATAGCGCCTCGAACCTGTCCAAGCGCTTTTCGAAGCGAGCGTAAATGCTATCGCGCGATTGTTCGCGCACTTGCTTCCAGAGCGCAACAACTCTGAAGCGCGGATGAACAAAAACGTCCATAATGCCTCGTAACATTGGGTCGCTGTATCCTACATGAAGCCGCTCCGCCTTTTCAAGCGCGCGCAAGCATCCGCCGCCGCAGCGGGAATAAGTCCCACCATCATTGCGGTTGCCTGTTGAAAGGGCCGCGCCGCGGCCTTTCCCAAAGGGGGATCTGCCAGCGCCAAGCGGCTTTGGCAACGGCCTTCGGCCGTCCTCCACTTCGTTGCGGCCCAAGAGGGTGCAAAGCCGCTTTTTGCGCTGGCGGGCGATCCCCGGAAAGGCCGCGAGTGGCGCGGCCTCGCACAACAAGGAGAAACCGCCATGACGCCAGAACTTATTCCCTCCGACTCCAACGACGAACCGCATCACGCGGCCTCGCCGACCGCGCATCTTCTCGACGAATTACAGCTCTACGGCTATCGTCCGCAAGGCGACGAGCCCGATCCGCGCCCGCTGCCCGACGTCGAACAGGCCGAGCAGGAACTCGCCTCGTGCGTCGAAGCTCTCTCGGGCCTTTTGACCGACACGCGCCTCGAAACCGATCTCGACGACGTGCTTTGGTCTTTTGCGTATCTGTTCCATCGCAAGCTTGCCGTCCTCGACCGCGCGCTCGACGACAACGAGCAGGCGCAGCGCCGCGCGCAGCAGGAGCAAGACGGCTCTGAGGTCAAGTCCGTCGAGCTGGAGCGGCTGACGGGGCAGGGCGTGGCGCTTATCGAACGCCGCAACGCCTTCGAAGCCTTCCGCGACATCGCTGCTGCGCAGTACGAGCAAGTCATCGGCTCCGCTTGGCGTCCGCGCAGCGGCTCGATCACGAACCGCAAGACGCTGACCGCCTCCATGATCGACAGCCGAGACTTCATCGCGGCCAAGCGCCGGGCCGAGATCGAGCCGCTCATGCCTGCCGGTCCGCGCATCGCCTTTACCGGCGGCATCGACTTCAACGACCACATCCGCATCTGGGCCGCCCTCGACAAGGCGCTCGCCAGCCACCCCGGCATGGTGCTGCTGCACGGCGGCTCGCCCAAAGGCGCGGAGCGCATCGCCGCGTGCTGGGCCGATCAGCGCAAGGTGCCGCAGATCGTCTTCAAGCCCGATTGGACGCGCCACAAGAATGCCGCGCCGTTCAAGCGCAACGACGCGATCCTCGACGCGCTTCCCATCGGCGTGATTGCATTCCCCGGCTCCGGCATCTCCCTGAACCTCGCCGACAAAGCCCGCAGGATGGGCATCCCGGTGTGGAGGTTCGACGCGGAGGGCGGCGCGTAAGCGCCGTTCGAATTCGGATTAAGCAAATTTTATCAATTCGATCATATTAGTTGCTTTCTCGCCTTCGAACGAAAGAAGAGATAGATTGTGGCTGTTCATTTTTTGAGTTAGACGAACGCACCATCTATTTGAGATTCTGTATGAAGAACCATCTGCTGAAGGACATCTCGACGCCCAAATCCAAAGTCTCCCCGACTTCGGCACATGTCGCTCACGGCATTAATATACCGGCAGTGAAACGGATTGGGCTGTTTTCGGCAGATGAATGGGAAGAATTCGTAGAGGAATGGGCACACAGTCTCAAACCAGCGTATCAAAGTGTGAAGCGCTTCGCGGGTTCAGGGGATCAAGGTAGAGACGTTGTTGGCTTTTGCAGCAACACAAATTTTCAGGGCGTTTGGGATTTGTATCAGTGCAAGCGTTATGAGGAGAAGCTGGTCCCATCCGACATCTGGATCGAGCTAGGCAAGCTTATCTACCATACCCTTCAGGATGGAATTAAACAGCCACGAAAATATCTTTTCATGGCTCCAAATGGCGTCGGGTTGAAGCTGCAAAAACTTCTTATCGATCCTATGAAGCTCAAAGAGCAGCTTCGCCAAAACTGGCCTCAACATTGTCAGAATGAAATTGCAGTTGGTAAAGAGATTAAGCTCGACGGCGAACTGCTTGCATATTTTGAGGCTTTCGATTTTTCCACATTTGGTTGGATGACCGCCCCCGATCTGATTCAGGGCCACAGTAAAACGCCTTTTCATGCCACGCGCTTTGGCGGCGGGCTTCCGCCGGTGCCGACTGAGGTTGTTGTTCCTGATGACATTCAGCCAATCGAAAGCCGTTATATCACGCAGCTATTTGAGGCTTATACTGACAACAAAAAACAACAAATATCTTGTGCGGATGAGCTTGTGCCGCATAGTGAGATCAAAGAACATTTTTCGAGATCGAGGGAGAGTTTTTATTCGGCCGAATTGCTTCGGAATTTTGCACGGGACAATGTGCCGCCTGGAACATTCGAAGCTTTGCAGGATGACGTTTATCACGGGGTTGTCGATACACACGACATGGATTATCCCGACGGTCTAGTCAGGTTGCGAGCAACGGTTTCAAAAGCTTCCGATTTGCCTGTCGCGAACAGCCCATTAAATACTTCGACGACCCCCAAAAATAAAAACGGAATTTGCCATCAGTTAGCTAACGATGACCGCTTAATGTGGGTTAGAAAGAATAAATGACGCATCTCGCAGAAAAAACTAGCACCTTCAATAGCGCACTCGAAATTGGCAGTCGGGTTGTTGCGCTTCTTTATGCTGCATATCCCGACCCATTGGATATCCAAAAGATTATTCGGCTGGATTATCTAATGATTCATTCTGGCGACGTTGGTGGTCCTGAAAGTTTGCACACGCCCGTACCGCATCGCTCTGGTGAGCTTCTTATTAAACATGAGCTGGTGCAGCGCGGAATTTATCTCATGATGAGCCGTGGTTTAATTAAGCAACTTCCAGAGGTGGATGGATTTAAATACGTCGCGGAAGACGATGCTGGCATGTTCGTCTCATCTTTTAGGTCCGAGTATTACAAGCAACTCAAGATGCGCGCTGCTTGGGTGATCGAGCTGTATTCAAACCATACGATCGCTGCACTTGATCTTCTTGCTAAAAAATTTTTTGGGTCTTGGCATCTGCAATTTCAAAACGCAGAAAATAGTCATGGAGCCCAAACATGACAAAGCCTCGCTTCCAGTTGCGCAAACTTTGCTTCAACTCAGCTACCAATTCACCCGCAATACTGGAGTTCATGCCTGGATTAAACGTTATTCATGGGGCATCCAATACCGGAAAATCTTTTACCGTTGAGACAATGGATTTTATGCTTGGAGGCAGCACGCCTCCCAAAGACATTCCCGAACGCGTTGGATACGACAAAGTCTCCCTCGATATTTGGTCCTCAAAGGACGGGGATACTCTTCTTGAGAGAAGTATTGATGGCGGTGATTTTTTGGCGACTATAAAAGGTGAGGAAGCCATCACTCTTAGTGCAAAGCACAGTTCGAAGCGCGAGGACAACCTTTCAAGCTATCTTTTAGGCTTGATGGATTTGTCAAACCGACAGATCAAGCTGAATGCTGATGGAAAAAAACGCGGGGCTAGCTTTCGCGATCTCGTTGATTTCTTGATTGTTCCAGAAGAGACCATAACAAAAACGCGCTCTCCTGTTCTAAGTGGCGAATACACGACTGTGACCACTGAAAAGTCAATTTTTAAGCTTTTACTTACCGGCATCGACGACTCGTCGTTTGTGGGCGCAACGAAGAAGAAGGCCGATACGGTCAGCATTCAACTAATTGATCAGCTCATATCCGAATTTAGGTCTGATCTGATCGAGGCCGCATCCTATGAGGATGTTCAGGATCAGCTTCTCAAGTTGGAAAGCTCGATTTCGGATCAAAACCAAGCTGTGGATTCCGTACAAGAAGATCTGCAAGAAGCCTTACAGAGCAGAAATGAGCTGTCCGAGAAGCGAGAAGCGGCATTAGCGCGTTTAGACGAGGTCGATGGCTTTCTGGAGCGCTTTGGATTGCTTGGAAAGCACTATTCAAATGATCTGCTTCGCTTGGAAGCGATTAAAGAATCCGGTGTTCTTTTGGGCTTTCTTGAAAGCAAAGATTGTCCCCTTTGTGGTGCAAAACCGGAAAATCAAAATCACGAACATTCATGCGACGGGGATATTAAGGCCGTTGTTGATGCCGCGACCGCAGAAATCACAAAAATTTTACAACTCAAAAACGAGCTGGGTAAGACGGTTGATGAATTGCGCGATGAACATAAGTCGTTACGCCAAGCTGTTGCGGGTTATGAGTTGGAATTTACCAACCTTCAGAAAAAGGTGTCGCAGACGCTGGCTCCCGAACTAGCGGAAAATAAAAATAAGTTTTCCGATCTCATCAAAAAACATTACGAGGTCAGTCGGACAAAAGAGATTTTAGAAAAGATAGCCGCGCTAGAAGCTAAAAAGTCCCAATATAGAAAGGATGGTAAAGCTTCCGAAGCCGTAGCAGACGGGGGCAGTCTCTCAAAGGCCGTTCTTGGCGATTTCAGCAGAAAAATAGAGGATATTCTTCAGGCTTGGGGGTTCCCCGGCGCTGGGCGTGTGTATTTCGATGAAACAAAGTTCGATATTGTAGTTTCTGACAAGCCACGCGGAAGCCATGGTAAAGGACTCCGCGCGATTACACATGCCGCATTTAACATTGCTTTGCTGGAATTCTGTATGGAAAAAGACCTCCCCCACCCCGGGATTGTCGTACTCGATTCTCCACTTCTGGCCTATCGGGAACCGGATCCCGGCGATCAGGATGTTCATGAAACAGACTTGAAAGACAAATTTTATACCTATCTTTCTAAGCTTGGAACCGATGTTCAGATTGTAATCGCAGAGAATGTGCCGCCGCCGGAGGCATTAGAAAACGCCAATATCGTATGTTTTACTGGAAACCCAGACTTAGGACGTTTTGGACTATTTCCGGCTGCTAAGGGGGCCTCGTGAATGCAGACAAGGATAAGTCGGCTTCGGCTAATACCTTTTCGGCCCGAAGAACTCCTCAAAACTGCGCTTCTGTCTGGTTGAAATTCGAAATGGCATAGCCATCCGTCTCCTTCGCATACGCGTTACTCGCGGCAGGACCATCCCTGCTTTGTCCCTTTTCGCGTAAAGCCCGCGTCGGTCCGTTCAACCCGCCGGTCAGGAAAATTTCCCCTGCGATGAAGAGTGCTCCGCTGCGCTTCGCCCCTTCGGGTGACAGCAAGCTGTCAACTCTTCATCGCATTCCTCGCGAGACAAATTTTCCCTCCCTTCGGGTGCTCCACTGCGTTCCGCCCTTCCGCTTTGCTTCAGGTGAACAGGCCCGCCTTTGCGGGCTTTTCGCTGGGCCAATCGCAGGGATGGTCCCTGACGACGAACACCAAAGGAGACTTATCATGGCTATCACGCTCGGCACTTTCACCAAACAAAAAGACGGCAGCTTTACCGGCGCTCTCAAGACCCTCAATATCAACGCCAACCTCACCATCGTCCCTGCGGACAAGAAGTCCGAAAACGCTCCTGACTTCCGCGTCTATGCCGGAAACGGCCATCGCTACGAAGTTGGCGCGGCTTGGAGCCAGGTCGCCAAGACGAGCGGCGAAACGTACCTGAACCTCAAGATCGCAGCTCCCGAATTCGGGCCGAACTGGGTTCGCGCCCGCATCGTCAAGCTCGAAACGCCGCAGGAAGACGGCGCGACGCACCTGGCTCTCTGGGAGCCTCGGGACCGCTGATCCCGGTGCTTTCTCGCGGCTCCGGCCAAGCGCCGGGGCCGCTTCTTCCTCTCAAATTCATGGAGAATGTTATGAAGTTTTTCACCGCCGAACAGTACAAGACACTCGTCGCAAACGGCGCGGCCAACCGCGACCGGAAGGACAAGGGTCTTGCCGAACTCGACCTGAAACCAGTCGTTAAATTGTTCACGCCGGACGGAGCCTGTACCTGGCTCATCTCCGAAATCGATCCAAACGATTCAGTTGCGTTCGGGCTCTGCGATCTTGGGATGCAATGCCCGGAACTAGGCTACATTTCGCTTGAGGAGCTTTCCGAAGTGCGCGGACATCTCGGCCTTCGGATCGAACGCGACTTATTCTTCGATGCCGATAAAACGCTTAGCGAATATGCCGACGAAGCGCGACAAAAGGGCTACATCTCGGCGTAGTTTTGCCGCCTCAAAGCCCCTTGTCGGATCGCCTTCGGCAAGGGGTTATTTCATGCCGCTTCCGCCCAAAGGTATGCGGAGTCGGCGCGTTGCGCCGACGGGTTTTCCATCTCGAACTCTTCATTGTGTCATCCGGCAAGAACGCGAGCGTCAAGGCTCCGCGGTGCCCCCAATTTTTTTGTGAAGAACAAAAAAATTGGCTCCCCCACGGCCCGCCTAGGCGGCGCTTCGCGGCCTTGACTCTCGCTAACCGGATGAAGGGTGAACCCGTTCTCGATGGGAGAACGGCTCAATCACAAGGAGATCATTCCATGAATACTTCGCACCAAATTCAGAATATCGAAGGCGTCCTTCGTATCGACTATCAAGGCTATTTTTACGCCGAAGATGAGCTTCGCGAAGCCATCTGGCTGGCCAATATCGAACTCAGAAACGGCTTGCCGAAAGGCGAAAGGATCGAAGCCGAGTGCCAGATCGTGCAGTACGAAAGGCTTCTTAACGCTTTGAGGGGGGTGGCAACATAAGCCTCTCTTTTCTCTCATTTTAACCAAAGCGGTCTCCTTCAGGAGGGGGGGGATCGTATTTGGCACCCCCCCGAATACGATCCTCCCCCCGTGCTTTGTGCGATGCCATGTTTTGCCTGTTCGCAACAATTTTTGCCGAAAGGATAAAACAATGGATGACGACTGCATTAGGGCGGAGAAGGCACGGCAGGGAAGCCCGTTTTTGACCACCAAAGAGGCGGCTTATTACCTTAGCGTCTGCCCCCGAACTCTTGAAAAGATGCGATTGAGCGGTAGGGGGCCGCGCTATCGTGGACATGGCCGGTTGGTTCGCTACCACATTGAAGACCTCGAAGCGTGGTCGAATAAGCGGCATCGCAAGCCATACTCAAAGAAAAGGGAACAATGATGCGAAAGGCGTCTGTCCCTATTTTTGTCGCTGCGCTGACGGGAGCCGCGCTCATCGGTTTTTCCGCTGGCGTGCGCCCGACGCCGATAGTCATTTGGAACGCTTCGGCCAGCGTACCTGTTGGCTTTTACCGCGTTGTTTCCGGCGCGCCAAAGCGAGGGGACTTTGTACTTGTCCGCACCCCAGAGTCCCCAGCGAAGCTGGCCTACGAGCGGGGCTATTTACCTGTCGGCGTTCCGCTCGTTAAGCATCTCGCCGCCATCGCTGGGGATTACGTTTGCATCTCAAACTCGACCGTTCAAATCAACGGCGCGGCAGTCGCTCGACAGCTTAAAACTGACCGCGCAGGCCGTCCTTTGCCACGCTGGGCAGGGTGCCGATTGCTCGAACGGGACGAACTGTTTCTTTTGGCCGATGCACCGGACTCTTTCGACAGCCGCTACTTCGGGCCGGTCAAAAGCGACCGTCTTATAGGGAGGCTGGTGCCGTTATGGACAGAATAACCGCCGTTATTTTGATAACCCTTGGCCTCGTTAAGCCCGCCTTTGCCGAAGCCCCAGCTGACCAGTTTCAACCCTACATCTCCGAAGCTTCGCAGCGGTTCGGGATTCCCGAAAACTGGGTCCGTTCTGTCATCGCAGCGGAGAGCGGCGGGGATGCCGGAGCAGTCTCGCCCAAGGGTGCGATTGGCTTGATGCAGCTTATGCCGGGGACGTGGGAGGGACTGCGTTCAGCCTATACGCTCGGCTCCGATCCATTCGATCCACACGCCAATATTCTGGCCGGGACTGCCTATCTCAAAGCCATGTATGACCGCTTTGGATACCCCGCATTATTCGCGGCGTACAACGCTGGGGAAGGTCGCTACCAGGACTTCCTTCGCACCGGGAACCCATTGCCCGAAGAAACCCGCGCCTACGTTGCGGGCCTGGGCGCGAAGCTTCGTTTTGCGCCTCGGTTCTCGCTGAAAGTCGCCTCTGGAACTCGGCTTTTCTTCGCGCTTTCGACCGTCGAAGCCCCGACTTCCAACCGAGCAAACTCCGCTTCGTCGAACGGTCTCTTCATTCGAATTTCCTCTGGACAGGCAGGTGAGAAATGACCAGCCGCTTTCATCTTTCGATTGCGTCTTCCGTCGCGCCGCCGCTGCCAGCGGTTTCGTTCGCGTGGACGGTCTTGGACGGCAGTGGACATCGGGAGGGGGCGCGGGGGGCATGTGGGAGCGTAAGGCAAGATAAAAGGGGCCTCCAGGGGAGGCCATCTCCTTGTCTGCACATCCTTTTTTCAATGCCGTTTGGAGGCTCGGAGGTTCGGGCATGTGAAGTGTTTGATTTTCCTATATCGCGTTGGAGGCTGCTATGACAGAGGATGAATTCGAACCGTGGCTCGGCAAAATAGGAAACCGTGGCTTCAGGACGGGCCGACGCTTTGCCCATCAGGTGATCGCCGCGATCAACCGGGCGGGTGGACGAATACGCAGAACCGGCTTCACGGGGAAGCGTCTTGGACGGGGCGGAACCGTGGGCGCTTTGCTCCTCAGCCGGGATCGTTTTGCAGCCTTCCGCCAGCGCCGCGTCATCGTCAAGGGACGCATCGTAAAGCTTGCCGGAAAGGGAATGGACGGGGCAAGGGCACACCTCCGGTATATCCAGCGGGAAGGGGTGACCCGCGAGGGAGAAAAGGGCCAGCTTTATAGCACCGAACAAGACCGGACGGACGGCAAGGCTTTCATCGAACGCGCGCAGGGAGACCGGCATCAGTTCCGCCTCATTGTCTCGCCCGAAGACGGCATCGAATACGACGACTTTAAGTCGCTCACGCGCCGCCTGATGGAGCAGATGGAATACGACCTCGGCACGCGCCTCGACTGGGTTGCGGTCGATCACTTCAACACCGGCCATCCGCACACTCATATCATGCTTCGGGGCAAGGACGATCTGGGCGCTGATCTTATTATCGCGCCCACCTACATGAGCACGAGCATCAGGGAGCGGGCCGCCGAATTGGTGCGCATCGACCTCGGCCCGCGCACGGATTTGGAGATTGAACAGCAGCGTCGTTCTGAGATGACCGCGGAAGGCTTCACCGGCCTCGACCGGCAACTGCTTCACATGGCGGACAATGGCGGGGTGTCGCCCTTGGACAAAGATGCTTCCCGCCAAACATTGTTAACCGGGCGCTTGAAATACCTTGAGCGCCTCGGTCTGGCCGAGGAGCGCCGCCCCGGACAATGGCACCTCGAAGACGGGTTGGAGGACACGCTTCGACGCATGGGCGAACGCCGCGACATAATCAAGACCATGAACCGGGAGATGACCGAGAAGAACATCGTTCGCAGTCCCGTGGATTATGTTATCCATGACCCGACCGCTCCTGATGCAAAGCCCATTATCGGGCGCGTCGTTGGGCGCGGCTTGTCCGATGAGCATAACGACCGCCACTACCTGATCGTGGATAGCCTGGACGGCAACATTTACTACGTCGACGCGGGCTGGAGCGGAGCCGTTGAGCCGACGCCGGAGGGCAGTATTGTCCGTGTGTCACCCAAGAACCTTGAACCCCGCCAGGTGGACCGCACCGTTGCCGAGGTCGCGGCGGCAAACGATGGGCGTTATACGGTTGACCTGCATCTCAAATACGACGAGCGCGCCACGGACACGTTTGCCGAGACTCATGTCCGGCGCTTGGAAGCGATCCGCAAGCTTACCAAGGGCGTCAGCCGCGAGCCCGACGGGACATGGATCATAGCGCCGGATCATCTCGAACGCGCGGCGGAATATGAGCGGGCGCAAGCCAAGCGTTCGCCTGTCATCGTGGACAAGCTATCGAACCTAAACCTTGAGCAGCAGGTAGGGACGGACGGCGCGACCTGGCTCGACCGGCAACTTGTCTCTGCTCACCCGGAAGCGACAATCGACTCCGGCTTCGGGCACGAGGTGCGCGAGGTCATGCGTCGCCGCCAGCAATGGCTCGTTGAGCAAGGGCTGGCGCAGGAGGAACAAGGAGCTATTTCCTATCGTTCCAATATGCTTAACAACTTGCAAAGGCGCGAACTGACGCGCATCGCGGGGCAGCTCTCCAAAGAACTTGGCCTTCACTATGTTGAACTCAGTCCGGGCGAACCTGTGGAAGGAACGTTGCGGAAGTCGGTTGACCTCGCCAGCGGCAAGTTTGCCGTCATCGAGAAAAGCCGGGAGTTCACCCTTGTCCCCTGGCGTCCAGTCCTCGAAAAGAACATCGGAAAACAGGTCTCCGGCATCATGCGCGGTGACGGGATCTCTTGGACGATTGGGAAACAGAGAGGGATTGGAATTTCGTAGTTTAGCTTAACACTCGAAAGAGACAGGGATATGATCCACGCAGCCCAAGAACTTACTACGAGCATGCCCTGAAAAATGCAAAAGATTGAGGAATTTTCCGACGAACGAAATAAGTCCTGGTGTATACACTGTGGCGGCTTTCTCTCCGAGATGGAATGCAATGAGGATCACGTTCCGACCAAGGGGCTTCTATTGAAGCCCCGTCCACATAACTTGCCAGTGGTTGGAATATGCAAAAAGTGCAATTCGGGTTTCTCGCTTGATGAGCAATATTTTGTTGCCTTCCTCAGCTCAGTTCTCTGCGGTTCAACCAATCCGCAAGCACAGGGGAATCCAAGTGCATCGCGGGCGCTGCAAAGTGAAAAGCTCAGAGCGAGAATAGAAAAGTCGAAAACGACATATATGACGAAGGGCGGTGAAAGGAAAGTCATCTGGAAGCCCGAAGTCGAAAGGATCGAGCGCGTTCTCTTAAAAAATGCGCGGGGCCACGCTTACTTTGAATATGGTGAACCAAAGTTGGATAAACCCGAATATGTTCGGTTCTGCCCAATCGCGGCATTGACCCCTGATGAGTATAACGAGTTTGAGGGAGTAGTTTATGCGCCCACTTTCGCTGCTTGGCCCGAAGTAGGCAGCCGCATGATGACTCGGTTGTTGACTGGACAGGATATGGATGGTCCATGGGTTGTCGTACAGAAAGATAAGTACCGCTATAGAGTGATTCAGGAAAATGGGGTTACAGTGCGATGCGTGCTATGGGAATATCTTGCAGCCGAGATCCATTGGGGTTCGTGAGCTTAGCGAGCTGCGACCCATTAAGTGGAAGATTAGAACTCAAATCGTAAAGCATCCTTTTCATGCATATAGTAGCCACTCCTACGTAAAGGGTAAGCGTTTTTGTCGTTCGGCGCGATGCTAATTCCTTTTATTCCAAACAAATAAAGCACGCGATTGTTCTCCAAAAAAACTTCCCATCGGCCAGCCGTCGAGGGTACAAATTATACCCCCGACTTTCTGAGCGGTTCTATTTCTTCTTAGCGGCGGGTTTCTTTTTGGCCGTTTTCTTTGTCGCGGTCTTTTTGCATTTACATTTGCATGCACAAGCCATGTCGCTCTCCTTTTTGTTAAGATGATTTTCAAAGCGTACTCTTCGTGTTGGAAAAAGCAACGTAACTTAAACTCGCAGCGGTCTGGTTGAGCAAAAAAGACTATGGCGATGGGTGTGCGCAAAGTGTCGGGTTGCCAGCGTTGATCCAAGCTTTGCGAATGCCTGCAAAAGCCGTTTTAATGCCCGTCTACCTCGAAAGCGGTCAAAAGCGTTCGCTGTAAATACCTGTCTTGCGTCAATATCGTACATAAAGGTTATAAGCGTTTTCGGCGTTCCGCGCGATGATGGGGCCATTTGTCCGAACAAATGGAGCGGCCATGAATCCTACAAAACTTCTCATCGGTCAGATCATCGTTGTCTTCGCTATCGTCATCCTTGGCGTATGGGCCTCAACGCAATGGTGCGCGGACATGCTGGCTTATCAAGCGCAGCTTGGCCCGCCCTGGCGCACGTTGTTCGGATGGCCTGTTTATGAACCGTGGAAGCTGTTCGATTGGTGGTATCACTACGAAGCTTATGCGCCGGAGGTATTCAACAAGGCAGGAATGCTTGCTGGCACGAGCGGGTTTATGGGATGTGCGGCGGCTATCGTTGGATCATTATGGCGCGCGCGGCAAAGCCGATTGGTTACGACTTATGGCTCCTCGCGCTGGGCAACGCCAAACGAGATTCGCAAGGCAGGGCTTTTACGTTCGGCAGGGGTGTTTCTCGGTAGGCTCAATGAGTCTTATCTCCGGCATGACGGACCCGAACACGTCATGGCTTTCGCACCGACGCGCTCCGGCAAAGGCGTCGGTCTTGTTGTGCCGACACTTTTGTCATGGATGGGTTCTGCCGTCATCCACGACATTAAGGGCGAGAACTGGCAGTTGACAGCGGGATGGCGCTCGACTTTTTCGCACGCGCTTCTTTTTAATCCGACCGATCCACGCTCCGCGCGCTACAATCCGCTTCTGGAAGTTCGCAGGGGGCCAGACGAGGTGCGCGACGTTCAAAACATTGCGGATATTCTCGTCGATCCCGAAGGCGCTTTGGAACGGCGGAACCATTGGGAAAAGACGAGCCACTCGCTGCTCGTCGGCGCAATCCTGCATGTCCTTTATGCCGAGGAAGAGAAGACACTGGCTCGCGTCGCAACCTTTCTTTCAGACCCGCAAAGATCATTCGCCAATACACTGCGCAGAATGATGGCGACAAACCACCTCGGCACGAAAGAAAATCCAAAAGTTCATCCCGTCGTTGCATCCGCCGCCCGGGAGGTTCTCAACAAATCTGAGAACGAGCGCTCCGGTGTTCTGTCCACGGCTATGTCGTTCCTCGGCCTTTATCGCGATCCGACAGTAGCCACGACGACATCAGCTTGCGATTGGCGCATAGCAGATCTCATGGACTCGAAACATCCCGTTTCACTCTACCTTGTCATTCCTCCTTCCGACATTTCGCGCACCAAACCGCTTGTCCGGCTTATTCTCAATCAGATCGGACGGCGGCTGACGGAGCGGCTTGAAGGCGACCCGATGAAACGGCGCAAGCATCAACTCCTTATGATGCTCGACGAGTTTCCGGCCCTTGGACGGCTCGACTTCTTCGAGACAGCCTTGGCCTTTATGGCCGGATACGGGATACGCGCCTATTTAATCGCTCAAAGCCTGAACCAAATTTCCAAAGCTTATGGAGAAAACAACTCCATTCTGGATAATTGCCATGTGCGCATTGCATTTTCTTCAAACGATGAGCGGACGGCGAAGCGTATTTCCGATTCGCTCGGCACGGCGACGGAATTGCGCGCGCAGCGCAACTATGCGGGCCACAGGCTTGCGCCTTGGCTGGCGCATGTGATGGTGTCGCGCCAAGAAACGGCGCGTCCGTTGCTCACCCCCGGCGAGGTTATGCAGTTGCCGCCGACAGACGAATTGATTTTGGTCTCCGGCCTCTTGCCGATCCGCGCCAAGAAACTTCGGTATTACAAAGACACAAATTTTACCGAGCGCGTGCTTTCCGCGCCGGAATTGAAAGACGGCGGCTATGAAGACAAACCAACGCACCGCCGGGACGACTGGACCGGACTCGTTTGCGGCATCGACGACCGCCTGATGGCGTCCGAAGAAGGGGAACCGGCTGTGTCCGCCGATGAAGATGGTGGCATTCAGCAACAACGTCATCCTGGGCTGCCGGAAGAGATGACAAATACTGTCAAAGAGCCGGAGCAAAGAGACTTGTTCGATAAACTCGAAAACGACAGCGATATTGCCGCAGAAAAGAAGATGATGGACAGGCTTTCCACGGCTGCTCGCGCCTATGGCGTTGACGAGGGGATGGACCGCGAGAGGGACGATTTTCTTCCCGGATTCTAAAAAAGTTCGGTCTAAATACCTTTGGTGCGGCATAAGTGTTATAAGAGATTTTCGGGTTTCGGCTGATGATCGCCTCAGATTTTGGAGGCGATCATGTCAAACAAAAAAATACGGCATCAATTTCTGCTCGAACCGGATTTGAGCGAAAAGCTCGAATCCCTCTGCCGACTTCCGGGCGCGACAAAAACCGATGTAGTCGCGAAAGCCATTCGAGCTTTCATCGACCGGCGCGGCGAGACGGAGATCGACCAGCGTTACGCTAAGCGGCTCGATAATCTTTCGGCAGATCTTCGGCACGTCCGGCGCGACGCGGAGATGATCCTTGAAAGTCTCGCGCTCTTCATCCGCTTCAGCATCGCGCTAAACGCCAGCAAGCCGCTGCCCGACAAAGCGGCAATGGCGATAGCGCACGAACGCTATCTCCGTTTCGTCGATGAAATAGGACGCCGTATGGCGCAGGGCAAAAAGCCGTTTGCGGCCGACGACCAAAAGGAGGGGGCATGAACGACTCCTCCGACCAGCGCCGCCGTTCCATGCTGCGCACTGCTATGGGGCCTGCGATTGCGAAAGCGCTTGCCGATCCCGACGTTTCAGAAGTGATGGTGAATCCCAACGGAAGCCTGTGGATCGATAGGCTTGGCGAAGGAAGGAGCTGCATTCCGACGCGCATCCCTGGGATCGAGGCAGAGCGGATCATTCGGCTCGTGGCAAGCCACATTCACGTCGAGGCGCACGAAAACAATCCAATCATCAGCGCCGAGCTGCCTACCGGCGAACGTTTTGAAGGCGTGCTGCCTCCGGTGTCGCCTCAGCCGTGCTTCGCGATCCGCAAACCAGCGGCAAAGATTTACACCCTTTCTGACTACGTCCGCGACGGGATTATGGTCCCAATCCAAGCCGATGCTTTGCGAAAAGCCGTGCGTAAGCGACTTAACATCCTCGTCGCGGGCGGAACTTCCTCCGGCAAAACCACGCTTGCCAATGCGCTTCTCGCCGAAATGGCTGACCGGGATGAGCGCATTATCCTGATCGAAGACACGCGGGAGCTTCAGTGCGCAGCCAAAGATTGCGTTGCGATGCGTACGCGACCGGGCGTCGTGTCGCTTGCCGATCTTGTGCGTTCGACCCTTCGGTTGAGGCCGGACCGCATCATTGTGGGCGAGGTACGCGGCGGAGAAGCACTCGACATGCTCAAGGCGTGGAATACCGGCCATCCGGGCGGCATCGCCACGGTTCACGCCAATTCGGCTTGCTCGGCGCTTTACCGCATCGAGCAGCTCGTTCAGGAAAACGTCGCCGTCGTTCCGCGACGGTTGGTCGCCAAGGCCATCAACATCGTTGTTTTCATATCCGGTCGCGGTTCTTCGCGCCGGATCGAAACAATCGCCGAAGTGACTGGTCTCGACGGCGATGGCGATTACGCCGTCAACCCTCTTTCCCTCCCTCAACTCCAACAACTCTGAAAGGACTATTCATGCTTAAAAAACTTCGTTCTCTTCCCGCTGCTGCTCTTGCTCTCGTCTTGTCCTCACCCGCCTATGCAGCCGGTTCGGGGATGCCTTGGGAAGCGCCGCTTCAGCAAATTCTCGATTCCGTTCAAGGCCCTGTCGCCAAGATCATTGCCGTGATGATTATCATTGTGACCGGCCTGACCTTGGCTTTCGGCGAAACCTCGGGCGGCTTCAGGCGTCTCATTCAGATCGTGTTCGGACTCTCGATAGCCTTTGCCGCGAGCACGTTCTTCCTGACGTTTTTCTCGTTTGGCGGCGGGGCACTCGTCTGATGAGCGGCAACCAACACCTTCAAGGGTTCGACATTCCCGTTCATCGCGCGCTGACCGAGCCGATTTTGCTCGGCGGCGCGCCGCGCTCGGTTGCGATCCTTAATGGAACCTTGGCGGCAGCCGTTGGCCTCGGCCTGCAACAGTGGATCGCAGGTCTCGGACTTTTTGTTCTCGGCCATACGCTTGCCGCCTTCGCCGCCAAGCACGACCCAGACTTTTTACCCGTGCTTTTACGTCATTTGCGCCAGAGGGGGTGGTTGCGATGCTGAATCTCGCCGAATATCGTTCAAAATCGGATAGGTTGGCCGACTATCTGCCCTGGGCTGCCATAATCGCACCCGGCATAGTCCTCAACAAGGACGGTGGCTTTCAACGGACATTCCGTTTTCGCGGACCTGACCTCGAAAGCGCCTCGGAAGCCGAGCTTGTCGGGCTTTGCGCCCGCGCCAACAACGCGCTGAGACGCCTCGGTTCCGGCTGGGCGCTATTCTTTGAGGCCGAGCGCATCGAAGCGCAACATTATCCGGCTTCAAGATTTTCCGACGCGGCTTCATGGCTGATCGACGAAGAGCGTCGCAGGCTATTCGAGGACGGCAGGCAGGGCCAACATTTTGAAAGCGGGTACTACCTCACATTATATTATATGCCGCCGCCCGATGCCCAGGCCCGTACCGAAAACGCGCTTCTGGATTCAGGCCGGAAGGAGGAAAAGAGAGACTGGAAGCGGGAACTGAACCGCTTCCGGGAGGAAACCGAAAGGGTCTTGGACCTTCTGTCCGGCTTTCTGCCCGAAGTCCGCGCGCTCGACGATGCCGAAACGCTGACCTTCCTGCACGGAACGGTTTCGGCAAAACGCCATCCAGTTGCCGTGCCGGAAACACCCATGTACCTCGACGGCATCCTGGTCGATACGCCGTTTACCGGCGGGCTTGAGCCGATGCTTGGTGATGCCCATCTGCGGATAATCACTGTTCTTGGGTTTCCGAATTCCACACAGCCCGGAATCCTTGATGCCCTAAACCATCAGGACTTTGCCTATCGGTGGGTCACGAGGTTTATCCCGCTCGACAAGGCCGATGCAACAAAGACTCTAACCCGCATTCGGCGGCAGTGGTTTGCCAAGCGAAAATCCATTACAGCCATCTTGCGCGAGGTTTTGACCAACGAGACCTCTTCGCTCGTGGACAATGATGCCGATAACAAGGCGCTCGACGCCGACGCGGCGCTTCAGGCCCTTGGCGGCGATCATGTTGGCTTTGGCTACCTCACAACGACAATAACGGTTTGGGACGAGGAAAGACATCGGGCCGAGGACAAGGCGCGTGCTGTGGAACGGATTATCAATAATCTCGGCTTCACCTGCATTCGCGAGAACGTGAACGGGGTCGAAGCCTGGCTCGGCAGTTTACCGGGGCATGTCTACGCCAATATCCGCCAGCCCCTTGTCCATACGCTGAACCTTGCTCACCTTATTCCGCTATCGGCGGTGTGGGCCGGGCCGTCGAGAAACGACCACCTCGACGGTCCGCCCCTTTTCTATGCCGAAACGTCGGGATCAACGCCATTTCGTTTTTCAACTCATGTCGGCGACGTGGGGCACATGCTTATTGTCGGGCCAACTGGCGCAGGCAAGTCGGTGCTGTTGTCGCTTATGGCCACGCAGTTCCGGCGTTATGAAGGCTCACAAGTCTATATCTTCGACAAAGGAAATTCGGCGCGCGCGGCAGTGCTTGCAATGGGCGGCGTTCACCACGCCCTTGGTTCGGAAGACTCTCTTGCCTTCCAGCCGCTTCGCGCCATAGACGATCCCGCAAAACGGAGTTGGGCTGCGGAGTGGATCGGCACGCTTTTCGCTCACGAGAAGATGGTTGTGACGCCGGAAGTGAAAGAGGCTGTTTGGTCCGCGCTCAACAATCTTGCGGGTGCGCCGGAAGCCGAAAGGACGCTGACGGGCCTTTCGATCCTACTCCAGGCCAATGTCCTGAAGGCTGCTCTCCACTCATATACGTTGGATGGGCCTTTTGGTCGCTTGCTCGATGCCGCCGAAGACCGGCTCGCTCTTTCGGATGTCCAATGCTTCGAAATGGAAGAGTTGATGCACGAGGCGGGGGTCGTCTTGCCAGTGCTTACCTATCTTTTTCACCGGCTCGAAGAAAGATTCGACGGAAGGCCAACGCTTCTCATTTTAGACGAAGCCTGGGTCTATCTCGATAACCCGCTCTTCGCCGCGCGCATCCGGGAATGGCTCAAGGTTCTCAGAAAACGCAATGTCAGCGTTGTATTTGCCACGCAATCCCTGGCTGATATTGCGGACTCGTCCATTGCGCCAGCACTCATCGAATCCTGCCCGCAGCGTATCTTTTTGCCCAACGACCGCGCCGTCGAACCGCAGGCGCGTGTGGCTTATGAGCGCTTCGGCTTGAATGAACGACAGATTGAGCTTATCGCGCGCGCCACGCCTAAGCAACATTACTATCTTCAATCGCGGCGCGGCAACCGGCTGTTCGAGCTTGGCCTTGGCCCCATTGCGCTGGCCCTTTGCGGCGCATCCGGCCCTGCAGCGCAGACTCTCATAAATGACATTCTGGCGAAACACGGCCCGCAGGACTTCGCCGCCGAGTTTTTGAAAGCGCGCGGCCTCGATTGGGCTGCCGAGCTTGTTCAGCAATTCACCCCACAGACACAGGAGCCGAAACATGAGTAAAAGAAGATTATGCTGCTGCGCTCTTCTCGGTGCCGTCCTTCTCGCGGCTCCGGCGCATGCCTTCATCGTCTTCGATCCGTCGAACTACAGCCAGAACGTGCTGACCGCAGCGCGGACGTTGGAGGAGATCAACAACCAAGTCCGTCAGCTTCAGAATGAAGCCGTCATGCTTGAGAACATGGCGAAGAACCTGTCAAACCTTAACTACTCATCGCTTTCGCAGATGACGGGCGCGCTCAACAACATCGGCACGCTGATGACCCAGGCGGACGGATTGAGCTTCAATCTCAGCCAGCTCGAAAGCCAGTGGGAGCAGCAATATCCAGACTCTTACGATGCAACCGTCACGACGAACGACGTGGCCGTTGCCGCGCGCCAGCGTTGGCAAAATGCGATGGATGCTTTCCGGCAAACCATGCAGGTCCAGTCGCAAATTGTTCAAAATGTCCGGGCCGATCAGCCAATCCTGAGCGATCTCGTCAATCAGAGCCAAAGTGCCGAAGGGGCGTTGCAGGCGCAGCAAGCGTCCAACCAGCTTATCGCGCTGTCCACCAAGCAGCAGATGCAAATCCAGGAGATGATGGCCTCGCAGTTCCGCGCCCAATCCGAAGATGCCGCCCGCAAGGCGCAGGCCGAAGAAGCTGCCCGCGAGACAACCAAACAGTTCCTCGGGTCCGAGACCGCCTACACAGGCAGTTGGTAGCCGGAGGGATGGAAATGAACGTTAAGCGCGCGCCAACGAACGGTCGAAAGAGGACAGCATGAACGACCTTGGCATCATCGACATGTTGATGACGACTTTCAGCCAATATATCGACAGCGGCTTTGGGCTTCTGTCGGGAGATGTGGCGTATCTTTCCAAGATATTGATCGGCATCGACGTGACGCTCGCGGGCCTCTTTTGGGCTATGGGCGGCGACGGGGACGGCGTATTGTCGCGTCTGATCCGAAAGGTTCTGTATGTCGGCGCATTCGCTTTCATTCTGAATAACTTCAAGCGCCTCAGCGATATTATCTTCCAGTCATTTTCCGGCCTCGGAATCAAAGCTTCGGGAACGAGCCTGAGCGCCGCCGCTCTCTTAAAACCTGGCGTCATCGCGGCAACCGGCTATCAAGCGGCTCATCCTTTGCTCGATGAAGTCAGCCGCCTTGTCGGCTTCCCGGAGATTTTTAGCAACGCCCTGACCGTGTTCGTCCTGCTTATCGCGTGGCTTCTTGTCGTCATTGCCTTCTTTATTTTGGCAATACAGCTCTTCATCTCGGTGTTGGAGTTCAAGCTTACAACGCTCGCGGGCTTTGTCCTGGTTCCCTTCGCCCTCTGGAACAAGACATCGTTCTTGGCCGAAAAGGTTTTAGGGAACGTCATCTCCTCCGGCATCAAGATGATGGTGCTGGCCGTTATCGTCGGTATCGGATCGACGTTATTCCAGACTTTTGCAAATAATCTTCAGGGTACGGATGTCACCCTGGCCGTGGCCATGTCGCAGGTGCTCGGTGCGCTGTCGCTTCTGGGCCTCGGCATCTTCGGTCCCGGCATTGCGGCAGGTCTTATCTCCGGCGCGCCCCAACTCGGCGCAGGGGCCGCGCTTGGCACGGCTGGCGCTGCTGCGGGGGCAGTCGCTTTGACAGGAGTGGCGGCTTTGGGCGCGGTTGGTGCGGTGCGCGCGGCAGGAGGCGGAGGTCTTGCCGCGATCCGCGCTGCGACGGCCATGAAGTCCGCGACTTCGACCTCTTACCAGCTTGCCCAGGCAACCTCGGGAGAAACCGGAGCTGCGCGCGTTGCCGCAGGTTTGGGTGGAGTCGTCCGTGCCGGTACAGGCGCAGTTATGCAGTCGGTGCGAGGTTTGAAAGATCAGGCAACTTCGTCGCTTTCTGAGAGTGCTTCTGCCGGTCGGGGCATGGCGTGGACGGCCACGGGCGGAAAGCCAATCGGTTCAATGAATCCGTCCGCAAGTTCCTCC
>JAQVZU010000103.1 GCA_028708035.1 Alphaproteobacteria bacterium
TTTTCATGCCGGAATACGTGCCACGTTTTCGGCCCCTTGAAAACTCAAATAATGCCCGTCCATAATGGCTTTTTCGCACGCCTACACCCCACTTTTACCCACTAAACGTGCAGATGAGCCAAAATTGTATTGTTGCTCATATGCTGGCGCGGCTTCGCAACACTGGTGAAAACCCACTCGCGATTGCCATTCAGTGATTTAAGCTTTTCTAAAATCTCTATCGCTTGGCGCGAAAGCGGGACGATGTGCGGACGTTTCATCTTCATCCGTTCTGCCGGGATATACCATTCTGCATTCTCAAAATCGAACTCAGGCCATTTTGCACCGATAAGCTCGCCAGTCCGAACAAACGTTAACATCATGAAGCGGATTGCAAGGCGAGTTTGGATAAACAGCCTCACCTCATTGCTATTCAGATCTTTTATGAACTGAGGGAGCTCTTCGGGCGATAAAGCGGCAAAATGACCACGCCGCATGGGCTTCAAAGCACCTTTCAGCTCTATCGCTGGATTGCGTTCGCAACGCGCCGTAATAACGGCGTATTGAAAGACCTGCGAACAATACTGAAGCGCTCGACGGGCCATTTCATGAGCCCCGCGATCTTCTATCTTTTGCAGGGTTTGGAGCAGTTCCAAGGGTGTTATTGTTGAGATAGGAGATTTTCCCATTTTGGGGAAAATGTCCATTTCCATTCGGTGCAGAATGTCCCGCCTGTAGATCTGCGTCCAGCGATCCTTGTAGCGATTGTGCCACTCGCGAGTTACGACCTCGAAGGTATTGGCGGCAGCCAAAGCTGCCTTCAGTCTGTTTTCGCGTTTCGCCGATGCCGGATCTATTCCCTCCGACAGCAGTTTTCTCGCCTTATCTCGCTTATCGCGTGCCTCCGCCAAAGAAACTTCGGGATAGACCCCAAACGCGAGTTTCCGTTCTCTGCCGAGATATTTGTACTTATATCGCCAGTAGCGTCCTCCGGCTGGAGAAACGAGCAAGTGCAGCCCAAGCGAGTCGTAGATTTTGTATTCTTTAAAACCGGGTTTCGCGTTCCGGCATTCCTTGTCGGTAAGGGGCATAATGGGGCCTTTTTAAAAATAGGCGAATCTGGTGGCCTACCCAAATGGCCCACTTTTCGCCGGAAGCAGTGAAATTCCGACGGACACTATAGGACTGATTTAGATCTATTTCATTAGGTATTTGAGGATGTTATCGGCTCCTCTCGGAAGCCCTCGAACGAAGGCTTGGCGGATGGGGTGGGATTCGAACCCACGGTGGGGTTACCCCCACGCCGGTTTTCAAGACCGGTTCCTTCAACCACTCGGACACCCATCCTTTTCATTTCTATCTCGCTCGCTTTTATAGCAAACGAGTGTGCTATGTCATCTGCGATTTTAGACGTAAGACCGATAGTGTTTGTTCTTTCAAGCGTTCTTTTGAAAAGCGCGCGAAGAAACGGCTTTTTTGCCGATAGATGTGCAAGCGCGCTTTTTTCAAAAGCTTCCTCCTTCATGGCGAGAAGATTTTACGGCGAAGATCGATGCTTTTTTCCACTTGATGACGCTCTGCCGATAAAGCGCGGACAACTGGCAGCGTTGCTCATACGTTAAATGCTTGCCCATTCAGACCTCTTATCAGGGGGCCTGGCCGAACTTTCAAATCGCCGCCAGGCTAATGGTTAATTTTATGCATTTCGAAGTTGAATCCGCATTAATAAAACCCGAAAGTATAAAATGGAATTATTTTCATATATAATGGGGCCATTGACGAACAAATAGATGCTTAAAAATGTATTCCCAGTTAGCTCAATTAAAACAGAATAGCGTTTCCCGGGGTGCAATACAAAAAGCGAAAGAAGCCACATTTGCGGTAAAAAGCGGTTTTAAGTCCTCTGCGGCGTTGATCTGCAAAACCATCGTTGTTGAGAATATCCTAAAGTTGCCAAAGCTTGGGCTTTTCACTCTCGAAAAGAAGCTTGGCTTGTACCCGGACGTCGAAGGCGTGGAAATATGCGGCACTCCCAGCCGAGGATATTGCGAACAATTTGCTGAAGCCTACCAAAAGGTTCCCGAACCTCGGCGCGATTTTCTTACTTGTGCTGGTATGGAGAGCAGAGTTGGCGAATATTCGCATGACTGGGTTGATAGTTGGAGCGGAAGGTTTATCCATGGTAAAGGAGACTCGCGCTTTTTTCAGGACGAGAGTTCAGGCTTTGCTTCTGGCCAAAAAAATTTTATAGCATTCTCGGAAAAGGTTGCCCCTACTCCTGCGGGGGTAATGATTGGGGTATACGAAAAAACGCCATCTGCTGATTTGGTCGATGCGGTAAACGAGGAAACGCTGCATCAAGTTTTTAATCTCAACCAGCTCAACAAGAATTTGATCCTTAATGGTTTGTACGAAGACGACATAAAGGCATTGGGCGGACGAGAAGCTGCTTTCCAAAAATGTCCGTATTATGTGCAAGATATAAACACTTCCCAGGGACTGAGCGAGGTCTTTGCCAATTGTGGCGAGCGCTTTGTTGCTGAAAATTTTCCTCGCTCAAGCGCATGGTCGCAACAGTATCAAGCGAATTTCGACAAAACCGGGGTGCCTCCGGATTATGCTCTGGATACATCTGGCAGCTGGAATGCGACAGAACATCTGTGGAAGCTGCCGTGTCCTGCCGAACATGTTGGCTTCTGGGACGTTCTGCACCAATGGATGCCTCCGCTAGGTCTGGCCGCGATGGGAATTTGTCTTAGCCTCAGTCCAATGAAGAAGAGGGACGACTTCATCGGTTCAGATCTGTCATACATCAGGTCCAAACTCCCTGCGGCAAAAACATTTCTCCGTGAGTTCTCACAATCGCCTTTTGGGGCGTTGAAAACAACAGCAGGGAATATTCCAAAGATCACTTATTTTTGGGCAGCTAACACCGCCCTGTTAAGTAATATATTGCGGCAGTGCGCGGCCTACGATTGCTCAATCCCAATCTTGGGAGCCCTTGGCAAAGGCGTGATTGTGCTCGGCACTTCCTTGGTTTTGGCCAATACGCTTATCGAAGGAACAAGTCGTCCTAAAAGAGAGAACGTGGCGACTCGCAACTCGGTTCTTCAGCCGACATAGGACTTTACTTCCTCTTCTTCTGAAACAAATCGCGAATCAAAAAACTTGTTTCGGCAAGACCGATAGTGTTTGTTCTTTCAGAACGCTTTTTTGAAAAGCGCGCAAGGGAGGGTTAATGTTCGCTCGGTTTCTAGTTTCTTTGGTTGATTTTAGCCGCAGATTTGCGGCCCTTATGGCGGGCGTTGCGTTGGCGCTTACGCTTGCTCTGGGCGCTTACGTTGTAAAAAACATCTCTATCAACACCGACATCAATCAACTGTTGGCAGAAAATCTTCCTTGGCGCCAGCGCGAAAAAGCGCTTGAAGTCGCTTTCCCGCACAAAATCGATACGATCGTTGCCGTTATCGATGCGGAAGATCCGCTGCGGGCAGACAACGCCGCCGCATCTCTTGCTGAAAAGCTGAAAGGCATGCCCGATAAATTTACGTTCGTCTCGAGACCAGATGCTTTGCCGATCTTTCGCACTAGCGGCCTTCTCTATTTGTCCACCGATGAGCTCGCCAATGCGCTCGATCAAATGACCCAAGCTCAGCCGATGCTGGGAGCGATAGCCGCCGATCCATCCTTGCGCGGGTTCCTCTCGACTATCGGCATGATGATGCAAGGTGTTAGCGCAGGCGCGGTCGATCCAGCGCAAATCGAACGTCCGCTTAAGGAAATCGCCGCCACAGTACGCGCAGCTGTTGATGGCAAAGATCGCGCGTTAAACTTTCGCAATATGATGCCTGAGAGCAATGATCCGTTTGCCTCGCGCGAACTGCGCAAATACATCATAGCTAAACCCGTTTTAGATTACGCCGCCCTTGCGCCCGGGGAAGCCGCCTCTGCCGCGATACGGCAAGGCGCAGCCGATTTGGGGCTCACGCCCGAGAACGACGTTCGCGTGCGTCTCACAGGCTCCGTCCCCCTCAATGACGAAGAGTTCGCCAGCGTTGCGGAAGGCGCGGGACTTTCCACCTCCCTCAGCGGCATCCTCGTCTTGGCGCTGTTGTTTATGGCTTTGCGCTCATGGCGCATTGTGCTTCCCATAGGACTTACGCTGCTTGCAGGGCTTGTAGCCTCTACTGCTTTCGCGACCTTCGCGGTGGGGTCGCTCAACCTTATCTCGGTCGCTTTCGCAGTCATGTTTATCGGCATCGCTGTTGATTTCGGCATTCAGTTCGGCGTGCGCTATCGCGACGAACACCAGAAAGAGCCCGATCATGCCGAAGCCTTGCGCAATACTGCTCGCGTCATAGCGGCTCCTTTGGCCATGGCGGCAGGAGCCACAGCTTTGGGATTTCTCTCCTTTACCCCCACTGACTATCGGGGCGTTTCCGAACTCGGCCTTATCGCGGGCGCGGGCATGATCATCGCCTTCATTCTTAACGTCACGCTACTGCCCGCCCTGATGACGCTTACAAAGCCCTCTGCTGAGAACGAACGCATAGGATTTACCCGCCTCGCGCCTCTCAATTTCCGCCTTGCTCAAAACCGTAAGGGCCTTATTGCTGTCATTGGGGCCGTTGCGGCCCTGGGCCTTGCAGCGGCCACATTTGTGCGCTTTGACTTCGATCCTCTTAACTTGAAAGATCCGAAGACAGAATCTGTTTCGACGATGTTCGAGGCGATGCAGGACCCTGACTCTGATGCTTATGCGGCACAGATCCTTGCGGCTTCCGAAATGGAGGCTCGTCGCATCGCAGCCGAGCTAGAAAAACTTCCCGAAGTCGATCATGCGATGACGCTTCGCAGCTTCGTCCCCGAGGATCAGGATGAAAAGCTGGCGATGATCGCCGATACGGAGGCCATTCTTCAGCCGACGTTTGCGTTATCTCCGCAAACCTCGCCCTCGCGAGAGGAGAACATCGAAGCTGCCCGTAAAACAGCAGAACTCATACGCCAAGCCTCTGCCAAGCTCCCCGCGGCGAAAGATTTGGCTGACGCTTTGGACAAACTGGCAGCTGCTTCTCCTGAAGCCTTTGAGCGCGCACAGAAAAACCTTGTGACGCCGATGCAAGCCAAGTTTGCCGAAATCAAGCAATTATTGAAGCCGAGGCCTATTGCCTTTGCCGACCTTCCGGAAGAGCTTAAAAAAGACTGGATCACCGCAGATGGCCGATGGCTCGTCGAAGCTTTGCCTAAACGCGGTCCGGATAAAAACCCTCGCGATCCGCAGATGCTCGAGCGCTTTATTCATGCGGTCCAGAAGGTTGCTCCCGATGCTGGGGGGACGCCGGTTTCCATTCGCGAATCCGGGCGCACGATTGTTTCAGCATTTATTCATGCGGGACTTTACGGATTTATTTCGATAGCTCTTTTGTCCGCCTTTATTTTGCGTAAGCCGAAAGATATAATTCTGATGCTGACGCCGCTGGTCCTTGCCGGAATTTTGACGCTTGCCACAATGGCGCTTGTTAATATGCCATTAAATTATGCAAATATCATTGCGCTTCCGCTGCTCTTTTCATTGGGCGTATCTTATGCTGTTTACTTTGTTTTCTTCGTGCGCCAGTCCCGCCGGGACTTCCTGCAGTCCAGCATGGCGCGAGCTGTGTTATTTAGCGCCGCAACGGTGCTTGTGGCCTTTATTTCCTTAAGCTTTTCTTCACACACAGGTACGCAGGGCATGGGCGAAATTTTAACTATTTCCCTGTTATATTTGCTGCTATGCACATTTATTGTGCTTCCCGTGTTGTACAGTTCCGATAAAAAAGATACGGTACGCTGAGCCGCTGGTTTTTCTTCTTCCTCACTTATTCGAGATACGTCATGCATGTCCGTCGTTTCGTTCTAACTG
>JAQVZU010000104.1 GCA_028708035.1 Alphaproteobacteria bacterium
TTGGGGCTTTCTTTAACGGTTCCGACTCATGGGCTTGCTTCGGCTATTGTCGAGGAGTTTTCTTCGCAAGGCCAGAAGAAGGATTTGCGTAAAATGCCATTGGCGCAGCTTGCGTTGACGGCGCTTGATGTTTCATCCCAGCGCCGGGAGGACACGGTAAAAGGTATTATGCGCTTGGGAGAAAATGAACTCGTTTGCCAGCGCGCCTCCGATCCTGCAGATCTTGTGGCCGAGCAAAATAAAATCTGGCAGCCTTATCTTGATTGGTGCAAAAAGCGGTTTAATGCGGACCTTGAAACCGGCACAGGCATTATTCCTTTTGACCAAAATCCTGAAGCCCTCAGCCGGATAAGGGCCTATGTCGAAGAGCTGGACGCCTTCACCCTTGCGGGCCTCCACGAAGCCTGCCATGCGTTGGGCTCGTTGGTTCTTGGCCTCGCGCTTCTCGAAGGCGAAGCCGATGCGGCTGCTGTCTTTCAAGCGTCCGAGCTGGATCATTTATGGCAGGCGAAAAAATGGGGAGAAGATCCGGCGAGCCAAGCCCGGTTGAATGCTATCAAAACGGATCTTAATGTGTGTGCAAAATGGTTTATCCTTCTAAAAAAATGAGGGGCATTTGATTTTTCAAATTTAAGGGATAGTTATGGAAAAAAGAGTGCCAGGACTTGATTATGGAGAAGAATGCACGCTGCATCTCTTGCGCCGGAAAAGATTAGGTTTATAGGGCCAGTGCCTAAAGAAGCAGGCGTAGAAACATTTGCGGATATAGATACGGTATTTTGTCCATGCTGCGCATTTGGAAAAATGTATGGAGAGGATGGCGCTTTGAGTTTAGCAGAAGACAATCCGGACTGCGCGCCTATGGGGTAAAGCGCCTCATGAAGCGGCGAACCGAGGTTGGAGATGTGGGATCTGCTTTTGTATCTGCATCGCTATTCGGGATAAAAGCTGTTCTTAAAGATTTTTGTTCATGCGTGTCGTCAGAAGGGTCATTCCTCAAGTCCCTATCCTTATGATCGAAGCGGGCATACGGCAATGCCTTGCCTACGAAGTAGGAGGTTGGGGCGTGCCATCGGACGAGAGGGATTTTTGTTTCTTGTTTTTCGTTATATTGTTTTAGTCCTTCGTCGATTTCCTCGGAATGCGCTTGGAGAAATGTGGAAAATTTTCCTTCAAAGGATACCAATTCGTTTAGCGCTTCCTTGATGTCTTCTGCGTAAAATCCTTCTTTTTCTGCGTCTTTTATATAAATCTGGCCCACTTTGATGCGACCTAATATGTTGAGGTGCGTCCTATAGTCGATGCCCAACAAGCTTTCAGTCCCGCAATCAGCAATGTGCGTTCCTTCGGCCAGCTCGCTTAAGAATTTCAAGCAGGATTTCGGAGTGAAGAAGCTGTTTGCCATGAAGCCTACTTCCGGCGAGATCCTTGCCAACATTACCAGCGAAGCATTTAGGCAATTTATGTTGCTGCTCCTGCCTCCGCTCTTGGCACTCCATCCTGCGGAAATTTCATCGAGTAGGCTTTTCGCTTCAAAGGAAAGGCTTAATGAATCAACTGAATGAGACGACATTTCTTGCTTGGTATGTGCATATCAACGGCGCCAGCATACAGGCAAAAATACTTTCATGCTCACCTATCAGAGAAGCAATCTTAAATTCGCAATTTTCAGTGCCTCTGCAAATGCTTCTTGCACGTTTAGTTTCGTCGTATCGAGCATTATGGCATCGGGGGCAGGCTTCGTCGGCGCTATGGTTCGTTCGGCATCCCGGGCATCACGCGCCTTCATGTCAGCCAAGACGTCTTCATATGAGGTTTTTTCTCCGCGCGATTGCAATTCCATATGGCGGCGAAAAGCGCGGGCTTCGGCACTGGCGGTTACGAAGATTTTTACTCTTGCGTGCGGGGCGATCACAGTCCCGATGTCACGGCCATCAAGGACAGCGCCACGTTTGCCGTTGGGGGGAATAGCGCAGAAGTCCTTCTGGAATTTTAACAGAGCTTGGCGAACAGCCGGGAAGACAGCCACCTTAGAGGCAGCGAGGGAAGCGGTGTCCGAGCGCAAGGCTTCCTCGTCAATATTGCTCAACGGGTTCTCGGAGTTGAGGGACAGGGCTGCTTTTTCGGCGGCTTTGGGGTCAGAGGGGTTACCTCCCGTGCGCAGAACGGTCATTCCCACCGCCCGGTACAAGAGGCCCGTGTCGAGGTGGGCAAAATCAAAATGCGCGGCGAGCTTCTTGGCGATGGTGCCTTTGCCGCTGGCGGAGGGGCCGTCGATGGCGATGATGGGAAATGGCTTCACTTTGTATGCTCAGAAACTTGTTTTGTGACTTTATTAACGTTAAAAGCACACCTTTACAACTCTCCCGGTGCGGCTCTGTTTTCTGTATATACTTTCGCAGTCTTTAGTTATGTTTTTGGGAATATTATTATTGGTGGATGCTTAATGTCTTATTTTAAATTTGTTCCAGGCGAAAACGATCCTCTTAAGAAGCTTAGGCGATACTGTGAGGAGGCGAGTAAGCGGTTGGGAGATTCAGCCGTCACAAAGAGTATGACGCAGATAACAGCGGTGGGAGCTGAGTACGGCTGGGGAAACAAAACTCTTGGAAACAATGATAAACGTTATTTTGAAATCGCTTTGGACCATTGCGAACTCCTGGGAATCCCCGTTTCGCCTCGTTTTGAGCTGACACCGTTAAATCTTGCTTATGGAGAAGAGCAGGACTTTTTAAATCCAAAATTAACGTTGCCTACAGACCTTTTGATCGTTTGCAGTATTTTGGTCCCGATGAAAGACGCATCCTATTCGAAAAGGTCTCGTTGCGGCGAAAGCGATTTCTCAGGTCCCGGAGCATGGTATCAGGCGGCGGAAAGGACCAATTCCTCCGTGATTGTGACGGTCGGTCTTGGTTTCGGCGAAGTTGGCGTTGCCGAATTTGAACCACCAAAAGGCGTTGAATCGATCTATAAAGAGCCGGAAACAGGCGATTTTTATCATCCTTTAAGGCACAATTACAGGGATATCGGCATCCTTGTGAAGAAGTCGATTTGTGAGAAATCAGCGCCACCGTCGCGGGAGGTTTTGGCGGGAATCCAGCGGGGTTGGGAAGAAAGACCGTGGGCTCAGTTTTTAAAAATTGGATAAACCACCGAAAAATGAGCCTATGGTATCGCTGCCATAACGGACTATCAGGCATACGTCTTCATGGTGTCGCAGATTTCAGCCACGAGCTTGTTCACCAGTTCTCCATCGTCGCCTTCGGCCATAACGCGGACAAGAGGCTCTGTGCCGGACTTGCGAATAACGAAGCGACCGGTTTTGCCAAGGCGGGCTTCGCAAGATGCGATTACCGAGCGCACGGCGGGATGCTCTAAAACGTCGCCATTGGCCTTGACGTTATTCAAAACCTGCGGCACGGGGTTGAAGACCGCGCAGGCCTCGCTGGCTTTTTTGCCGCTTGCGCGGATCACGGCAAGAACTTGAAGCGCCGCTAAAAGGCCGTCCCCAGTGGCGCAGTAATCGCTAAACACGATATGGCCGGATTGTTCGCCGCCGACGTTGCAGCCTTTGTCGCGCATGGCTTCGACAACGTAGCGGTCGCCGACGGGCGTGCGGAAGAGGGCGATGTTTTGTTGCGCAAGATAGCGCTCAAGGCCGAGGTTCGACATGACGGTGGCAACGAGCGCGTTGTTCTTGAGGCGACCTGATTTGGCCCATGAGGTTGCGATCAGCGCCATCAACTGGTCGCCGTCGATGCGATTGCCGTTTTCGTCGGCCATAATCAGGCGGTCCGCATCGCCGTCGAGCGAAATTCCCAGATCCGCCTGATGCACAAGGACGGCTTCCTGCACCGACTGGGGATAAATCGCGCCGCACTTATCGTTGATGTTTTTGCCATTCGGCGTGATGGCGATGGGAATGACGTCCGCGCCCAGTTCGCGCAAGACCGTTGGGGCTACCTTGTAGGCCGCGCCGTTTGCACAATCGACAACGATGCGCAGGCCATCCAGCTTGCCTCCCGCAAATGTCGCCTTGATGTGTTCAACATAGCGCCCGGGGGCGTCGTCGAGACGGCTGGCGCGGCCAAGATCCTCGGCGGCGGCGTGGTCGTCGGCGAGGTCACCATCCATACGGGTTTCGATCTGGCTTTCGAGTTCGTCCGAGAGCTTGTTACCATCGGGGCCGAAGAGCTTGATGCCGTTATCCTGATACGGGTTGTGGGAAGCCGAGATCATCACACCCAAGTCGGCGCGCAGGCTTCGGGTCAGCATCGAGACGGCAGGGGTAGGCAACGGGCTGAGCAAGATCACATCCATGCCCTTGGCGATGAAACCCGCCGTAAGTGCAGGCTCAAGCATATAGCCCGACAAGCGCGTATCCTTGCCGATTACGACGCGGTGACGGTAGTCTCCGCGCTTGAAAAGCCCTGCAGCAGCCATCGCCACGCGCAAAGCAGTTTCCGCCGTCATCGGTTCCGTGTTCGCACGGCCCCGAATTCCATCCGTTCCAAAATATTTTCGAGTCATTTGTATCCTTTTGGATATTCAATCCGGTAAAGAAGATAGTCCGAAGCCCCGTAAGTCTCAACCGGGCTCAGCCAATCAGGGGCTTGATTGTCGATTAATTTTTCGACCAAGGTGCGATACGAGCCGAGATTCCTGAAATGAAGAAGGCCATTTTCTCCTTTGACCAAGCTCGCATTTTTGGGGAAGTCTTTGCCAAAATAAAACTTTGGGACTTTTTTGCACATCAGAACGAGATGCGCACCCCATTTTTTTGCTATGGCAAGCGCCACTGTATCTTTTGTCGAACTGAAGAAATTATACGCATCCTCATTTCCCGGCACGTTAAAATTTCCGGCGAGAACCTTATGCGGCGTGCGAAATAATATTTCCGGGCCTGCGTTTGCGATATTTATGATCGTTAATGGGCTTTTGCCAAGAGTCTCTGGGTCGTTCAACGAAGGAAGCGCCGAATCAAGCCGACATGAAGACCGCTGTTCGATGGGCGCAATGGCTGCGGGGTCCATGGCCAAGGACTTTACAGTCTGTTGCGTTGAACCCGCCAACGGCCCAAGCAAAAGAAAAACGGTCATTTGCGCAAGGATAACCATTATTTCCTGAGGCTTCTCTTTAATGCGGTCGTTCCAAAGGGAAAGCAGGTAGGTCAAAGGTACGACGGCAAACACTTCCATAAATTTTCCGACTCGAATTTGCCAAAAAACCGTTAAGGTAATCGCGGCAGTTAGAAACGCGGTTTGGACGATCCATGCCGTACGCGTTTCACGCTCTTTTTTTGCGGCAAAGAAGCAAACGCCCAGCGCCGCCAAAGGAATTGCCAGCAGCCGAATGAAGTTTGCAAGACTCGCGAAAATCGTAACCGGTATAAAACGGTTCAACTGTAGTGCGTTAATGAGCGGACGCGCCTCATCGATATTGTCCAATGCGACGGTCGCATCGTACATGTCATAATCGGCATAAGCGCCGTTCAGAGCCGATGGCACCAGAAAGAAAAATACTGCTCCGGCGCATCCTGCGAGGCCAGATGCTATTGCGAGGCGGAACAGTTTTGAAGTTGAGACTCTTCCAAGAGCCCATTCACAGACAAATACCGCCCCTGAAAGAGCCGCAAAGATCGCATAAGCTGGGGAGAACCACGAGACGGCCCTGCTGGAAAACTCGGATACGGGCAAGGCGATGGGAACAAGAGCCGTTGTAAAAGCTGCCAAACATAGGCCGAATAACGCCGCATGTCGGCGTATCTGTTCGTCTCCGCATGCCGCAGCGATTCCAAGAATTGTCATAAACAGGATTGTCCACGGCAAAATCTCCGCTCCGATCCAAAAGCCGC
>JAQVZU010000026.1 GCA_028708035.1 Alphaproteobacteria bacterium
CCCCCCTGCCCCGTCGTTTGCTTGTCTTGTTGACGTTTCTCGGCCTCTTCTACATGGCGTTGAAGTTCTTCGTCGTTCATCGTGGCTTGGAATTCAGCCGTTTTCCGGGCTTCTTTCGCCGCGATTTTTTCCTCGGGCGTGCTGTTGGGATCGTTCTTCACCCGCTTTTCCTCGGCTCGCGTGAGAGCGACTGCCTTTTCCAGCTCTTCTTGTTGAGATTGGCGCGAACGCATTTCGGCCTCCGTTTCTTGGGTCTGTTCTTGTTGGGGCTCAAATTCCATCAGATATTTTTGTATCTTGTCGGCATCGGATGCCGCCTTGAAAATCTCCAGAGGATTGTCCTGAAGAGCCTTGATCCAAAGCCCTACATATGCGACGTGGCGGCCAGGATCATGTCCCAGTCCCAGCTCGCAACCGATAATCATGCTGGCGATTTCGGCCCGCAGCTCTTCTCTTGCATAAGCCTCGCTCCCAAAAGGATTTGCGAGGTCACGATCGAGTCTTGTGGGATGGCCCGACCAGTGACCGAGTTCATGAAGTGCCGTAGAAAAATACAGAGACCCCTCCGCAAATTGTCCCTTGTCAGGCAAATGAATGCTGTCCGTGCTAACGCTATAGAAAGCCCTGTCTGCTTCTCCATGTCGGATAACGGCCCCGGAAGCCCTAATAATGTTCTCGGCCCGCTCAATACCATCCCAAACCGGAATCTGGTTGGGACGGGGAGGCAAATTGTCGATCTGCTCTGCGTTAAAAACGGTCGCATAAAATACGCGCGGGCGCTCCAGAATGACGATTTCTTTAATGGCCCTGCCATTGTCATCAAAAACCGGCCGCCCCTCCTGGTCGAGCTTGTCTTGCTCTTCGTTGAACTGCCACTTCTGAATCCACGTTCCATGCTCGTTTTTGCGCACCTGAGCGCCGACGCTTTGCGCCTGTTTATAGGTCATCCACCTGTTGTCGCTGAATTCCTGGGCCATCAGATGAAGCGCATTGATACCTTTGTAACGCTTGCCTGTCGTGGGGTTCATCGGCAAAGCGGCACCTGGCTCTCCAGGTTTCCACGGCTTTAGCCATGGTGCCGTGCCCATCTTTAGCTGCTCGATAATTTTTTCGGCTACTTGCTCATGGTAGGTTTTTTTAATTTTGGAGGCTCCGCTATCAGCCATGCGGAACCTCCCCTAAATCAACCGTGCTTTCCTTGGCGTCCTCAACGCTCAAGGCGTCTTCCTCGAACGCTCCGGCCTCCTCAGCCTCGTCCGGATCAAATTCCGCCATAAACCCCGGCGTCTGAGTGTCCCTCAGCTTTTCTTTGATAAGGTCCACGTCTTCTGTTCCGGGGGTGGGAAGTGCTTCCTCTTCGTTTTCGGCCATGTCCCCTCCCCTACCAGGTCCATACGGGTTGAATGACATCACGGATCTGCCCGGCAGAAACCGGGCCATAGTATCTGCCATCAAAAGAAATTGGGCTGATGTTTGACATGAGCAGATATTCGGCCGGTGCTAGCGTCCATTTCTGTCCCTGTTGCCTTGGCATGGGCCGTCCCGCCTTGTCGACGAGCTGTGGCGCGCTTAATGGAAGCAGCACGCCGTTTACACGCACCCCTTCATCGGCAACGCTCACGACGTCCCCGCTGGCCGCTGCGACCCTCTTCATGATGTAGCCGTATCCGCTTGGACAAAATCCGGCGCTTATATACCCGCGTTTCTGGGCTGTATCGAAGATGTCGCTTTTCGGCGGACAAAACGTCACATAAGAACCATACCCAATCGGACCCTCGGATTTTCGATAAACGCCAAGAGGAATGCTTCGTGTGGTGTTGACATAAAAACCAAACACCCACATCAAGACCGTCATAGTGGCAGCCGCGCTTCCAAAATAAACGAGGAACCTTTTCAACTCGCTTCCTCCAGTCTGATCTGTTCTTCCTCTCTCAACTCCGCGACAACACGCAGTTTGTCGCTGACTTTTGGAGCAGGAATAGCCGCGCGGGCGGAAAAAACAGGGTCTTGGAAGAAGAGAGGTTGCTTCCCGTAAATAGCCGGAAAACCCGCGACGTAGATAACCATGTCGCCGGCCTCTTTAATGAGGCCCTCGGAGTCTTTGATCGGCCCGGGCATACGCAAACACTCGTCCGGCGTTAAAAGCGGGCGCTGCACTTCCTGCGTGGTGCGGGACATCTGATTAAGCAAGGCATTTAACCGCCGCCCGCTCGTGGTGATCTGTTCCTTGACCACGGTTGTTTGTCCTGTGAGCTTTGAGAGATGTTCTGCCGTCTCGATGCGGTTAGGAGGAAACGCGTTTTGAATATGACAATTCGACGTAATGGCTTCGTTTAGGCCGTATCCTGTCTCGCGACTTTTAAGCTGATTGATGTCTTGGCAAATCATATAGAATTTCAAGCCGTATGCGCCCAAAAATGCCAAAGATTCCTGAAAGATTTCGAGTTTTCCAAGGCTCGGAAATTCATCAAGCAGCCCCAGAAGCCGGTGTTTGTACATCTTCTTGGGGCGCACCCCGGACTGCGTATGCTCAAATTCCACTTTTCCCGCCGACAGCCTAACGATCATATTAATCAGGATACGCACAAGCGGCCGCAAGCGTGGCTTGTCGTTCGGCGTTGTGACGATATAGAGGCTTACGGGATCGTCGAAATTCATAAGGTCTTTGATCGAAAATTCTGACCGCGTGACGTTGTATGCGACAACAGGATCGCGGAAGAGCGCCAGATAAGATTTGGCCGTCGAGAGTACAGACCCAGCCTCCTCTTCCGGCCTGTCCATCATGTCGCGCGCCGATGCGCCCACGACGGGGTGAACATGGCCGTTCACATGGGCGTAAGTCGTCATTTCCATCCAGAGTTCCGCGATAGGCTTGTTCGTATCCGCCAGTATGGCATCGACTTCCGGCAGGCTGGCAATGGTTCCTTCGTTTTTGGCCTTGTAGAGCGCATGGAGAATGACGCCGACAAGGAGGGCCTGGCTCGTCTTGTGCCAATGGGTTTCAAGTCCTTTGCCATCCGGATCGACAATCAGCGTGGCAAGATTCTGAACGTCGCCGACCTCGAATTCTGTGCCTATACGAATTTCGTCAAGGGGATTCCATCTGACGCTTCCTCTGAGCGTGGCGGGCTCGAAGCGCAGAACCTTGTTTCTGGCGTGCTGCTTGCGCCAGCCCGCCGTCAAAGCCCATAACTCGCCTTTCAGGTCGGTAATAACAGCGCTGTGCGGCCACGAAAGAAGCGTCGGAATGACAAGCCCAACCCCTTTGCCTGAACGTGTGGGCGCATAGGTCAAAACGTGTTCAGGCCCATTGTGCCGCAGATAATGGAGTTTGCCTTTTTGGTCGAGCCAGGCTCCCACATAGACGCCTTCCTGCGCCTCGATTTTGCGTCCGAGAAGAACATCCTTCATCTTTCCCGGCCGCGGTAGAAGTCCGGCGTCTTGAATATCTTTTTTGTTGGCCCATCTGGCAGAACCATGCAGGTAGGGATTTATTTTCGATGAATTTGCCTGCACCATTTTGGCTATGGCGAGGACAAGCAAGGAAACGGTTGTGACCGTAATTCCTAAACCTCCGGCGCGCATGAAGGCTTCTGGAGATTCGCTGTACCATTTTCCTGCCCACGACAGGATCGACCACGGCGCATAAAGATTGTGAAAATTGGGGCCAAGAGTGTCATGGTACTGAAGAGTTGAGGCGAAGAACTGCGTTGCCGCCTCCAATCCCCCTAAAAAAGAGGCCGCGGCCAAAAGCGGAATTATTTTGCCCTGCCCTGCCTTTGGTGTTCGTACTTGAGGGCCTATGGCGTTATTGAATTTATCTTTCATCTGCCGCGTCCCCTGCCCTTTCCTTCGACAGCCCCGGACGGCAAAACAACCACCTCCTCGCCTATGGAACGCTTTTTGAGGCGGGCCTCCGTCGGCGCATCGACGGGCAGGACAAAATTATTTTCACCACGTTTCAGAACGGCCATTGTGACACCATCAATGCGGCGAATACCGGCAAAAGATGCGGTTCCAGAATCCTCGCCTCGGAAAGGCAAGTGTTTCGGTATATCGAATATTTCTAGTCTTTTTTGGTTGCGTTCGGCAATATATTTGTTGACCGCTGCTGTCGCGGCAGCAATTCCCGCGGGATCGCCCTGTCCTACTCGTCCAGAAACACCCCGTCGCACGCCGAAATCTGGTTTGGAGCGTCCGTGCTCCATGAGAGGGTGTACATCACTCGGCAGTAACACTTCAAATCCTTGGGCGTCTTTTGCCAGATTGCGTAAGGACAGCTCGCGCAAACCGTTTTGACCTTCAGGCGGCGGGTCTTGTCCAATCCGTCCAGTACTCGGCTTCTTGACCCGAACAGTCCTTCCTCTTCTTCGTCCATTTCCGGCAGATCCTCCGGCTCCGTCTCCTCCAGAGCTGCGTTGATTTTCTCGTTGTCCGTCCGTTTTTTCTTCTCCACGTGTACCTCCGTTTGTAGTGGTTTTCTTTAGTAGAATTTGTCTTCGTTGCTCAAGCTCGGCATTTTCAAAAGAAATATCCAGGCCGGTATTGACGGCTGTCCAGACGACCTGTTCCTTGAACAGTTCAGATCCCTCGACAACGAGCTGGCTTCCAAAACGGTCCTGCGCCATGTGCAACGCAGCTTCAATTCCTTCGTGCGACGCTCCGGTTGACACATTGAGCTTATGCCCGTCATCGCGAACGGCTGTCTCGCCGACCAGGTAAATGACCGTGCCCGTTTTCGTTACGCTGTCTTTTTGGGCAAGATCGGGCTTGGGGTTTTTTGTTTTTTTTGTCCCTGAAAAGCCGTTCCCTTTTAGGCCGGAGGCGCTTCGCGCCCTCAAAGCAGAAAGAGCTTCTTGATCCCCCTCCCCTGCCCTTTTCCTAAGCCAATCCACCCAAGCAAGTCTCTTGTTGGCTTCGTGGATATCTTTTCGCTCTTTGGCCCACTGTCTGGAGATTTCCTGAATCTGATCTTTAAGGGACTTAATCGCCAAGGCATAGAGCAGCTTTCTGTTGACCCCTTCCCCGGACATCAGCCGGATGGCATTGCGGCGTAATCTCCAAGAACGCTTGGCAGCTTCGATTTGCCGGTCGGCGGCGCCACGCTTTTTTGCAAGTGAGGCCTTCTTAACCGTGCTTATCGTTTGCCGGTCTTTTTGGTAGCGCAGAAACAAGCCACTAGTATCAAACCTCGTTTGTTTGGGACGCCCCTCATACTGCCTTTCCGGCTTGATGTTGGCCGCGGCGGCATCCAGAGAAACAAATTTTCCGAGTCGCGCCTCTAATTTTGACATGGCCAGATCACGAGAAACTGTGCTCGCCTTAGCGATAACGCCACTATCGGAAACGACGATCAGCCCGTTGCCCCGCTCCTTGAGAGTCAATCCATTCCGGCGACATTCATGGTGCAACTGTTCCCATGTCGTCGCCTTCTGAAGTTTATCGAGACATTCGCGCCCGATCCAAGCCACAAGCGTTTCGATTCCCGTGTGATGCTCCATATCCTCGGCACGATTTTCACTGCCGCGTTTTTGGCCCTGGTGATTATCGCGTTCCAAGCCATATTCGATTTCAAGCCGCTCGCAGATGCGCCCAATTGTATAAAAATCGTTAAAAGGAGTATGAACGCTATACTTTGTTGGATGCACTTTGTTTATGGCAATGTGGATGTGCAGATTGTTGGTATCGTGATGAACCACGCTGATCCGTTGATGTTCACCAAAGCCGAGTGCTTCACAAATCCGATTCTCTACGGCTCTAAGCGTTACAGAGTCCGGGATCTCTCCGGCTCTGAAACTTACAAACAAATGGTACGTCTTGTCGCTCTCGGCCGTTGTATTCATGGCCTGCATGTTGAGCACTTCAAGAACGGCAGCTTCACGATCCAGGGAGTGACAGTTGGATATCGTTACCTTGCCTACACGAACTTGTTTCTTTTGCTTGTCACAAAGATACCTCACCAGCCTGGCAAAGCTGCTCTTCTGTGCATCCTTCATGGAAAGACTTTTACCGATCACATCCGTCCCCTAAAGAATCTTAGTTAAAAACTTTAGCCGCTAAAGTTTTTCTGTCCCTCACCCTGAGAACTTTAGCGGCTAAAGTTTCATGGCCAACCCTTTAAAAACTTTAGCCGCTAAAGTTTTCCTTGCCCGACCGCGGAACTACCACGGCTTTCATGATCTCCTTCATGGCCGTTTGCGTTTCTTCAATTCGAGCAAGAACAGCGAGAATAGTTGAAGCTCCAAAGTCGGCCGTCCGCGCATCGTTTGTCAGCCACATTTTGAGCAGCCCACCCAACCGGCCGAGATCGCCGTTGATTTTCACGAGCTCGTTCACTTGCTTGTGATCGACGATAGATCGGACTTCGTAGCCTATCCCAATGTTCCTGAGAAACCTGGCGACACTCAGGCCAACGGATTCGGCGTTGTGTTCTATCTCTTCCTTCTCGGTTTGGGTGACGGGCACTCTGAGATGCTGCGCCCTTCGTGAATTCGTGCCTTCCATCATCATCTCCTAAAATATCGGCGGGAGCCGATTGGCCTCGCAGAGCAGGATACCGTTGAGCCTGAAAGGCGAATAAGGCGAGTGAAGTTGGGTAATCCGCTTCGCGGATTAGCTAACTTCACCTATCCTGCCCTCCCTTCGGGTGACCATACACCAGAAAGAAGGGGACTTCTACCGGCAAGTTGCGGCCAAAACCAACCTAAATAGGGGACAGGGGCGACTTAAAGGCGGTCCTGTTGCTCCTTCCCTCGACGAACTAAATTCGATATATCATTTGTAACGATACATCCTTCTGGCTCTTACATCATGGAAAAAAGCCTCTCCAAACGAATCGCGGAACGTTCGTCAAAAAAGAAGCTTAGCTCGCGCGCTCAGAATCTGGCGGCGTTTCTAGCCCTTCGGGAGGACGTAAAAAAAGCAATTGATGATGGCTGGCCCGTGATGACGATTTGGGAGCAATTGAGCCACGAGAAGAAAATCAAAGGCTCCTACAAATCATTTCGCGGATTGGTCCTGCGGCTTATCAAAGGTGCTCCGTCTGGCACTGGAAAGAGTCGAATGAGAAAAAGCTCAACGACCGCGACCGGATCAAGCGGCTTTAAATTCAACCCAAATCCTGAAAAGAAGGAGCTATTTTAATGGCCAAAATACATATGGTTTTGCAAGGGAAGGGCGGTGTCGGAAAATCGTTCGTTGCAGCCTGCATCGCTCAGTACAAGGCATCCAATGGCAAATTGCCGCGCAATTTCGATTTAGACCCGGTAAATCTGACTTTTTATGGCTACAAGGCGCTACAGGTTCAGAAGCTCAATATCATGGAGGCCGACGAGATTAATCCGCGTAGTTTTGACGATCTCATCGAGCTTATTGCACCGGAAAAAAACGATGTTGTCATTGACAACGGAGCTTCCGCCTTTGTGGCCTTGGCTCACTATCTTATCAGCAATCATGTTCCGGCTTTGCTTCACAGCATGGGGCATGAATTGATCGTGCATACCGTGATTACCGGCGGGCAAGCTCTGTTGGACACAGTAAGCGGATTCGCCCAGCTCGCAAGCCAATTTCCGCCTGAAGCTAGGTTTGTTGTTTGGCTCAACCCTTATTGGGGGCCTATAGAGCATGAAGGGAAGGGGTTTGAACAAATGAAGGCCTACAGCACTAATAAATCCCGCGTCTCCGCGATTGTTCAAATCCCGGCGCTCAAAAACGAGACATTTGGGCGCGACTTGAGCGAAATGCTTCAATCTCGTCTGACGTTTGACGAAGCCCAGAAAAAGGATTCCTTCACGATCATGGCGCGCCAAAGACTGAAAATCGTTCAATCCCAGCTTTTTAGCCAAATGGAAATAGCGGGGATTTGATGAGTGACCAGATCGACGATTTGATCAGGGAAATTGCTGTCAAACACGGCGTTGCGGTGAGCAGGGACGATCCGATTCTTATTCTCCAGACCATCAATTCACGTTTGATGCAGGACAGCGCCAAAGCTCAGCAGGAGATGCTGCAACGCTACAAGGAAGAGATGGAAGTGATCTCCAACACGTGGAGTGCCGAAGCCAAGAACAAAGCCGAAAAAATCCTCAATGCCGCGCTGGCGGCGAGCAAGAAAGCTATGGCGGATCAAATGGGGCAGGGGGCTCGGGAGGCGGCCCAGACCATCCACAATGAGATCGAGAGCGCATTATCAGGCATATCTCTCCAACTCCGGGAGACAAGAAAACTGGCGCGATTAAACGTTTTTGCCGCAGTTATGAGCCTGTTTGCAGCGGCTCTGGCGGCGTGGGTCGTACTCCACTAGGATCGCTCTACCGATTTGCTGACGACAAGGGATACCCCGCGTTTTTTCTCCTGTTCCTTTTTTTGAACACGAGCGCGTTCCTGTTCCAAGTGCCGTCTCGTGGCCGTCATCATTGCATCAAATTCCGCGGCCATTTCCGGCTTGTGAAACCGAATTTTACGCGCGGCAAGTTCCTCAATCCTTGGGCCGTGAGGCGTCATTTCTTCCCGTATTTCTCGCACAACTTCCATGCGCCCGATAAGTGTCTGCATATACGCTTGTTGCTGAAGAATTTGCTGATTCCAATTAGAGCGCGTTTTTGGCAAAGATAAAAACCCCGGCTGGTGAGCCTCGATCTGCATGAGCCTGGCTTCCTGACGCTCCATAAGCGTTTCGAGCTTTTCTTCCAGCCTCTCAGCTTGCGAAAATTTGGCATCAATCTGCACAGCCAGTACTTCGTTGTACAAGGAAACAGGGGAATCTGTCTCAACGAGCGAAGATTGTTCGTCGCGCAATTCCCTAACTTTTTCGACGGTATTGTCCGTATCGCGAGGTCGGTCTGTGCTAATGGCAGCTTCCATTTTTGGCCTCAAATTTAGCCGCTAAAGTTCTTGGAAGGATACCAGAAGGGCAGGGGGCCGAACAGCCAAAACATGGTTGTCGGACGAGAACGGACAGGAAAAACTTTAGCGGCTAAAGTTCTAAAGGGGGGAGGGGACACAAAAACTTTAGCCGCTAAAGTTCTTGGCAAAGGCCTACCGGGAAAGCCCGCGTTTGATCTTTTCGGCAGGTCCCGTTTGGGCTTGTCCCTTGACATACCGGATGGTCAATTGATCTCCTATTTCGGGAATCTCGTCACCAAAGAAAAAAAGGTCATGTTTGACGATCTTTTTACCATTGGTCTGATAGAGAGCCTTTTGGTCGACGTGAATGATCGTTCCGGCATATGTCTTGTTGGGATCAGCGGGTTCGGCTGAGTAGAGGTTATAGATGCCGGGATTAAGGTTTCCGGCACGCGTAACTTTGCCGTTTTTCCATTGACCGTTTTTCTCGATTTGGAAAATCCGCGAGCCGTTCATAACGAGGACGCGCTCGTTGTCTTTCATCGTGTTTTTCCTGCTTCAGCAACGGCAATTAGCGTAACGCGGGATAGGTCTTCTTCGCTTTCGCGTCCATCCTCGAATCGCAGCCAGGCCTTGCCCTGGGATGTCGGTTTCTTGGTTAGAACGAGCAGGGCAGGGCACTTATTGTGCAGAACGTGAACCGATAATTTCTTCTCCGACGTTACGCTAGTTGCATTTTTTTTGGTCTTGCCCTTGTGGTCTTCGCGTCCGGCGGATTCTTCGTTTTCCTTATCTCGATCCTGACCGCGTTGTTCTTCCATAAAGCCTCGCAGCCGATCTATGCTGCTGCGTGTAATTTCCTCCGCCTCATTCTGCAGCCACGCGATAACTTCATTGGGCTGTTTTTTGTAGGAAGTCACAAGTTCATTAATGACGGTTACGTCACTAGTCCGGCCGGCACTGAAAGCTTCGGCGATCGGTTCCGGCAAATCCAGCAAGGTGACATGCTGCGAGACAAACGAAGCCGACTTTCCGATGCTTTTTGCTATCTCGTACTGTTTTTGGCCCCGGGACAGTTCGCGCCCGATGAAATCGGCAATTTCACGGGCCGTAAGCCCATTGCGCTGAAGGTTCTCGATGACTTGATCGCTGGAGACGTAATCGTTGTCGATAAAGGACGGAATAGTCGTTTTTCCGGCCAGTTTTGAGGCACGGTACCGGCGCGCCCCGTGATTGATGAGGTATCTCCCTTCGCTTGAGCGGTTGACGCGGACGGAGATCGGCGTTTTGACGCCGCGAAGCTTGATGGTCTCGGCCAGCTCTTTGATGCTCTCGGAAGCAAAACCCGGATTATCGAGGCGCCTCGGCTGGTCTGGATCTTCGTCGATTTTGTCGAGATCAATCTCCAAGGGGCCAGCCCCCGCGGAAGCGGGCCTTTCTCTCAAAAGAGAAGAAAGGTTTCCAATCTTGGCTAGTCCAAGTCCTACGGACGTTGGCTTTTCAGTCTGTTGGGTCTTTCTGGCTGCGTTAGAGGCGTTCATGCTGCAAGCTCCATTTTTTGATACACATAGTCCGCGAGATCGCGGAATTCTTTTGCGGCAACGCGGGCGCTCGTTTTTGGATTGTCCCATACGGGAACGCCGGAGGCTAACGCCTCCGAAACGCTACTCCTGAGCCCGATGCAGCAGGGGATAAGCAGGTCGGGATAGGCTTTTTTTAGCTCCTCATAATGGCGTTCGTGCCGTGGATTGCGGTGGTCAACCTTGTTTGGCAACATGCCGAGAAACTTTAGTTTGGAATTGGCTTCGCGGATGTGAGTTATGATGGTGAGCATCTTTTCAATGCCCTTGATGCTGTACACCTCCAACTCAATTGGTGAGATGACATAATCAGCCGACAAGAGGACCGAGATCAGTCCAACGCCGAGCGACGGTGCCGTGTCGATCAAGCACACATCGTACCCCATTTCTTCTATCCTACGGATAGAAGCGCTAAAAGCCCTGTACGCTTCCTCTATGGAAATCTTATTAAGGTCAGTCAACGCCTCGTCTGCCTCGATAAGGGTGAAATCATCCGTAAGCTCAAACGTTTGCTCTGTGGATGCAAAAAGCGAAGAGGCTAAAATCCCCGACTTGTTGGCGTCAAAGGTGAAAGAGACATTGCCTTGAGTATCGACGTCGATAACGACGACCCTAAGACCTCTCGCGCGAAAATCTGTCGCCAGTCCGAAAACCGTTGCCGTCTTTCCCACGCCGCCCTTTTGATTGGCCATTACGAGTGTTTTCATTGTTTATTCACCCTTTGCTTGGCTTCGTTCCGCGCCTCGTCGTTCCATTTTTTGACTAGGTATGCTCGGTACTTTGGCAGTACCGCCGACACCCGTTCGTAGCCTTCAGGAAGATTTTTTGTTTCGTGGGAGTCCCATACGCGCCCAACTGCTTGCGAAATCGCGCCGCGCGAAAGACCGTATTTCAGTACAAACTCGGCCTGGTTTTTTCCTTCAACCAGCACGCCGTGAGCGATTTCCCTGGTTTGATCGCCTATTTTCAAGTCGCGCACAGCGTCTTGAAATTGGTCCTCGTTGAGCTGCTTTTTCTTCATCATTCCATTAACCTTTAGCCGCTAAAGTTCCGCTTTTTGGGATTCCATTTGGCGAGAAAAAGCAAAAGACCAGCCCAACCGAACAGATATGCGCAAAATGTCCACCCCGCGTGGCTATTTGGTTCCTTCCAGAGAAACAGCATCCGGAAGAACAGGAAGGTAAGAAAAAGCCCCATGATCTTTTCCAAAATGGGCATGAAAAGACCAACCACGGTGACGAGAACATAGTAAACGGAGTTTATAATCCAGAAAAAAACCCCTTCACCTGCGGCAGCCGGGTTCTCATGCTGCTTCATCTTTTCGGAGGGCAGGGGCGTGGCACAAGGAAATTGAACGACGTTCGACATGGTGGATTCCCGGATGGGCTTGAAACGAATGTATAGCCTATTCGGTTAATCAAGTCAAAAATTATAGCTAAACACGTTTTTTCGTATGGAAGCTTGCCCTAGGCGTTTTAAGAGGCCAATCTGAAGGCACGCAGAACGTTGCGGCAAAAACTTGAATAGATCAGGTGAATTTTTTTGTTGATGCTCAGCTGCGTTTTGCCCAAATGATGGGTAGTCGGCCAAGTTTGGCGGAAGTTTGAAAAAAAAGGGCTCAGTAAAAAATACGGAAATGGATCTAATTGTTTGAGCTTCTGTTTGTGTTCGTCTGATGAGATTGCCTAAGGCCACCTGCAGAGCACTTTTTTTGAGGGATTGAAAACAGAACCTTTTTCATCCGCTGTGTCTACTTTTGAAAAAAGGAACTGGAGTGAATTTGCTTGGAAGAACGGTTTTTTGAATTGCCTTCTTCTCTGGCGTCAGTTGGGCACAACGGGTGTTATATATATTAGAGATTCTGTTAGTGTGTTACGCCCTGTGGATAAGTAGGGCAAGGCCATGATTCTGAGGAGCAAAAATTTGAGCCTGGTAACTGAAACCACGAGCTTTGGTAACTAAAATCCTGAGTTTTGGCGCTTAAAACCACGAAGTTTAGTAACTAAAACCACGAATTCTAAACTGGTAACTGAAACCACGAAACGGTAACTAAAACCACGAATTTTTGAGCGTATATGGACTCTCCGACCGAAGTGGCATGCGGGTAACTAAAACCACGAATCTTCATGCGGTAACTAAAAGCACGAAACGGTAACTAAAACCACGAATCTTTTGAGCGGATCAGACACCAATCAGCAGGGAGAGGGTGACTGAAACCACGAATCTTCGGCCATCAACCCAAATCACGACTCGGTAACTGAAAACACGAAATGCCTTGACGCGGCAACTAAAACGCCAAATACTTTCGACTCGGTAACTGAAACCCCGAATCGTGATAAGAGACGGGTAACTGAAACCACGAAAATTTTGAATGTCGATCAATACCAAAAACGCAGCTGATCCCTCGGTAACTGAAACCACGAACGAAGACGATGATACGAGCGATCACGTGAGTGTGGACAGTCAGCTGCTTCCCGTTCGGCATTCGGGCGGCGATCTTTTCATCTGCGACGTCGCGGATGCGGTGCTTAAGGATCTCATTCCACAGATGGAGCACCCGTTTTATTCGTTGAGCAAAAAACCTGAAACAAGCATCCGCAAATACGAGCACAATGGGAACTGGATTCAAATAACGCCGAGCGTGAAAGGACTCGCAACAATTTACGATAAGGATATTTTGATCTACTGCATTTCTCAGTTGATGGAAAAACTGAAGCGCAATGAGCGTGTGAGTCAACGAATTCGCATCACGGCCTATGATTTGCTGATTTTTACAAACAGAGGCTCCTCGGGCAGGGATTACGATGCCTTATGCGAGGCCATAGATCGCCTGTCAGGAACGAGGATAACGACAAATATTCAAACGGGGGATGAAGAACAACGTGACTCTTTTGCCTTGATCGACTCCTCATCAATTCGCCGAAAGAACGGACTTGATGGCCGCCTTCTCTGGATGGAAATTAAACTGTCCGATTGGGTTTTCAATGCCATAAGGAGTCAGGAAGTTCTAACTTTGCACCCCGATTATTTTAGGTTGCGCAAGCCGCTCGAACGGCGAATTTACGAGCTGGCGCGCAAGCACTGCGGAAAGCAGCCGAGCTGGCAAATTTCATTGGGGACGCTTTTGAAAAAATCCGGCTCACAAAGTCCGGAGAAAAGATTTCGGCAGATGGTCAAGCATTTGGCGAGGTACGACCATCTTCCAGACTATCATGTGACGTTTGATGAAGACGCAGACAAAATAAACTTTTTCCGTCGGGATGAATCAAAAAAACACACCTATCAGCCTTCCAATGAAGAAAAACTTCCGCAGCTGTCTTCACGTACTTTGGAAGAGGCGCGCGAGATTGCTCCGGGCTACGACATATATTCCATCGAGCAAGACTGGCGACACTACTGGGAACAAAGCGGCAAGCAGCCAATCAGAGACCCGGACAAGGCGTTTCTTGGATTTTGTCGAAGCAGATACAAGCAGCATCAGGCATCTCGTGCGGGGGCCAAAAAAGGGGAAGCGTCTCTTTTCGATCAAGGGGCCTAGGCCTCCGGTCTTTTCCGTGTGCCGGGCCCATGATCGACCGGCAATAATGACCAACAGAACCGGCCTATCTGTAGCTTGTTGCGGAGAGGCCTAAATATCCAAACACGGCTGGGAGAACTTGCTTTCTTCATATATGGACAGCCATTCTGGCCAGACGGCCAGGCCCATGTTGCGAATGCCCTGGGCGAGAGACGGATCACCTGCCGCTTCTGCCTTAATGGCAGCATTCATGAGAGCCCAGACGACGGCGCGGCCGTCGTTCATCTCAAAACAATTATCAAAAGAGCGGCAATAAGGCCGCGCAAGGCAATCGCGGCCAAATTTTTCGAGGGCGGTTTTTGCCCGCAGAAAGCGGAATCCAAAACCGGATTGTTTGGGGTAGGGGTTGCAATTAGGGGACATGGAAGCTCTCTCTCATTTATGTTTGGGTTGTATTTCCAGATGCAACCCTTGGCCTCGCCGAGAGCGGATCAGGAGGGGGCAGGAGGTTTCTCAGGAGCCAAAAACGCAACGCGATTTGCGCGGGGGCGCGCGATCGCGTCTGTCGTTTTGGGTGGAAGCCTCTTGCCGGGAACCTTAAGGAAGCTCCTTGCGGTTCCAACAACAGCTGCGGCAGCAGCGTGACGATGCGTCAGGGATGGAAGCCCGAAGGGGCGAGACGCACTTGATGCGGCTCGATGCTTCGCACGACAGCTCGCCCCGAAGGGGGACGCCCAAGTATCGGTTTCAAAATGGATTTGGAAAACAAGGAAGAAAAGGGTAACAAGCCAAGGTTGGCAATTTGCCAGTAAAAACACCAGAAAAGGAATAAAGCATGGCCAAGGAACAAAAAAGCCAAAACGGGCCCGTGCTTCGACCCGTGAGGGAGAAGCTCTCGAAATCAGCTCTCATAAAATTGATAGCCGAAGAAAATGAACTTTCGCGCAAGGCCGCTGCGGGGGCTTTTGCAACCTTGGAAAGAGTCATTCTCGGCTCTGTTCATCCCCGTGGGGTCGGAGAATTCATGTTGCCGGGGCTTCTCAAGATTGTGCTTCGCAAAGTGCCCGCTCGTAAAGCGGGGACGCTTATACGCAACCCGGCGACGGGCGAGATGGTTGCGGGTGCCGCGAAGCCCGCAAGCGTTCGGGTAAAAATTCGTGCCCTCGCAAAGCTCAAGACGGCCGCGATAAAATAATCCCAAAGACGAAAAGCACGAAACGGAACAATATGCCGGCAGGAAACCCTGACGTCTCAAAAACGGACGGAAAGCGGGGGTCAAGCCCCCGTGCTCCGCAGGACGGAAAGAAGCTCCTCATATTGAGCAACTTGTCGCTTAGCTTCGATCCGCTCGCATTTTGCCAGACCAGACCGAAGCTCAATGTTGACGAGCCAAAGCGCTTCGCGCAACTCGTCCTCGGCAAAAATCTGGCCGTTAAACTCGATGCGAGGTTCGCCGGAATTGTTCAGAACGCGGTACGCTGTGGTCATGGGATGATCCTCCTTGAGATTGAACCGTTCTCCTGTCGAGAACGGGGCCTCCGGGGCATCCGCAAAATATGAGGGTCAAGGCCGCGAAGCGCCGCATAAGCGGGACGCGGGGGAGCCGATTTTTTTGTTCTTACAAAAAAATTGGGGGAACCGTGGAGCCTTGAAGCTCGTATTTTTCGGATGGCACAATGGGCCCGTCGAGACGGAAAGCCCGTCGTCGCTTCGCGACGACTCCACATAGATTAGCTGCGCTGACAGAAAAAACCCCTCGCCGGATGGTGTACCGACGAGGGGTTTTGCGAGGGATCAACGACTGCCGCGAGGGTCCCAGAGAAGAAGATGCGTTGTGCCGTCTTCCTGAGGGGTCTCCAGCTTGACGAGGCGGGAGATGAACCAGTCCGGTCCAAACTCGGGTGCGCCAAGCTTGACGTTCAGGTAGGTTTCGCCGCTTTTCTTGGAAACCCTGCTCCAGCCTGCGCCAACTTCGTAGCGATGACCGTTGCCGGCAAAGACGCGAAAGTCGGGAGCGTCCGTGGACTTTTTGTCCGCAGGAACAATCGAGAGGTTGGCGGTGACGTTGAGGGTTCTGATAACTCCAGCAAAGCTGCCGTCGTCCTGTTTGGTGAAGGTGCCAAGGGTGATAGCCATGATAAGTCTCCTTTAGTTTGTTTGTCGCCAGGGACCATCCCTGCGATGTACCCCAGCGAAAAGCCCGCACAGGCGGGCCTGTTCACCCGAAGCGCAGCGGAGGGGCGGAACGAAGAGGAGCGCCCGCAAGGGAGGAAAAATTTGTCTCGCGAGGAATGCGAGGAAGGGTTGACAGCTTGCTGTCACCCGAAGGGGCGAAGCGCAGCGGAGCACTCTTCACTCGCAGGGGAAATTTTTCTGACCGGCGGGTTGAACGGAACGACGCGGGCTTTACGCGACAAGGGGACAAGCAGGGATGGTCTTGCAGCGATAAAGGCGGCAATGAAGGAGACGAATGGCATTCGCTCTTTGTGCTTTCATTAAACAGAAAGGCGGTCGGTTAAGGCGGCTAAAAGCAGAGAAAAAACCGCATATCTTCGATTGCCCTGCGAGCGAACAGAACGAGAGCCTTCTGATAAGGCGCTCTGCCTGCATAACGCCATGTGTAGGGGGAGACGCGGCGGAGTAGGGCAGGGCACAAGAAAAGCAGAAATACGACTGAGAAATGGGTGCCCGGGCTCTTCCAGGCCCATTAATCACCGCCACGGCGGCGGAGATCCCGGGTTGGCGCGCGCTTCGCGCGGGGCACCAGAGTCGAGGGGGCACTCCGCATATCTGTTAAGTCGCGAACCTTTAAGCGGGGCGTGACATTGAACTGTTATTCGGCAGCAAAGGGATTAATTAACCAGATCAATCTGTACTTGTTTTGTTCGCGCGAATCGGCCAGCATTGGGGAATGTCACATAAAGACTCCGTTGCCTTAATCTGCTCGCGATTGAAACCTGACAATGATGCGCGCCCCACATTTCTGCTTGGGGCCGGAGCATCATTTTCCTCAGGAATCCCGCTTGCTGCAGAAAGTGTTAAGCGGCTTGCAAAACAGGCCTACGCAGACCTCAAGCTTGGCGGCAAAACACTTCCCGAGCAGATCAAAACGTCCGAATGGACAACATGGCTTCATTCTCAAGAATGGTTCATTCATGGTGACGATCATCTCGCGGAGAATTTTCCGCTTGTCATTGAGCATCTCCTAAAGCCTGAGGCTTACAGAAAGAAGACGCTTCTAGATATAATTGCATTGCGACAGCAGATCGGTCTTGGTTATCACGCGCTGGCTGAACTCATCTTGCGGGGCCTTGCAGGCACGGTTTTAACAACCAACTTTGATGTGTGCTTGCCAAAAGCGCTGAACGACAAGCATCCCCATATCCGGAACGTAGCAGAGGTCAACCGAGGACCGAATGACTTTATCGAATTCAACTTGTTCGCACGCGCTCAGATCGTGTGGCTTCATGGAAAAACGGAACAGTATTCGGATCGCAACCTGATTAGCGAAACGCAAACTCTGGATTCGACACTTGTGCGAACGCTTGCACCGTTACTTGAGTCTACGCCGCTGATCGTGATCGGCTACCGTGGCGCGGAACCTTCTATTATGGAATCCCTTCTGGGGGCTGACGCGGGCGTGAAATTTCGCCATGGCATTTACTGGTGCATACGCGCCGGTGAAAAGCCTCATCCTCATGTTGAAGCACTTGCTGCGCGCCTCGGCATAAATTTCCAGTATCTCGAGATTGAGGGATTCGATGAGTTTCTTGGTGATTTGAATTGTGAACTGACAGGTATTCAGCGTTTTGCTCCACAACCAGACAATGTCAATGTGACACAGTTCGATGACCAGCCTTTGACGGAAGCGAGTTGGGGTGACATTGATGCTGACTTAGCCCTAACGACGCTACGTCAATATTGTATGAAGCTGGAACGTGGAGCGATTGATTCCCAGCAATTGAAGCTGTTGATGCGGGAGCTTGGATTGCTGGTATCGACCCCTGAGGGGGAAAAACCAAGCGTGGCCTGCGTCTTGCTTTTCGGTAGGCAGCCAGGACGCTTCTTTCCTCATAGTGTTATAACGACAACCGTTGCGAACAAAAAGCGATGCATTTTTAATGGAAATTTGATTGAACAACGCAATGCTGTGCTTGAGTGGTTCGGTCAAGAAGAAATTAATCCAATGATTAAAGTGAAAGGTCGACGGCAGCACGAGAGCCGTTTTGCCTATCCGGAGCGCGCACTTGTCGAACTGCTCGTAAACATGATTGTCCATCGCGACTATTCCATCGAGAAGCCAGCGGCAATCAACGCGATACCAAACCATTCCGTTCGTTTCGAGAATCCTGGTGCTCAATCGCAAGCTGCTGCAACACGACTGGAGCTTGAAGCGGATGGAACTTTTCAGCCTGTTCCTCAGTTTAGCGATTTAAGAAATAGAGCGCTGTGCGACGTGTTTTTCGGCATAAGCGCGATGGAACGGGCAGGAACTGGGTTGATGGATGCACGCGAACTGGCCGAACAACAGGGCGGAACTGCAAGCTTTGCTTATCCTCCTGGCGAGGATGCTTTTGTTGCGGCGGTGTTTAGACCAGAGGCTTCGGCGGGATCAACTACGGTGGCGCGTGATATGCGGCCCGTTGGGACATACGTCTTAAACCATCTGCCTTTTGCATCAATCCCACAATTTCTCACGCACATCCATCTCAATGTCTCCGGTTGGAAGGAACTTGAAGAGAAAGTGCCGATTGAAGACGCAGGCACATTCGTATTCGAAAGCAGAACCGGCGATCTTTGGAGCTTCCTCCCAGCGCGATCGCTCGACGCGATTTTCGCAACTGCCACAAAGGTTCCGGCTAGGTCGATACCCCTTGAAGAAGTTGAACACGACCCGGTGTTGCGCACCAAATTTTCTTGGTTAGCTCGCAAACACTTCGAAAAACATTTGGCGGGCTTCGTCGGCCAGGGCTTGATTATCGAGAAAAACAAGCATGGCTACCCCGCGAAACGAGCCTACTTTGCCGCTATCAAAAGCAACAACCGCACAATAATTTACGATACGCCCCTGAGAAGAAATGTTCGGCGCGATGTGGTAAAACGACGTGGTGAAGATAGGAAGGCGTGGTTTGAATGTGAAGGGTTCGGGTATGAAGTAGTACAACAAGCAGGGGTGTGGGGCATACGGGTCAAGCCATTCTATATGTTCGTAGGCCATGATGGCATAAAGCCATTGCCGGGATATCTGCGCACAAGCAAAGCCACCAGGAGGATTAAGTTTGATCGTAATGCAAATGTTGAAAGCGATCTCACGTTCTGGGCGCGCTTTCTTTCGAAGGGGGCACAGACAATTAATATTGGAAACGGAGATGTAAACGATCTTATCCTTGAGGGTGGGTTCGTTACTGTGGATATTCAGGAAGGAGGACTGATCAATGGCTTTGCTGAAAATCGACGTCTTGCCTGAACCTGAACTTGAATTTGCTAACGCCGCACAGGATGTCGATCCACGCCGAGGCCTTGCTAAGCATGGCCCAGTCGATAATCGTGGTCTGCGCAATATTCGAGTTGGTCTCGTAGGTCTTCAAGAGGATGTTGACGCAGCAAAAGCTTGGTTGAGCCGTCTCCAGCAGTTCATTCCAGCTTTCGAGAGCAACTCGAACAGGTTTCGTCACTGGCCGGGTCTCGAAAAGGCGCTCAATTGCAAATTTGAGATTGAAGATAATTTCGTGCGTGTAATTGAGTCTAACATATACAACACGCTTTTCAAAGATTCGCTGATAGGAAAGTCTTTCAATGAATTAGTTGAGCTGTTTGATGGGCGGATAAGCAGCCTTTTCGGCGATGACAGTCCAGACTGTATCGTGGTTTGTATCAAACCCGAACTCGGCGACCTACGGGTAGCTAACCCGGGGCTGACCCCAGAGGAAAGAAGGGCACTCGAAGTCCTTCGAGCCGAGGAGGAAAGCGATCAGCTTGCATTGTTTCAACCTTCGCCGGAAGAGCTGCAAGCTGCAGAAGCTCTTTACACTATGGCTGATGACTTGCTTTTCCGAACTTTTTATCGCGCAGTCAAGGCTCGCACGATGCTTCACGACGAAGCTGTCCCCATACAATTTTTGCGTCGCGACACAATTGATCGACCGGATGATAGAGGGCAGAGCTGCGCTACGCGCGCTTGGAATATTGCTACGTCGCTCTATTATAAAGCACGCGGAATTCCGTGGCGACCGGTTGATCTCCCAAAAAATGTGTGTTTTGTGGGCGTGTCGTTTCATCACATGAAGAAAAGAAGTGGACACCTTGTCTATGCTAGCGTAGCGCAAGCCTACTCGACCGATGTTCAGCCTTTCGCACTCAAGGGAGCAAATATCGACCACGAGCAACGCCGAGATCGGCAACCATATCTTAACGCTGCGCAGGCGAAGAGCCTTCTTGATGATGTCCTTTTCCAATATCAGGAGCGTGCCGGAGTAATGCCTGATCGCGTGGTCATCCATAAGACCACCACCTATCAGCCAGAGGAAATCGCCGGTTTCAAAGCTGCGGCGAAGGATCAGGTTTCTGTAATCGACTACATCTGGATGAGGCCGACATCTTTTCGAGTGGTCAGGAAGGGATTTGAAGAACCGTGGCGCGGGACGTTGTGTACGCTAAAAGACCAGTCGTTCCTCTTTACGGGCGGGTATATACCTTGGTGGAACGAATATCCGGGCATGCACATCCCGGCTCCCATTGAGGTCGGTGCAGCATTACCTACGGACATGAAAGAACGGTCGAAAGAAATCTTAACTCTGACCAAGATGAATTGGAATTCCAGCGATGGGATCTCACGGCATCCTATCACAATTACTTTCGCACGCCGTGTCGGCGAATTGATGTGCGAACTGTCCGATAATGCGACACCGAAACCGTCCTACAGATTCTATATCTAGAGCAGATGCGGCATAGAGCCGCGCCGCCCTCGAATGTCTGACGGCGCTTATGCGCCGTCGAACTTCCAGACAGGGATGCCCATCTTGCGGGCTTTGTCAGCGAGGTTTTGGGAGATGCCGGAGCCTGGGAAAGCGATGACGCCGATTGGAAGAGCTTCGAGCAGTGCATCGTTGCGCTTGAATGGCGCGGCGTTCTTATGGTGAGTCCAGTCGGGCTTAAAGACGATCTGCGGCACCTTGCGCTGATCGGCCCAGCACGCGGCGATGCGCTCCGCGCCCTTGGGCGATCCGCCATGCAGCAGCACCATGCCGGGGTGACTGACGAGGGCCTTGTCGAGGGCGGCCCAGATGCGGATGTGGTTGTTGAACTCGATGCCGCCGGTAAAGGCGATCCGCGGGCCCGCGGGCATGAGCGGTTCTATCTCGGCGCGCCGCTTTGCGGCGATGAAGTCGCGGCTGTCGATGATCGAGGCGGTCAGCGTGCGGCGGTTTGTCATCGAACCTGCGCGAGGACGCCAAGCGGAGCCGGTAATCGTTTCGTACTGGCCTGCAGCGATGTCGCGGAAGGCTTCGAAAGCGTTGCGGCGTTCGACAAGGGCCTGGCCCTGCGCCGTCAACCGCTCCAGTTCGACGGACTTGATTTCGGAGCCGTCCTGCTCCTGCTGCGAGTGACGTTGAGCCTGTTCGTTGCCGTCAAGCGCGTGGTCAAGGACGGCGATCTTGCGGTGAAAGATGTATGCGAACGACCACAGCACGTCGGCGGTGTCGTCTTCGAGCGCCGTATCGGCGAGCATATCCGAAAGGGCTTCGACGCAGACCGAGATTTCTTGTTCGGCGCGGTCAGGATCGGGCAGGGGGCGTGGATCGGGTTCGTCGTTGTGAGGACGATAGCCATGCAGCTGCAATTCATCAAGGAGCTGGGCGGTCGGCGAGGCGGTGTGGACGGGTTCGGGCGTTTCTTCGGCATAAGCGGCGGACTGGAGAAGGGCGTGTGTCATGGCGGGGTTCCTTTCTTAAAAGAGGCCGCGCCAACCGCGGCCTTTCCGGGGATCGCTCGCCAGCGACCCGGGAGGCTTTGCACCCGCAGGGCCGCAACGAAGAGGAGGACGGCCGAAGGCCGTTGCAAAGCCGAAGGGAGCTGGCAGATCCCCCCTAAGGAAAGGCCGTGGCGCGGCCCACTAACGAAGGACCCGCCATGATGCCGCCCTTCCTTCCGGCCGTGTTTTCGCCGAACCCGCCATGCCGTTTTGCCGGAAGCCCTGACGAAGAAAGAAAATGGCAGTCGTCTGGGACGATATATTCTTTGATCCACGCCCCGAGCCTGTCTTTGCCGAGGACAAGAAGGTCTGTGTTGAAGTCATCGGCCTGCGGCACGAGGGCGCGGAGATCGAGATCGGATGACCAAAATCGTTCGCGCAAGCGTTCCAACGCAAGGCGACCGGCCGTGTCATTGTCGCGGGCGACATAGAGGCGGTGAATTGTCGGCGGCAGGATCAAGGCGGCGAGGTGTGCAGCTGACAGCGCGGCGATGACGGGCATGGTGGGCAGCACGGTATTGAGCGCAAGTGCGGTTTCGATGCCTTCGGCGACGGCGACAACAGCGTCGATGTTGCCAAACCGCACGCCGTTGCCAAGCAGTTCGCCAAGGGCGCGGCGTGGGTTTTCAACGGGTGCCTTGCCGCCAGCCGTATCAAGCCATGTGCGATGCACGCCCGTGATCGTTCCGGCATTGTCTGTGACGGCCCCGATGAGCGCGGGCCACACTTCGCGGCCCGTGCTGCCACGATAATAGCAGTGCGGATGAAACCGTAACGCCGACAGATCGGACGGTAGAACGATGCCGCGGTTGCGTAGATAGGTTTCCGCCAGTGTACCCCGAATTGGCTTCGATGCCGCAAAGAGGCGTCGCGCGGCATCGAGCGAACCGCAAGGCACAGCGGGCCGCCGTGTCGTTCTAATTGCGCCCGGTACGTTCAAGAACCGACGCGCTTCATGGATTGCCCCTCGAAGATCGATACCTTGGTTCAGCGCGATAAGGTCGAGCATGTCTCCATGTTCGGACGTCGCTCCATCGGTCCAATGGCCGCTTCGCGGGCCGGAAAGATGAACGTAGAGGCTTTGGCCGGGATCACCACGAACGTTGCCGCAATGCCAGTAATGTCCATGACGCTTGCCTGCCGGGAGATAAGCGTGGCACACCGTTTCGGCCTCCTGGCCGAGGCGATGTGCAAGTTCGGATGCGCAGGACATGGATCATCCTCTCTCCGCGATGCTGGTAAGAGGCCAGCGGTCGAGCAATCCCTCGAAAACAGCCTTTCCCGCGTCGCCCATGGGCACAAACAGGCGCAGCTTCCATGAGATGATTTCGCCAAACAATCCGCGCGCCTTGAGGCTCTCAACCATCCCGGAGGTGAAGCCGGTCAGCTCAATTCGGCGTTCGTTCATGACGAGAACGCGGCGCAGTGATAACCCGTCGGCCAAATGCACAACCGCTTTGCCTTCAGCAACAAGCGCCCACGCGTCTTCCGTTGAAAGCTTCGGCGCATCGAGGCCGAGGTTTTCACAAAAACCTTCGACCTCGATAGTGGTCAGCATGCGACCGATGATGCGTTCGCCGTCATCCGTTTGCAGCCGATACACACGCGCGTTCTTTTCCGGCAAGCGTCGCCAGATCGGCAGCAACAGGCCCGTCACAAGGTGAAAGGCGCTTGTCGAATATTCCGGTATGGCCGCAACCTCAGCGTTCCAAGCTTCCAGAAAACGGGCTTCGTCCGCTTTTTCCCAATGGCTGTCGTCCAACTCGGCAAGCGAGAGCGTGTCGCGTTGCAAGGGGCGGATCAGATACGCGCGCCTTTCGATGCTTCCGTCGTCAAGCATCAGACTAGGTGCGGCGACTTGCACGGTGGAGCGATGAGACCGGCTGTTTACGAGTAATTTGCCGCCCATATGTCCCATGGCTTCGTCCGCGGGCATGGGCTTGTTCCGGTCCTTCCGCCGGATCGTGAACAACTGAGTCTCCGCGCCGCTGTCGTGCTTCCAAACCGTGCGGCGGTCGGTAACGACAAGGCTTTCGGCCCGGATCGTCTCCAGCCCCGCATCGTGTGTGCCTGCGGCTATAGCGGCCTCGATGCGTGCGTTCATCAGTTCTTCGAAGGCCGCGAACAGCGTGTTTTGCAACCCAATAGGCAACGCCAGCAATCGATTGAGAAACGTGGTGATCGGCGGCAACTCCTCT
>JAQVZU010000027.1 GCA_028708035.1 Alphaproteobacteria bacterium
GGTTTTTTCATGCCGGAATACGTGCCACGTTTTCGGCCCCTTGAAAACTCAAATAATGCCCGTCCATAATGGCTTTTTCGCACGCCTACACCCCACTTTTACCCACTAAACGTGCAGATGAGCCTTTTTGTTTTCACTATTTTGCTATAAAATGAAGACAGAGTACGGGAGAAGGCTATGGCAGATTTCGATCCCAACATGGTTCGAGCGGCTCAAGATGCATACCATGCCGCGAAAAACGTAGAGCACAAAGAAGGTGCGACGCCCTCGGAAAAGGCAGGCGACATTTCTGCTGCCGTTACGAAAGCCATTATGCCGGTGATTTGCGAAACTACAGGGCTCCCCAAAATCTTTGCGAAAATTGCACCTTCAGTTGCAAGGCACTGTTCCGGTTTTGTGTTATTGGCAAAGGCTTACGAAAAGCGCCAGAAGAAGCAAAGCAAGCAAGCCGCGACAAAACAAAGATCTCAGGCTACGGCCCGCAAAAAAAGCTTGTCTTTGGGCTTTTAAAAGTCGAATTTTTCGTGTCCAATCGAGTGATGTTCCACCCCATCTTAACCCATGCCTGTTGCATTGCCTTTGAAAGGGTAGCGTAACAGAGCCCTGCCTCTTCCTCTGAAATCTCTGAATTAATTTCGCCTTAAAATGGTATCATAACGTATCTTTCATCAGACGTTTTGGTAACATGTACTCAGTTCCATATTCACTTTCGGATCTAAACAGCATCTATGGCGTCAACTGTTACGCCAGTGCGAGAGGGCGTCGCAAAGCAGTCCATTTTATGGGAGAGACGATGGGCCACCCCAGCGTTCACTATCGCCTGTATTCCCCCGGCGAACCCAAGACACTTCTCAACCAAAACCAAGCCAAAAATGATTTTGATTCGGAAGCGTTTGAAGAAGCGGTCTATGTTGGCTGCGCCGAAGATGGGTTGAAGGCATTAGACGACGATTTTACCGAGGAGCGGGGCTTTGACACAATCGCAATGTTTCTCAAAAAGGCCACAAGCGGCAGGTCCAAGAAAAAACCGGACTACCATTTTGCTACCTATGTTGGAGGAAACCATAAACTCTTGCGGGAATGGAACTTCGAAAACAGCGCCGCCTTCGCGCCGCCAAAAGACCTTCAATGGCTCTCGAAAGTGCCTTTTAAACCGTACGAATTCTATACGGATGTTTCCGAAATAAAAGCCGCAACCGGTTACGCTTTCGCCGGTTACTTTTTGGCCCCTGTAGATGTCGCGCCGAGGTGTTTTTCAAACGCCATCCTTCGGGAAGTATCGTTTCAAAGCGATGGAAAAACAGTGGTTATGGATGAAATCATAAATCCGATGAGTATTTTAAATCCGGTTGGTTTCGGTTTCGTCCTCGATCCCGATTTAAGCGTAGCCTTCAGGATAGGAGGAGAGGATTACGAACAAATGCCGCCTCTTCCAGAATACCCTAATCCCGTAAATGCCGAAAAATCGATCTACGGCCTGAACAAGTACCTTAGTGCAGGAAATCTTTACGGGAAGATTTCCGATCCGAGCCTGCTCCGACTTATGACCGCCGAAACCGATCGCAAAATCGCCCTCAGCCATCCCAATCCGGACGCCTTGAAAAGTCATCTCGCAACATACGGCGATCTTAAAAAAGCCGATTGGAAAGCTTGCGAAACCATTTGCGCCCCATCCTCCCGTAACCTCAAGCCCCCAAGCTCAAGGGCGCCTCGCCGTTCTGATTCGCCTCTCGTACCAACCTGAATCCCAATCTCTCTGTCAACCCCAATATTTCGAACACACCCCACAACCTTAAGGTAACAACTTACCTAAATTAGAGTCCCCCCATCCTGCGAAAAAGAAACTCAAAAATCAGGCGCGTGCCCAATCCCTGAAAAACCAGGGCATTTGAACTCGTCAAATTGTTTCGTCATCGTATCGTTTCCTAATCCCCTACCTTGCGGAAGTCGCGGACAAATTTCGAAATAAATTTCTTGTTAACGCTTCCAATTTGATCCCGAAAACTGCTATGGTTCCGCCTCAGGTTTGACGCGAATGAGTCTTGTTTTGTTCCATTCTCGAAATGATGGAACAGGGTTTTGCTCTTTCGCGTTATTTACGGATAACAGAGGCACCTATGGTTCTGCAAAAGACACCGCTCACTTCTTCCCCGGCTCACGCCCAAGTCCCTGTCCCTGTCCCTGTCGCAGCCAAAACCGCCGCTCCTTCAAAAAAATCCGCAAGCGCATTCGGCTTCGCTTCTGCGCCATTCTGGATTGGCTTGGGCGTTTCGGTAACATGGACGGCAATCGTTTTCGCGGTGATCTCACGCTCCGGTTCGACGTCAATGCTTGCAGGTGTGCCTCTTGTTGATTGGGCCATGGGCATTTCGGCGGTGGTGTCTCCGATTGCGATGGTGTGGATGATAGCCGCTTACATGCAGCGCGCCAGCGACATTCAATCTATCACCGATCCCCTGCGCCGCCAGTTGACTTTGATCACGGGCGAGTCCGGCGCGGCCGATGCGCGCATTCGCCGCTTCAATCAGGCAATTCGCGAACAGATCGATCTTCTTCGCAATGCGCAGTCGCTTAGCCAGGAAGATATGGAATCGACGCTCGATCGCGTGGCGCAGCACCGTGCCGATCTTGAGCATCTGGAGAGCATTAGCGGCCAGCAGGTCAAGGATATTCAGGATGTCGTTCGTCGCAGCATGTTCCAGGTTGAGCAGATGATGGACGACAAGTTCACGATGCTGCGCGTTCTTGACGGTAAATTGCAGCAAAATGGCGAAGGGCTGCTTGGCAAAATTGAGAATATCGGCGATACGGTCGCGCGTGTGCTGCAAAGCGTCGAAGATTCCTCTTCCCAGATCTCAACTGCGTTGGATCAATCCCTGCGGGATAGCCAGAAACTCTCCGAGACATCGCACTTGCAAGAGTCGAGCCTGACCAATGCCGCAAAAGCCGCGTCGGAAATGCTCGGAGGACTTTCAAGCAAAATCGACCTCAGCGTCGCCAAGTTTCTTGAACGTGCCGCCGTTGCCCGTGAAGAAGCCGAGCGTCTGGCTCATGCTCTTGATGCGCAAACCCGCGCACTCGACGATTTCACCGCGACGCTTCCGGTCCGTGTCAGTGACGCCGAATCGATTCTTCGCGGCGTCGCCGACCGCCTGTACGCCAGCGAGCAAATGGCGCGCGAACAGGCCGTCAATCTCAGCGACAAACTCCACGAACAAGTCGATGGTCTCCAACAGTGCCTTGACAGCTTCGTCTCACGCCTCAGCGAGGTCGATACGAAATTCAATGGCCGCCGCGAGGACCTCGACAAGCTTGTCGAACGTATTGGCGGTACAACCTCCGGCTTCTTCTCCTCGTGGGAAAAGAGCGTGGAGGATCTCAACGACAAGATGGGCAACTCGCTGCTGCGCTTCACCGTGGTCAACGATGAGACTCGCCGCAACGCCGATGGCGTGATGACGCGCCTTGATGAGACCACGGGCAAGTACGAGGAAGCCGCGACCCGCATCCGCACGGTTTCGGACGACACATCCGAAAAGCTCAAAGGGATGTCGGAAGAACTTACGAAGCAACTGGCCCAATTTGACAAGCTCAGCGCAGCCTCGAACAAAGCGGGGCAGGAGGTTCAAGATCGCGCGGCAACCGCGTTGTCAAACCTGCAATCAGTTTTGGAGCGCGTTCTTACGGCGCGCGACGCAACCTCGACCATCGGCCAGACGCTCGTCAAGGATATAGGCGACGCTGTTGCGCAAAACGAGAAGATGATTCAGCGTCTTACCGAGGCGGCGCAAGCGGGAGCCCGCGCGGTTGGCATGGCGAGCGATGGCTTGGGCACGCAGGAATCCGATCTTATGGGCAAGGCCAAAGCGAGCGAGGCGGTGTTCAAGGAATCGGTTCAACGTTTGCAGTCCGAAGCTGAAACGGCCAGCAAGGTCCTGCGCGAGCAGACCGCGAATTTGATGAACCTTTTGGCCGAAGCGCAAGGCCAGCTTATCGCGACCGACCAAAAGCTCCAAAGCTTCGCTTTGCAAGCCGTTGTCCCGGTCCAGACGGCCATGGAGCAGATCGACTCCAGCGCCGACCACAGCCTTCAAGCGCTCGGCTCTTTCAACGAAGGCCTTTCGCTTCAGGTTGAACGTCTGCGCGACTTTCATTCGCGTATTTCCGACATGTCCGAGCAGGTCGGCAAGACGACGGCAGATTCTGCCGCCGTGTTCGAGACGCTCACAACGAAATTCTCGGCCTCCAGCGTCGCGCAGGAAGAATCTGCGCGTCGCATCCTGTCTCAGTTCACAGGAATGGCGGATCGCATGCAGGGCGAAGTCACGGGCCTCGACAAGCAGGCGGCAACTGCGCTCGAATTGTTGCAACAAGCTGCGATGATGGTTGGCGAGCAATCCTGCCAGATGATGGAGAAGGCCAAGACGTCCGAAGCGCAGATTAAGGACGTCACATCGCATCTGCAAAACGAGGCGACCCAAATTCAGACGCTTCTTAAGCAGCAAGCCGACGAAATCGGCGACGACCTGGCTCTTGCCGAGCGCCGTTTCGGCGCGCTTGGCGAGCTGCTCCGCGAAAAAGCTGCCGCTACCAACGAGGCGCTCGATACGACCGCTGCACACTACACCGACATTGCCCAAAAGCTCGACGAGACGGTGGGGAGCGCACAGGGCAAGGTTGAAACGTTGCATGCCGCTCTTTCTCGGCAGGTGGAACAACTTGGCGCAGATGCGGCGGTCATCGAAAGGCACGCCACGGGCATCGCGTCGGGAAGCGAAAAAACCATCGAAAACCTCGCAACGCTCCGCGCGAGAATGTCCGAAGCCAACGAACGCGTTCTCGAGACTACTGCGACGTTCGAAAAACGGGCAGCTTCCCTGACAGAAGCTGCCAACACCGCCTCCGTAGCGGTTACGAAGTCGAGCGAGGCATTCGACGCGCAGGCCACGCGCCTCGTAGAAGGGGGCCGACAGATTGCCTCCATTTTGGATCTGATGACTGGAAACGCCGACTCTCTATCTGAGAAAGCGACAGGCATCCGCCTGAGTATGGAACAGGAAAATGGCCGACTGCTGATGCAGTTGACGGATTCGTTGACACAGCTCGACTCCATGGGCGAAGGCTTGCGCCAGATGGTCGTTGCCGCATCTCAAGGTGCGGATCAGGTCAAAGCTCGCTTTGTCGACATGAACGAAGCAGCAACGGGCGCGCAAGCATCTCTTTCGAAACTGGGCGCGGACGTTACCCAGCAGTCCTCGACACTCGCGGTCATTGGCGAACAGATTACCGAACAGCAGAAGCTCCAGTACGAAGCGAACGAGAAGCAGCGCGCCCAGATGCTCGATTTATTCGAGAAGTTGAATGTCGCGCACACGCACACCTCCGAGATTGCGGTGCGTTCGATCACATCGCTGGCGTCTTCGTTAAAGGAAATCGACCGCCAGATGAACGAGGTCGATACGCGTTCCGTCACGGCTGCGGGCAACGTCAAGGCCGCAAGCGCCACATTCTCCGACCAGTGCGTGCTTCTCGTTCAGAACGCTCAGGCAGCGGAACAGCAAGCCCGCAACGTTCTTAAGGTATCTTCATCGCTGCAAGAGGAGGCTTCGAGCCTAAGCGAGCGCATCCGCTCCGAAAGCGGCCAGGTAACCGAGTCCTTTAGCGCCTTGCTAAACCGCCTGTCTGCGGGCGGCGACGAGATAAGGAATTTGGGTTCGGGGACGGAAACTGCCCTTTCGTCATTGCAGCGCTCGATGGCCACGCAGGCGACCGAGCTTGATGGCGCAATGGCGCAAATTTCCGAGCGTCAACGCGTGCTCACTACGGCGCTTGACGCGCAACGTGAAACGATGAACGCTCTTCTCAATCGCCTGACCGTTGCCCAAGACCTTACGGCCTCCACGGCGGAGAACGCCGTCGTTCGTCTTAGCGAAGGGGCGCAAAAGATCGCCAAGAGCGCCGAAACTATAGACGCTTGCGCCAAAAACGCTATTGGAAGCGTTCAAAACGCCGTAACAGGATTCAACAAGGAAACAGAGACGGTTGAAAAAAAGGCGCGACAGGTTACGCAAGACGCTCGCCAGATTCTCTCGTCTGCTTCCGAAGTTCGAGAGCAGGTCGATGTCGTTCGCGAAGCCATGCGCGCGCAAGGCGACGCTGCGAACACAGTGCTTACGTCGCTGCTGGAAAAGGTCAAAACTGGCACTGCCGACCTTCGCGAAATCAGCGAGTCCACGGGCCAGTCGATCATTGCGCTTAATAGTAATGTCGAAAAACAGACTGCAGCCCTGACGGCTTCGATGACTTCCATAGCCGAACGCCAGACCTCGTTGCTTTCTGCTCTTGCGGCCCAGAGGGAAGCGGCGGACAGCCTGCTATCTCGCCTTGTCAAGGCTCAGGAAGACACGGCAACATCGGCGGAGCGCGGCGCAATCCGCCTCGTTGAAAGCGCCGGGAGGATTGAGCATCACATCGAGGTCATAGATTCTCGCTCACAAAAAGCAATTATTAGCGTCAAAGCCGCGACCGAAGCTTTTGCGAAGGAAGCCGAAGAAATCGACAGGCAAGCCAAAGATGCGGAAGAAAAAGCGCATGGTATTCTCGCCTCCGCTTCGACATTGTCTGGACAAATCGGCGCGATGCGCAAGACGATGGAAACTGACGGCGGTCTTGCCACCGAAGCGCTGGATTGCCTGCTGACCCGCATAACGGCGGGCGGCAGTGAACTCCGCGAAGTCGGAAGCTCGACCGAAAAAACGCTAGCCGCGTTACAACAATCGCTCGAAAAGAAAACAAGCGAACTCAATGCGACAATGAAGCAGATCGGCGACCGTCAAGATACACTGGCCAAGGCGCTCGACGCTCAACGCGAGACCATCAGTAACCTTCTGACACGCTTCACTCAAGCGCAAGAAGAAACAGTTGTTGTTGCCGAGCGTACGGCGTCGCGCCTGAACGAAGAAGCGCACAGCATCACCAACAGTATCGATATGATAGGCGCTCAGGCCAGCACGACGCTCGGTAATGTCCAGTCAGCGGTCAGCGCTTTCGCCGAACAGTCGGTTGCCATCAAGCTACACAGCCAGCAGGCCGAACAGCAGGTCAAGGGAATGATGTCCGCGACCTCTGGCATGCAAGAGCGGGCCGAGCAACTTCGAAGCGTTATCGAAAGCGAGAGCACAAAAGTCGCAAAGCTTCTATCAGGCGTCATTGAACAGCTTGAAACGGCAGGGAGCCAGTTCAAGACTCAAAGCGGTGACGCCTCGAAGGCGATCGAAACGGCCAAGGGTCAGATCAAGACGGCATCTGAGTTCGGCGACAAGGCGAACGCGCAAGCTCAGAAACTTGCGAATGCCGCCGAGTTCGCCACCACTCGCCTTGTTGCGCTGCGCGACTCACTTGTGGCGGCGGACAAAACCGGCGTTGATGCGGTCCAGAAGGTCTCTGGACGTATCGGCGAGCTCAAATCCGCGCTCGAAGCCCAGCTTGGCGCGCTGGCCGACCTTTCAAAGAAGTCGGTTGATCAGGTAGCAGAAGCCTCGAAGAAACTGTCAGCGGAAAGCGCAACCCTCCGCGCGAACCTTGCGTCGTCAGAATCGGCAATGTCCGAAACGGCCAGTATGCTACGCGAGGAGGGCAAACAACTTCCGACAGTTCTTGCGCGCGGAACCAAAACGGTCGAAGCCGCTGCCAAGGTCCTCAAGGAAAAGGCCGCCGAGGCAGATCAATCCCTTATCGGCACGGCGGACCGCTTTATCACTGCCACGGCGGGCGCGCGCACCAACATGGCCGAGGAAATGAAGCGCGTCGGCACGACCGCCGAAGAAGCCTCCAACGTTCTCAAGGGCTTCAATCAGTTGCTTGCCGAGCAGGTTGCCGCGATCCAAAAAGGTGCCTCAATGCTTTCCAGCGAACAGCGCGAGATAGTTGAACGGGCCGGTTTGGGCGTGCAGGCGCTTGAGGAAGCCAGCAAGCGCCTGCTCAGTGTCCGAAACGAAGCCTCACAGACGGCGGAAAAGTTGGTCCGCGAGTTTGGCAACCTTGACCAGCGCGCAGCGTCAATGGGCGCTAAACTCACGCAGACGGGCGAAGGTGTTGCCAAGCAGATTGAGGCCATCGCGTCGGCCACAAAAGATGCCGAAGATCGTCTTTCTGGCGCTGGAGAGACCCTACGCGACCAACTCGACCGCATTCAAGGCGGGATGCAGGGTCAGATCGATGAGATCAATCATGGGTTGCTGCAAATTATGGCGCAGCTTGAGCGTACAGGCGTCAACCTGCGCTCGACAGCGGTCGGCGCGGTGGCGGACGTTGAACGCGTCGGTCAGCGTTTTGAGCAAACGGGTTCTGCTGCGGCAGCTCAAGTCAAGGAGGAAACCGACAGGATGCAAAAAGCGACTGACGAAGTTGCTGATATGCTTGCAAATTTTGGAGAAAGATTCGACCGGATGATTGAGCACATGGCGAAGGCCGGAGTTGAGATCAAATCACAGGAGGGCGACTCGATTGAGCGCTTGCAACGTATGGTTGGGCACTTGGCCGCGATATCCGAGAAGCTAGAGACCGCGCGGACAATGTCAGGTGCCCTCAGCCAGAACACAATAGAAATTCTGGATGAGGTCGTGACGGCGGTTCAAGCGCAAATGAATAAGCTGACCTCCGGAGCTCAAACAGCGGCAGGTGTCATGCGCGGCATCAACCAAATCTACAACGACCAGACCGCGAACCTGAATAAAGGCGTCGGCGAAGCGCACAATCAGGTGGTAAGCATGAACAAGAGCATCGACGAGATGCAGCAACGCACGGACCGTATGCGCACGGCGCTTAAGGATCAGGGCGACGAGCTGATGAGTTCACTGCGTCAAATTCTGGCCCAATTAGAGATGACCGGCGATGGTCTGACTGACGCCGTCAATTCTACGCTCCGTGAACAAGCCGCAGTCGGATTAAAGAAGCTAAGCTAGCGGAACTTGTAAAAGTAAGTAATATTTTCGTGAAAGCCAGAATCTGTTTATGCTGTTATAAGGTGAGCACAGTCTTGAACAAAGTCGTTTTCTTCCAATGTGTTGGATGACTTTGTTCATATGGCTTGCGCAAATGATTAAATCCTTGGCAATTTACTGCGTCTCTTCTAAAATGGATGACCAGATGGAGTTAGTAAGTCCTTAAAGAACGCGGTTTAATATTATTCTGACCGAACGCTTAGCGTCGGACGCTTTTTTGCGGCCCAAGGGGACAACCATGCAGGACAAGAATATCGACAGCCCTTCCTTGCGGGAAATTCTAGCCTTTTTCTATAAATACAGGCGGAGGCTCATCCTCTCCTTTATTGTGCCGTTTGTGATCGCCGTCGCGATTTCATTTGTGCCGTCGGCGCAGTATGTCGCTAGCAGCGTCCTTATCGTGCGCCTCGGGTCCGAGTACGTTTACCAGCCTGAAGTCGGCAGTTCGAAGACTTCCTCCGAAATGCCGATACCGTTTCAGCAGGACCAGATTTTCAAGTCAGAGGCCGCCATTCTTGCCAGCAAGGATTTGCATCAACAAGTCATCGAAACCATCGGCATTGACGTGCTTTTTCCGAAAGGTCGGCTTTCGGCACTGACCGCTCCGCTTAAAAGCTTTTTGATCTCCATGGGGCTCTGGCAACCCCTTGAAGGCGATGCGCTTGACAAGCAAAGGCTTGTGTCAGCCATCGCCAGATTCGAGAAGAATCTTGATATCGTTCTGGAAAAGGAGTCGGCGGTCATCAAGGTCAGCTTCAAGCAAGAGACGCCCGAAATGGCGGCGCAGGCGCTCGATAGGCTTTTGAAAATGTATTTGGAAAAGCGCAAGCAGCTTTATCTCGAACCGCGCTTTAAGTTCGCTCAGGATCAGGCAGACTCCGCGCAAAAAAAGGCGCTTTCGGCTGCGAAGGCTCTGGATGATTTCAAAAGGTCTCATCAGCTTCATTCGCTCGATACTCAGCGCGCCAGCCTTTTGGCCGCAAAGGCGGAAGTCGAAAAGCAGAGGATATCTCTCGACAATCCGGCGCTGGACAAGAAGCTGGCATACTATAACCAGCAGCTCGACGACCTTGACAAACAGGAGCATCGCTTTACGACGCTCTCGCATGAAATCCAAATCGCGAACGATGAGTACGCCATGGCGGTTCACGGAGTCAGCGAGGCGAAAGCCTACGATGACCTATCGCGCGAACGCATAGGCAGCGTCCGCATAATACAGAACGCGACGGTGTCTCCTTATCCCTTGCATATTCAGCCGCTTATCATTCTTGCGGGGACTTTTATTTCAGTTGTGATCGCTTTTCTTGTCGCTGCGTTTTCAGAATTTGGAAGAAGCGGCTTCATTACTCCTGAGGAAGTCGAACGTACGCTCGGATTGCCGGTGCTCGCTGTCTTGTCAGAGCATGGGGACCATAAGTGAGGAAAGTGCTTAACCGGCTTTACGACAGGCTTGCGGAAATTGCCTGCCGGGAAAGCTGGATGATAGGCGTCATTGACGAGCCGATTACCAACGCCATTAATTGGAAAAAGTGCCCGCCGGTCCGATGGCTTTCCGGCAGGTCGTCCAAAAGGTATCTGGCGGATCCGTTTGCATGGCCAGGGTCCTGCGATACAGTATTTTGTGAAGAATATGACTATAAAACGAAGATAGGGTCCATCAAAAGGCTCAAGATCAAAAACGATCGCATTATTTTCGAAAACGCCGAGACGTTTCCGCTGAAAGGTCATTTATCCTTTCCGTTTCTTTTTGAGCGCGAAGGGACGGTCTATGCGCTTCCAGAGTCTTCCGCAGCGCGGGAGCTAGCTCTTTTCAAGTGGGAGCCTATATCAAACGAGTGGGTCAAAATCGCTTCTCCGCTTGAAGGTGCTGCGACGGCCGACAGCATCCTGTTTGAGCATGGAGGGTTATTCTGGATCGCATATACGGAGGTATCCGATGTCCATCCAGCGCACGACAACCTGAATCTTCTTTACTCCACAACCTTCGAAGGGCCATGGCAGCCCCATAAAGCCAATCCTGTAATCAGAGGCAGTTCTTGTTCGCGGTGTGGAGGGACGCCTTTCTACATTGACGGCGTTCTATACAGGCCCGCTCAGGATTGTTCGCGCTGCTACGGCGGAGCCCTTCGCCTCATGCGCGTCCTCGAATGTTCACCTGAGTCCTATCGCGAAGAGGAAGCCTCTTTCCTTTCTCCGACCGATTTCCAAAACCCTGATGGCCTTCACACGCTCTCAGCATGGGGCGATAGGTGCCTTGTTGACGGCAAGAGGCACGTGTTTTCGCCGATGGAAGTATTAAGGAAGCTTTCCCGAAGAATAGCCCGGATTTGCGGCTGAAGGAGGCGCGGCTTTCCGCTTCATCGCGCTTCGGCACAACAGAGCCGGAAAAACCAGCGCGCATAGTAGATAACGAATAAAAAGGCGCTTCGGGCTAAGCGCCATGCGCCAGAACCATTCCATATTGATTCTGCGAACCCAGATTGGGGCACGAATCTGCGATCCAGCAATAAAGTCGACGCCTGCGCCTATAGAAATAAAGCCTGTCTTGGGGGCCTTTGTTTTTCCAAGCGCGGCGAGGATCTCTTGTTTCGGAGCGCCGAAAGCGAGAAGGCAAATCCAAGCATCGGATTTCCTAATATCGTCCATTAAGGCTTCGGCGTCGTGACTTTTTGGATCAAAGCCGAATGGAGGGGCGCGGGTAAATACGATTTTCAGTCCGGGGAACCGTTGCCGGAATTTCCCGGAAGCGGTTTCCAAGGCACTTTTAGTCGTTCCGACCATGGCCAGAGTTCCGCCCATTTCATGCACAAGGCTGACGATGGGGAGCACCAGGTCCGATCCAGTCGTTCTACAAATGTCCTGTCCCAACATTCGTCCAAGCCACACGATAGGAAAACCGTCCGCAACTACAGCGTCATGTTGGCGGTAGGCCTTGTAGTAAGCTTCGTCGTGCGACAGCTTGACAACGTGGTACAGGTTGATGGTGGCAAGGGCAAAACCTTCGCGCTTCGAAAGCCTTTCCCTAATGAAAGAGAGTGCGGCCTGTTCGGAATGGGTGTTGACGCAGATGCCCTTTTCCATGGGACCAAGAGGATCCGAAGCCGCGAACGAAAGCCGTGGAACGGAAGCGCCTATCATATTTTCCTCTTCGCTAAGCCTTCGAAAAGAGAAGTCTTTCCGGATGCCCGCTCTATCTCCAGCCCACAATACCGACGATAAACTAAAAACAGGTTATCGAGGAAACACTTCACCGTGAAGCGTTCATCGTACAGCGCGCGCCCGTTTTCCGCGAGCGTTCGACGCAGTTCAGAATCACTCATCAACTCCTGCATGCGCTCGGCTATTTCGCTTCGATTACCTGGCGCGACAAAGAGAACAGTGCGCCTGTCTTCCAAAACTTCCGGAATCGCGCCCACCGGAGTCGCGATGACTGGCGTGCCGCGTCCCAGAGCCTCCAGGATAACCAGCGGCAACCCTTCCTCGAAAGAGGGAAGGACAAGCGCGGAGGCCTCGCATAGAAGTGCGGAAGCGTCTGCTATCGCTACCCACCCCGTAAAGCGCACGTGTGAGGAAATTCCAAGCCCGTCCGCAATCTTCCTATAGCGCTCGATATCGCCCCCGCCCGCGACAACGGCTTGCCAGTCGCCGCTTCTCGGCAGCAAGGACAGCGCGTGAAGAAAATCCGTCAGGCCTTTGCGTTCTGTCAGGTTGCCCAAAAAAAGGAACGTGAATGGCGTGTCAGCCTTCGGCAGCCGGTCTGCCGGAACGCCATTGTAAACGATGGCGACTTTATCCGCGTCGATGCCGACTTCATGGACCAGCCAGTCGCGCCAAAGCTTTCCAAGAACTACGCAACAAGTCGCATATCTGAACGGTATCCGCATGAACCAACGCATCAAAGGAGATGCTGTCCGATAAAGGCGGACGATCTCCGCCGCATGAAGGTGCAGAACGACGGGAAGCCCCGCCATGCGTGCGCACAGAATGACCAATGTTTTTCGAACGAGGCTCAGGCGCTCGGCGACGTTCACATGAACAAGCGCGGCTTGTCCAAGGGCAGCCGAGGCCCAAATGCGCGCGATGGCTGCCAAAACATAGGCCGCCGACCAAACAGGATGCCCTTGGCCGCGGCTATCGAGCGCTTTGAAGCAAAGCCGCCCCAAACGGTCGCCGCCGGATTGCATCATATAGTCTTTAACGCGTCCCATGCCTCCGCCAACATGTCCCATCGGCGTCACGATGTAACAGATTTTTGGGGAGGTTTTCAAAGCGGGCTCTTTTTATTGGAGGGACATTCCTGTACCATGGCAGGATAAGGAATTGCGCTTAAGAAAGAATAAAGCCTTTTGCAGATAGAAGGTTAGCCATGATCAAAACGAGATCCATCGTTTTTTACATGCCGAACCTCGCTGGCGGCGGAATCGAGCGCGTCACGTTGCTTATGGCTCCGTACTTTTTAGAACAGGGGTATCGCGTAACGTTCCTTGTCCAGACGGCGGATGGCGACCTTATCGAAAATGTTCCGTTAGGCGTCAGGTTTATTTCTCTCGAAGTTTCAAGGACTCTTCGGGCGCTTTTTCCATTGGTTCGCTTTTTGCGAAGAGAAAAGCCCGATATTTTCGTCACAAGCTATGGGCACAACAACGTCGTCGCGCTTCTGGCGAAGCTTCTGGCATTTGCCGGGACACCTGTCGTCGTTACCCAGCACAACGCTCTTTCCGCCGAAACGGTCAATAGCGGGGGGGCCGAGTTCTCAAAAGCGCTTCCTTTTCTCTATAAGCTTTTCCTTCGCTTTGCCGATGGAATCGTTGCGGTATCAAGCGGAGTCGCGGATGAAATGGCGACGCTTGCCAAGGTCCGCAGAAACAGAATCTCGGTTATCTTCAACCCGGTCATTCCTGCGACATTTGACGCTGACATCCAAGCGCCCTGCGGCCACCCGTGGTTTGAAGCGGGCGCACCCCCTGTTATCGTTGGCGTTGGACGGTTAGTCGAAGTCAAGGACTTCTCGACGTTGCTCGCGGCTTTCGCAAAGCTCGTCAAAAAGAAGGATGCGCGCCTGATCCTTTTGGGTGAAGGCCCTCTGCGCGAAACGCTTGAAGCGCAAGCGCAAATTCTCGGAATCAAAAATAAAGTTGGTCTGATAGGCTTCGTCCCCAATCCGCTGCCTTTCATAACGCGTGCGGTCGCTTTGGCTTTATCCTCAACACATGAAGGCTTCGGCAATGTGCTTGTTGAGGCGATGGCGTGCGGAACGCCTGTCGTCAGCACGGACTGCCCTTACGGCCCTCGGGAAATTCTCGATAAGGGCCGGTATGGAAAACTCGTCCCTGTTGGCGACAGCGACGCTATGGCCAAGGCTCTTTTGGCGACAATTGACGCTCCTCGGGACACCGAAGCTCTCAAAATACGAGGCCGTGAATTCACTGTCGAAAGGGCTGTGCGCGGCTATACTGCACTTTTCGAGCGGATCTTAAGCCGATAGAAAAATCAAGGTATTGCGGGAAGAGCCGGGTCTATCTTCGACGCGTGCGCAAACTGCGCTCGAAGGCGGAAGAAAGGCGTTTCAACGAGATAATACGAAACGCTCGCCAGAGCGAAGGTCAAAATGATTCCTGCGACACCAAATCCTGGAAAATGGCGTTGATATCCGAACGTGACCAGCAAATATACAGAAAATCCATGCCAGACATACAGCGAGTAGCTAAGTTTCCCTATCCATACGACAAATGGAACGTTCGCGATGCGTTGAAAAAACCAAAGCTTTTTCCCAAACACGATGCCGCAGATCAGAGGCACGCAACTTGCGCTGATAAGAGTGAAACGGACTGTTTCTTTGAACAGGTCGTTTTTGACGAGAACGCTTAAAAGAACGGTTAGCCCCGCCAGCGCGAATGCCGTGCGCGACGAAAGGATGCTAACGATTTTTTCGCGATAGCGGCTTTCGCAGAGGATCGCGAGCATGACGCCCACAGCGATGCTGTCGAAGCGCGTTTCGGAGTTTCTGTATGTGATGAGCTGCCCGACGATCTCCGGCCATACCTGAACGTAAAGGCATCGTAAAAAAAGCGGAACGATGCAGGCTGCCGACGCAAACCAGAAAAGCGGTCTCAGTCGTCCTTTAACCGCGATGAAGAACAGGGGAACGATCAGATAAAAATGCTCTTCGATTGAGAGCGACCAAAGAACGCCGACCTGCATGAGCAGGGGCTCGTTGTGCATAATCCGATAGCCGGTCAGATAGTTGATGTAATAAAGCAAAACTGCGAAAATTTCCTGCGGCTGGTTTTTATCGCCGTGCAGAGCGTTTACTGTGGAAATAACGATGAGATAGAAAAGTAGGACAGGATACAGGCGGAAGAAACGGCGCAAGTAAAAGTTTTTGGCGCTTACTGATCCAGCCTGCTTTTGTTCAAGGAATAAAAGGCGCGTGATCAAAAAGCCGCTTATCGCGAAGAAGACGTAAACGCCGAGCGCTGCGACGCCGCCTGTATTAGGCAGAAAAAAGTGGCCGCAGACCACGATCAGGATGCTTAGCGCCCGCAAGCCGTCCAGCCCGGGAATTCTTCCCGTGCTTGCCGGAATGTTATCGGGGTCGAGATGGAGGGCAGGGGGCATTGGGAAACCTAAATGTTTTTCATATTTTTTGTCGTCCGCCGGGCTCGTGCCGCAAAAGCAAGCAGTCCTGACCTTGCGCCCATCACATCGAGCGCCAAGATCGAAACCAGATAGATCAGGGAACCCATCGCCACTTTTTCCACAAGCCCCAGCGTATTCAGAGGAAACGAGAAAAAGGAAATTCCAAGCGCCATAAGCGCGACGCAGATCGATATTTGGACGACTTCTTTAAAGGGGAAGTCAAACGGAAACGCCTTGATCCCGGTCCAAATATTTAAAACCAGAAGGAGCGCATACGACGCGAACGAAGCGTAAGCTGCTCCCATGTAGCCAAATTGGGGAATCAGGAAAAAGTTCAGCGCCAGATTGAGCGCGGCGACGGGAATCTGAATCCAGAAAAGAATATTGGGGCGCTTTGCGAGATGCATCGCGTGGCAGACGTAATGGGTGGCAAGGCCGTTAAGGGCCGATGCGCCGACGACCCAAGGAGCCATCCTTATCGCGCTTTCACGGAATTCCGGCCCGACGAGTACGTAAGCAAGTTCCTTATTTGCAATTAAAAGTCCTGCGCAGGCTGGAAGCACAAGGAACAAAACAGCCAGCCCGTTGCGGCGCATTTGCTGCTGCGCGGCGGCAATGCCTTCATGTTCCAACCTCTGAACAACGAGCGGGAAGGCGGGCGTAGCGATCGCCATAAAAAGCATCGTGATGATGCGATCCACGACGGCATATCCGGCAGCGTAAATGCCGACTTCCGCTGCGCCGTGAAAGTAGCCGATCAAATATCTGTCTGACGACGAAATCAAAAATCCGATTGCGTCTCCAGCGACAAGAGGCGCGCCGAAAAGAACAATTTCCTTCAAAATTGCAGGATCGAAATCGCGCCAAGAAGTTTTCATCATCGTCTTAATATCGACGATAAGCATGCAAGCCATCCCAAGCACCATGCCGACGTTTGCGCCGAAGCTTTCCAGCCTTGCAAACCAAACAAGGCAAAGACCTGAGGCCAAGCCGATAACGGCCTGACCGCATTCGATAATGTTATAGCGATTGAAGTCGAGGCGGCTGCGATGGAACGACTGGTTAAGGTTCAGAATGGACCTTGCGAGTGCCAGAGGGATTGTAACGTTCGCCACAGCCTTGAACTCGCCAAAAGGATACAAGCAGACAATAGGCACGCCGATAATTAAGATCACGGCGCTAACCGCCGCATAAGCGGCATAGGCCGTGGTTCGAAAGGCGTCGTCGTTCTTTTGCCGGATTGCCTGCGGCATAAGCCTTGGAAGCGATACCTGAAGCCAGAAGAAAAATATAGCGTTGACCAGAGTCATCGAGTTTAGAGCGAGCGCGTAATGCCCGTATTCTGAAGGCGACAGAAGGCGCGTATAGGCAAAGACAGCAAGAAACGCTGTAACCGCAGGCACCAGCAAAGATGGCGCATACCCTATGATATGCCGAAATAGCATTTGTCGTGCCGCTCCTCAGACATTCTCACCGTGGCGGTCCCGTTCGAAGCATTTGGAAACGCAAATAACGACTGCCACCATCATCGTATAAAGGAAGTCTTTACGTCCGAACGAATTAAAGGAACTCGCCGTCAAATAATAGGACAGGACGGTGAGCTTCATCATAAAAGGCTTTCCGCTCATTAGTTCCTTGATAAAAAGCGCCGTTGCCGCAATCCAAACTCCAAAAGCGACAAGGCCAAGCTGAAGGATCATGAGAATCCACGGATTTTCAATATCGGCCATCGGGAGCTTCAGCCCCATTTTTCCTACAACTTCATCCACGCGGTCAGTAGGCATACCGAAAATGAGATCATTCATGCCCACATAGTCGAAAGCCGTCAGAGCGATGGTCCGTGCCTCGGCACTTGGATCTTTCATCGAACTGACGGATACCAACCGTTCGCCCATGCCACTTTCGAATGCCTCATACAGTCCGCCAAGAACCGCCAGCGGAGCTATGATCGCCACCGAAATAACAAGCAATAGCCTGAGCAACGACCGTCTTTGCCGGAATTCCTCCGCAAGAGCTGAAACGCCATAGATGCAAAGACACAAAATTGAAAAGATAAACGCTGTTCGGCTTCCGAAGCCCACCAGCGATACCATAAAGATTGCAGCGGCGATTTCCTTGAAAAAGGGTTTATCCTTCATCGTCAGCGCGGCAAACAGGGCAAAGGACGTGAAAGCGGCATTGTTCAGCGGATGACCGAGAAGCGCCGAAGCGCGGAACTTGTCTTCGGATAGAACAATCCAATCCGGCGCAAACGTCAGCATGCGGAATTTCCCCAAAGCTTCCGCAATGCCGATCGAACTGTTAATCAGCGCGAAGATGAGGAAAACGTTTACAGCGCGGCGGCACAACGAACGTGGCATATAGGATAGGACAATGGCCGTAACAGGCACCGGAATGTGCGTATCGAGAAGTAAAGGCAGGCCTTTAGGGCTTCTCAGAGCCCAATAAACAAAAACCAGAATCGTCACGAACAGAAGAAATCCAAAAGCTTTTTGCTCCCGAAGAATTTGAAGGAGCTGTGATACGGGTTTGGCCCGGTCAAGTAAAAGCAGGAAGAACGACAGGTAAGTGAGGAAGACGCCGGGGTGTATTTTGCTCAGCGCGCTGCCGTCACTGCTACCGTATCCGCTGCCAAGAACATCCATAATGGGATCTGAAAGCACAATGCGCAGCAACAGCCCAAAAAGGCAAACCAGCCCTGCAGCCACATGCGGCTGTCCTGCGAGCGAAGAGCCTTCTTTAGCGGCGGTTAATGAGCGTTGCGGAGAATAAGCGAACATTGTTATCTCGCTGTTAAAGACTGCGCTAACCCGAGGGCATCGACAGCTTCGGAATCGACTCGCCTTAAGTTTTTCGCATCTGAAGGATTTTCGAAGCGCACGGCTCCGTCCGGGTCGGCGACTGTTTTACCTAACAGCGTCATAAAGCCGAAGCCGTCCGTGTAGTCCCAATAGGCCCAACCGAGGTCTCCGGAGTCCAGTGCCTTCCGGACATCTTTTATCCAGCGATAACGCGAGGCTGGATCGATGTGCATTCGAAGCGCGCCGAATTCAAGCACAAGCACGCGCGCGCTGTTTTTTTTCGACCATGCGGCAACGGGTGCGAGAAACGACGCAATGCGCGCGGCATCCCAGTCTTCCTTGACGTAAGAGTCGAGAGTTCCCATGGCTTTATAGACCTTCGCACCGGGAGCTAGCGCGCGCTTAACGGCTTCCTTATCGACAAGCGCGGACGGGTATGGAACGGAACGGAAATTCCGGATTTCCTTTTCGGTAAACGACGGCATCCCTTGATGCGAGACGATGTACGGAAGGTAGTAATGGACGTCGTAAGCGATGTTCGCATCGGGTACGACTTGCATCGCTTCCAACGCATCTGCGGGTTCAAGCGATACAACGCCCGGTGCGCATACGATCAGCAAGCGGTCCGGCTCGGTTTCACGGACTGCGCGAACAACCTTTCCGATGAAGGCGTTATAACGACCGCTTTTGCCATAATATTGAGGCTCATTCAGAAGCTCAAAAGCGACCTGATCTTTCGGGTATTTGTGAAAAGCTTCGGCAAGCATTTTCCATAAACCGATGAACTGATCCTCAGCGTAGCCTCCGCGTTCGAGATCGGCCATAAAATCGCTTTCTGGATGAACGTCGAGAACGACAGCCAATCCAACTTGTGTCAATCCCTGAACCGCAATTTCGATTTCATGAAGGTCGAGATTTTGGGGTTTTCCAGGAGCGCCATTCAACCGGAAGCCAATAATCTCTGGATTGATCGGCAGTCGAACGAAGTCGAACCCCAAATCTTTGATGTTCTTGAAATCCCGCATGGTCAAAGGCTGGCGCGGCGCGTTTGCGAACCAACTGGAAAGGTTTACCCCCCGATGCAAGGCGGGCTGCGCGTATGCGTTTGATGAAAACAGCGCCGCAACAAGCACAAAAAGGAAAGGCTTAACAACCATTTGGACAAAGCAGCGCTGGAGATGCAAAGCCTTCCACGCTAATCCCTGAAGCTCAAAGATCCTTTTGTAGGTGTCCATGGATAATCCTGTTTATTCCGACAGCAGCTCTTCCCAGAAGCGAGTGGCCATCAATATAATCCGAAAGGAGCCTGTGACCCGAGCAAAAACGTAGCTTATATTCTTCCTCGCCACGCATGTAATCCAATTCGCCCAGTCCCTCATCTATGGCTTCCTTGATCGTTTCCGCGATTAAAAGGAGACCGGGAGAAAACCGCGAAAAAGCTTCATCATAGGAGGTCATATACAGAGATAAGGCATTGTTTTTCACAAAGCCCAGATGGCAAGCGATTATCTTGTCGCCGCACTTTAACCAAGCCAGATACAGAATGTCTTTTTGTGCAGAGTCCAACACAAGGCCACGCAGAAAGTTCTTCATCCTTTCGCGGAGAATAAAGATTTCCGACAACCCCCTCGAAAGGGCCCATGCTTTCTTTTGTTCATATAAAGAATCAACAACGGCCTCGGGAGGTTCTTGCCCTCTGCGCCAAACTCCGTACTGAAGTTCGCCGAGGTCCCCTAATTTTTTAGACTTGCGATGAACGTCACTTCTGAATTTTCTCGATTGCGCCGCATACCATTCTGAGCCTGAGGCGAAATCCAGGATCAAAAAATGGTTTTTATGCTGTTTATGGAGTTGCATTGACGATGCAAGCGCTTGCGTTGAAAGATCGTTTTCGCGAATGTCCCTGATGAAGGCGATGTCGTGCGAATCTTCTCCTGCTATATAATGAATGAGCGCTGCCGCATCCTCCTTATTTGTAGCCAGAACGTCTCCGTTGTCAAAAACCTCTTGTCCCGCCTGTTCTATAATGGAAAATATGCCGCGTTTGCGAATGACCAGTGGAAGGACGGCGCGCAGTTCCCCACTGGGCGTCTTCGCGATGGCGATGTAGATTTGAAAAGCTTCCTCTTGTCCCAGTGTGCGCCACCAGTTCTCGAAAGAGTTAAAGTCGCGAAATAGTGGCGATCCTGCGCGCTCGTAAAGCGCCTGCCATTCGGGCGCAAGTTTTTGCGCCTCGGTAAACGAGGTCAAAGTTTCGCAGAGAAGATCAGATGTTTGGGGCACTTGTGTCCTCCATTTCATTACTAAGAACTACGATCCGGTTAAGGTTCAGTGAATTCCTTTTCCATTTGAAAAGATTTGTTAAACTAAAAACTTTTAACGTTTAATTACAAAGGGTTACAACTATTTTTGCCTATTCCTGTTCAACATCCACCGTAATGTAACAGGAAAATAGACCTTTTCATTAGCAAACAGCAGATTTTTCGGCTAGAAATCGACCCTGTATAGATGAAAATTTAATCCATTTCATTCAATCTAATACATCGTTCGGATAAGCAAAAAACCGGACGCCATTTTACTAATCCATCAGGGAGATAAACCCGTGGGTAAACAGTTTAAAGAATTTGCAGCTCTTACGCTAGGCATGGCATTACTTTCCGCGTGCGCGTCCAAACCCGTTAATTACGCTCCGTTAAGCGAGCTTCGGTTGCCGGTTCTCGAGGCCCGGCCCGAATACCGCATTGGGCTTGGAGACGAGCTTGAGGTAAAATTTTTTTTCGCACCCGAGCTTAACGACCGCGTGACGGTAAGGCCGGATGGGAAAATTTCATTGATGTTCGCTCAAAATATTCAGGCTGAAGGGCTTACTGCAGACGAACTAGCGCAAAATATTCGCGTGATTTGCGCGCCGTATGTCAAGCAACTCGACCTGGTCGTTACAGTCAGGGGCTTCAACAGCCAGAAAGCCTATGTAGGAGGCGAGGTTGCTAAACCGGGTTCGGTGCCGCTCAGCGGGAATGAGACAATCATGCAGGTTCTTTCCGGCGCGGGTTGGATGACGACCGGCGCGAAGACCGACAAAATCGTCGTCGTGCGCCGCGACCAGATGAAGCGGGAGAAAATTTATCTTATTAATGTTGATGAGCTTGGTCGCGGAATCAATATGGCGCAGAATATAGTCGTACAGCCGGGCGACCTGATTTTGGTGCCTCCTTCAGATATTGTTTCCGCCGACCGCTGGGTTGACCAAAATATCCGTCAGCTTTTGCCCGTCGCGCTAAGCGGGGGAGTCACCTATAACATCAATCCGGATAACCGCTAGTAAAGGCACACGACGATGCGCATACACACGAGGTCTTCAAAGCCGGAATTTGACGCCAAGACCGAAATCGAGCCTCTCATTCATAAGCTCAAGCCCGTCTTTTCCGGAAGGAAATGCACGATTCTTACGTTCATCTCCGCGCATCCCCGCGAGGGAACGACGACGGTAACAAGCGCTTTGGCGCTGGTGTTGCATGATATCGGGAAACGTGTACTTCTTGTTTCCAATGAAGAGGAGTGCATGTCAGGCATCGTTGAAGCAGTGGCTGCGGGCCAGGGCGCAAGCAGCGTCCTGACGTGCACCGAGGAAGGCTATTGGACAGGGTCCTGGGGTTCGAGCCACGAGGCTCTTGCACAGTCCAGCAAGCTCGTTGAAGATCCTGAATTCTGGAAGTCGCTTGAGGATTCCTTTGACGTCGTCGTGATTGATGCGCCATCGTTGCGCCGCGCCACAGAAGGCGTGGCCTACGCGCAGGCTTCTCATGCCACGGTTATCGTGGTTGAAGCCGAGAATACTCGCAAACCGGTCGTTGAACACCTTCGCGATACTTTGACCGTCGCAGGCGCAAAAATCGCGGGCATCGTTCTGAACAAGCGCAAATTCCACATTCCTCAAAAAGTATATGACAGGCTTTGAGTCCGCGGAAATCCATCGTCGCACTTCTGCGCGGCACATGACTTGAACAGGCATGCGCATTGTCCGCTATGCCTTCACATTCTTCAGAAAAAATTAACCATTTCTCGCGAAAACTCTCCCTCGTCTTTGCCGATGGAGGTTGCCGTGGAAGAAAAAGCGAAAAAGGGACTCCTTGATGATCCCAAGTTTCTTGCAGGTCTTGTTTCATTTTTGATCGTGTTGTCGTTTGGTTTTGTATGGATGTCGATACCCGACGGTTATTCTTGCCCTTCGGGACAGGCGCTCTCCGGCGTCGCGAGTGGGCGGCCCGTTTGCGTTCCCGTAGCCCAAGGCTACTCGTGTCCTTCCGGTAAGGTGCTTGCAGGTCTTAAAGACGGCAAGCCCATGTGCGCGGCGTTAACGTGCAGGCAGGTTGTGGCCGACAATAATTTCGGCGATCCGCAGAACCATGTTTCGGGCGCGGCCTGCAATGCCGATGAGATCTTGACTGGCGGCGGCGGAGAGGCGGAAATTCCCGGCTCGGATATGTGCGGCGGTATGGGCCGTGGCTTTATGAATCTCAGCAAGCCTCAAGGATCGACCTGGGTTGTCGATGCATATTCGAACGATTGGAAAAACGATATTTGCTCTCGCGCGGTGGCCATCTGCTGCAAGCTGGCGGTCAGCGAGTAACGCTTCGGTTACTCTGCGACGACGCAGCGGTTTATTCCGGCCAGATCCTTATGGACTGAAACCTGCTTGAAACCGCTTTCGTGGAAGAGCGCTGCGACTGAGGTGGCTTGGCCTTGGCCAACTTCAAAGGCGACGAGTCCTTTTGGCGACAAAAGGTCTGCAACATGTGGGATAAGGGCGCGGTAGGCATCGAGTCCATCCTCGCCGCCGTCGAGCGCGAGCAGGGGGTCGAACTCCCGGACCTCGCGCATCAGGCCGGGGATTTCAGAGGAAGCAATATAAGGCGGGTTGCTTACAATCACATCGAATTTCTCTTTGACGCCTTTGACCCAGTTGCCGGTGCGGAACTTGGCGCGGGAATTGAGATTCAGCGCGGCGGCATTGATGGCCGCTTGGTCAATTGCGCGCGGGCCTGCGTCGATTCCAAGCCCCGTAGCCTCGGGAAGCTCATGTAGCAGCGCGAGAAGTACGCAACCAGTCCCGGTTCCAAGATCCAGAATGCGAAGGGGAGGGGGGGAATAAAGCGGTAAAATTCCCTCCCCCTCGTGGGGAGGGTTAGGGAGGGGGGGTGTCCGCAAGAGTGGATTTTGCCCTTCAACCAGCGCTTTCGCGGCGTTCCCTCTTCCCTGACCTGGCGTCGCCGACCCTTGAATTGCATCCGGCCTATTCAAGATCTTTAGCACTACTTCAACCAAGGTTTCGGTGTCGGGACGCGGCTCAAGCGTGGCTTCGTTGAGGCCGAAGTCCAGCCCCCAGAATTCACGGTGTCCCATGATGCGCGCGACAGGCTCTCCTGCGACGCGGCGTGCGAGCAGCATTTCCGCTGCCGCGATTTCTTCAACCGATAGCGCGCGCTGCGCTTGGCTCAACATCTCGGCACGGTCGAGATTCAGCGCATCGCCGATAAGCAATCGCGCATCGAGCTGGGGATTTTCGACGCCCGAATTTCTAAGCTTCTGAATGGCCGAGCGGATAAATGCGTCCAATTTCACGTTTTAGCCCCAAGTTCCGCCAATTTTTCCGCCTCGTCC
>JAQVZU010000105.1 GCA_028708035.1 Alphaproteobacteria bacterium
GCTGACGTCGAGCGATCTAGGGGGGATGACGACGAGCCAGATTGGAGCGCTGAGCACGACGGCGCTGAACGGGCTGAGCACGGCGCAGATGGAAGGGCTGACGACGAGGCAGATCGGGTCGCTGAGCACGACGCAGGTGGCTTCTCTGTCGACAACCCAGCTGACATCTTTATCATTGACGTCTATGTCAAGTTTGTCTTCCTCGCAGGTGAGTGCGTTGACAACGACGCAGTTCGGTTCGTTGACCTCGACATCGTTGTCTTACCTATCGTCGACGGCCATATCAGGGCTGACGACAACTGATGTAGAGAGTCTAACAACGCAGCAGATTGATGGCTTGACGACATCTCAGATAAACGCAATGTCAACGGTTCAGATGGATTTTCTGTCTACGACCAACATAGAGTCGATGACCTTGATTCAAGCTCAGGCGTTCTCGCAGGTGTCTTTGGATAGCTTAACAACAGATCAGGTCGTTGCTTGGTTGGCTGCACAGGGAATTTCTTAAAATTTGGACGTAAAAACTTTTAAAAATGGCTGCCAATTTGGTAAGGCCATCAAGATTTGTGTCTCTCCATATTTAGAGATGCCTCATTCGGAATGACCTGTTGCGCGGTTTTCCGGACAGGGATAGTTTTTGCCGATTGAATCAAATCTATCAAGAGACAGAACGTGAACATGCAGGACAATCTGACATCATCTACCGTCGAGAGTGAGTGGGGGCAGCACTTGCTGAGATATATTGATGAGAAAGTCGGGTTTGGCGAACAGAACCGCGATACACTATTCGAGACTATTAACGGGATTCATTGGGCGGTTAGGCAGGTTTTAAGGTTTTATCTGGATGAGGACATCATCATCCATATCTTGCGGCGTCTTGATTATATGGAAGGCTATCTGAGTTGGCAAATGCCGACAGCTTCGCTGACGAAAACGTCGTTGCATCAGGAGGGCAAGAGTTTAAGAACGCAATTGATGGATCGCTTAATTCAAATGTCAGCCGAAGGAAAACTTCGTCAACCACAGAATTTTATCAGGTTCGATTCCGAAGGCCGCTTTTTACCGATGGCGCAAGTGAATGTTGTCCGACCGGGGTTTGTGTGTGCCGAAGCGGTTGCGCTTCTTTTTGATATGGTGGAGCAGGGGATTGTCGATCGAGAGGTCTTTATTTCACGCATTGCTTCTGAACATCCCCGATGCTTGCTGCCCTTGAAGAATGAGATTCTGATAGCCTGTGGAGACGCCCCTCTTTCATTGTGCTTGGGACCTGGAGATATTGCCGACTTTGCCTCTTTTCCATATTCGGTCGCTTGGTGGTTGGATGTGAATCGTCCCGAAGAACAGCTGGGGGACTATCCATATATAGTGGGGCGCATACCGTCTTTCATTAAGGTTCTGTTGAGAAAAGGAAAAGCGCGCTTGTTCTTGAGCGCCGCCGAAGAAATGTCGCATTTCCACGGGAACTGGTATGACCAGATTTCGAGGCTTGCCCAGATGATTGGCTGCTCTTGCGATTCAATTGTTTATCTTCCGCAGAATGCGGGTTTCGGAACAGATTATGCGGAGTTTGTAGCGAAAGGAGGAGCGGCTTTGGGGGCGCCGAAGGTCATCTCATTAAATACACACCTCCTTTTGTCAAGCCTGCGGCAGCCAGCTTGCATTGGAGAAAACCCAAGCAAGAAATTCCTGTGTTTTAACAACCGGCCTTACATTCATCGGGCAGCTTTGTTCTTGAACATGGTCCGCGATGGGATGCTTTCGGATTGCTATGTTTCGTTTAACGGAAAAATGCAGAACCTGCCTGTCTTTATTCCAGAACTTAAGCCGTCACTGCTTGCCTTATGGATGAAGAACTCCGAGGCCGAGGTCGAGAGCCTTATGGACCAGGTTGAGCCAAAACTTCCATTCAGACTAGATTTAGATGACATAGCTTCCAATATTGGAGCAAGCGGTTCTTTTATCTGGCGCTTCGATGCGCGGTTGCACGAGGATGCTGCATACTATCTTGTGACCGAAAGTGAAATGGACGGTGGAACGACGCGTCGCTTTACGGAAAAGACTGTGAAAGGATTAGCCGCAAAAAATCCTTTTATCATCTTTGGAAACGCGGGAACGCTGGCTTCATTGCGTGAATTTGGCTTTAAGACTTTCTCGCCGGTGATCGACGAAACATATGACATGATCGAGGATCCAATTAGCCGTTTTCAAGCCGCTTATGCGCAGGTCAAACGACTGCATGCGTTACCCATGGAGAAGCTTCTTGAAGAACGCCGTACATTGTACGAAATTCTTGAACATAATCACAAGCATCTGCTGAGCGTAGGAGCAAGACTCATTAAAAATCTTCAAAACGGGCTGGAATCATAAGAACATAAAAGAGATTCGAAAATTGCGATTACCTCGACCATTCGAATTCCCTAAGCAACAGGGCTTTGAGGGCGCTGGTTTGATCCTGATAGCGGCCCGCTATTTCATGATTTTTGGCCATTGGCTCGAGTCGGTTCCAATAATCCTTAGCCGAAAGCGATGCGAGAGCTTCATGAATGTCCTGAAGATCGCGAGCGAAAACGATTCCCCGACGGTCGAATATCTCTAGAACCGCCTCTGTTCCTCGATAAATTGGAATTGTAAAAGTCCGAAAGCAATCCAAAAGTTTCTCGGTAAAATAATAGTCGTGACGACTATTTTCGATGGCTACATGAAACATACTTTCAAACGCCGGCGCCTTGCTATCTCCGAGCATAAAAACGGAAAGGCGATTGCTGGAGACATGGTCCTGTAGCAGATCTTTTTCTTCCTGTGATAGCGCGACGCGTTGTGAAGATAAGAAAACCCGAAAGGGCAAGCAGGATTTAACGAACTTCGTAACAACATCGCGGCGAAGCTGATATCCTTCATAATTCGGTGCGTTGATTCCGGTAGAAAGAACAAAACTCGCCGTGGCACTTTTAAGCGATGGCATCAGGTTGCAATGGCAGCCCCCCGGATCAAGAATTCGAACATTAGGCAAATCTGTCAAACTGCGGTCGTAAGTAACGATAAGATCGAACTGTTTATAGTTCTCTCTGATCCATTGGTTGTCGACCATGCCTTGCTTGGGCTCCGAGAAAACAACCAGAACTTTTTTAGCCTCGGGATTATTGAAAGACCTTGGAAATAAAGGATGAAGCTCGCATGGAAAAGGAAGATCCATGTCGATCCACGTCGCGCCATAAGTTTCCGCTTTCATCGCACATGTCCAAAAAGAAAAAACGATAAAAAATATCAATTCTCAAAGGTAAGAACAAGCATGTTCCTACAAAGCAACGGTAGAGATATGAAATATTTGGGACAATTTCAACTCGTTCTACTTTTCTTCAATCACGTCCTTCACCTTCCCAGCTAATTGTTTAAGCGTGAAGGGCTTTGGCAGGAAGTAAATCGTTTCGCCGGAATGGAACTGCTCGCGCAGGCGGTCTTCCGTGTATCCCGAGACAAAAATAAATTTGACCTCCGATAGCTTCTCACGAACATGCTTGTAAAGCGTTGGTCCGTCCATTTGGGGCATCACAACATCGGAGACGATTAAGTCGACCTTGTCACCTTCAGTTTTAAGAACTTCTAATGCCTCCTCGCCGCTGCGTGCTTCTAAAATATGATACCCCTTGTTTCTCAGCGCCCTCGAGGAAAAAACACGTACCGCATCTTCGTCCTCCACCAAAAGAATCGTGCCCGCGCCTGTAAGATCGGGACCCGGCTTGTCCTCACGGTTTTCTGCAGCGCGAACGGCCTCAGCCTCGACTTCACCCTGTGTTTGCTCATACACAGGCAGAAACACGTGAATAGTTGTGCCTACCCCTACGGTGCTCTCGACGCTGATAAAACCGCCGGTCTGCCGCACGATCCCGTAGACCGTCGAGAGTCCCAGACCTGTTCCAGAGCCGATTTCCTTCGTCGAAAAGAAGGGCTCGAATATCCGTTGAATATTCTCCGGCGGGATACCGCATCCCAAATCCGAAACGTCGATGGCGACATAATGCCCCGGTGGCATGTCATCCTGCCCCCGCATCACGTGCATTTCTTGTCTGTGGTTGCGTGTGTGAATGGTTACGGTCCCACCGTTGGGCATCGCGTCACGCGCGTTGACGACGAGGTTAATGATGACCTGCTCCAACTGCCCCTGATCGACTTTAACAAGGCCTACATCTCGCCCGTGAACCATCTCAAGCCGTATCTGAGCCCCGATCAGCCGTCGCAAAAGGTTCCCGAGTTCCGAAAGAGTGTCAGCCAAGTTCAGAACTTTGGGCTGCAACGTTTGTTGCCGTGAGAAAGCAAGTAATTGCTTCACAAGATTCGCGGCTCGATTGCCGTTTTGCTTGATCTGCATGATGTCGTTAAAGCTTTGATCCCCGGGCTTGTGCCGTTGCAATAGTAGGTCGCAGAACCCGATCATTGCGGTGAGCAAGTTGTTGAAGTCGTGCGCCACGCCGCCCGCGAGCTGGCCAATAGCCTGCATCTTTTGTGACTGGGTGAACTGAATCTGTAAATGTTTCTGCTCAGTGGCGTCGATGAAATAAAGCATCAATCCGCTTTGTTCCTTAACTCCGCCTTGCTCCTTACCGACGAGCCCGAACCGTTTCACATAGACCTGCGTAATAATCTCGCGGTCGCTAAGCATCTTGACTTCGAGAGGCTTAACCTGATCGGTCCCTTCAAGCACTTCACCAAGCCTTACCATCATCTCGGCACTGTCGCCCGCTGCGATCAACTCCGAAAGCGGAGTTCCCACTATACCGCCGCGGGACCTTCTTATAATATTGTGGAACGCGTGATTACACTCCATGACAGTATATTTACCATCAACAAGCAATATCCCTATTGGCGCTTCGGCAAACAGCCTTTGGAACCTGTGCTCGGAAACCGACAGGGCCTGCTGCCATTCGCGCTCCGGCGATTGATCGCGGACAACAGATCGGGTCCGAAGCGTCTTTCCGTCCTCACCCAATACGACGGACTGCGTTATTGAAACAGGAAACAGCGTCCCATCCCTGCGTCGCATAACAACTTCACCGCGCATCTCGCCCTGCGGATCGGTCGTAATGGCGTGCGCGGGAATATCATTCGGCGAATCGCTCAAAATATCATGCAGCCGAACGTCACCTTTGACCAGTTCTTCGGGCGTAACTTGAAGCCACTCTGCCAGCGTCTTGTTGGCAAAACGAAACAGTCCGTGCTGATCGACCGAATAAATGCCAACAGGCGCGTTGGCCATGAAGTCGACAAGCTTGGTTTGCTCGTCCTGCATGGCTTTTTCCATGCGGCGACGCTCGCTGATATCATCGAAACGCCAGTGATAATAGTGAACATGGCCATCAAGAGGCCTCGCAACAATGCGCCGCCACTCTATGATTTTTCCACCGCGAACAATGGGAAGTTCGGCAATCCCTGTGTGCCCCTTGTGCAGTGCTGTGAGCAATTGAGTGAAATCGCTTGTGGCGCTGGCGGAGACTGAAAATCTGGACGCAAGCGCTTCTTCCGCGTTTTGGCCTCCCAAATCAATCCATCCTCTGAAAGCGCGGTTGGCGATGACAAGGTTACCCTTGTCGTCGGTGACCAACTGGGGAGTCAAAACGCTATGGAAGGCCTCGCGGAGAAAATACTCCTGTCTGCTTTCGGCCTTGGGCGACTTGATCGCGCGCCACGTCCCCCAAGCCGCACCGCCGATGGCAAGAGCCACAAGAGAACTGGCCACAA
>JAQVZU010000028.1 GCA_028708035.1 Alphaproteobacteria bacterium
AACTGCCTCTGTGTTCTTGCGCAATGTGCGGCGAGGCTTTTAATAATACGACATCTGGTGGATCAAGCTCGGCTCCTTCGGGGCTAACTTCCTATCAGTTGTGTATGAATGGAGCATTCGATCAGAACTATCAGTTTAAAACCGTAACTACAAATCGCTCGATGCCTTATTACAACCCGAATTGGTCCGAGTGGTGGACATGGAAATGCAAGCTCATTCGTGATGATGGCTCGACGAATAGCCACACGTGCCACTTACCAAAGAGATAGCCGAATAACTCCATGCGACTCTTTCAGCATTGATTTTTATGCTTGCTCCAAAAGTTCCTTATTGTTTTTTTACCAATGAGCTTCTTCCAGTGTAGAATGCGACAGCTTGATTGACCTCAATACGTAGCACTCATGCTTTCATACGGCGCAAGGGTTCGCTAAACAATCCATAGGCACAAAAAAAGGACGAATAGATCGCTGCCATCTATAAACTATAACTGTTCAGAGCCTCGATCATGGCGTACATGAGACCGCTTTTTTTCGGAATTGTTGCTTTCCTCATTTTGGGAAATGCATTCGCAGATTTTGACGCCGAATCGGTTGTGAAATTCGCTCTTAGCGTCTCAGATGGCGTTAACCCCGATTTCCGCAGCGTGGTTCTCCTTCAATGCCAAACAGGAGATTGCAGCGATGCTGAAATTCTCCGGGATTCTGGTCCACAGGGATTTAGCTGCGATTCAGGGCTTTGCCGCGCAACATCTGATGCTTTTTCTCCGTTCAGCGTTCTTGATGTCGTAATGACGGATGGAAGAAAGCTTAGAAGCAATATTTTTATGATTTCCAAACCCAATTCAGCATACGAAGTTTTAGTAGGGGATTCTTATGTTGTTGTCACGGAAATTAGCGCGAGCGATTCCCGGTTTATAGAATGGGAAAAGAGGGAAGTTGCAAAAGAACCTGCATCGTAATATTTTTTTTCAGAAGATTCTTTTGTAAGAATTCTCATCCGTTTTTAATTCCATTGGGATTTAAAATGAACAGTTCTGCCCTTCGAGACTTCAGTTCAACCGTTTGGGACAAAGATATTCTTCCGGCGCTTTGCGAGTTTGTTCGCATCCCCTGCCTTTCTCCGATGTTCGATGCCGAATGGCTAAAGCATGGGCATATCGACGCGGCTATGGCGCTGTTCGATAAATGGACGAAAGAAAAAATCAAAAAACTTTCGGGTGCGACCTTTGAGATTATTTGCGAAAGCGGAAGGACGCCGCTGATCTTCATCGACGTGCCCGGAACGGCAAAGGGCACTACGCTGCTTTATGGCCATATCGACAAGCAGCCGGAATCCTGCGGCTGGTCGCCCGAGCTGGGGCCTTGGAATCCTGTCGTAAAAAACGACAAGCTTTACGGGCGCGGCAGCGTCGATGACGGGTATGCGATGTTTTCTGCCATAGCCTCGCTACTGGCTCTCGAGGAACAGAAGCTTCCCCATGCACGGTGCGTTATTCTTATCGAAGCAAGCGAGGAGTCTGGCTCTACCGATATTCCCTTCTATATGGATCGCCTTAAAGACCGGATCGGAACGGTCGATCTCGTCATCTGCCTCGATTCCGAATGCTGTACTTACGATCGTCTGTGGCTTACGACAAGCCTCCGGGGGCTTGTTGGAGGGGATCTGTCGGTTAGGATACTGACGCATGGGGTGCACTCCGGAGCGGCAAGCGGAGTCGTGCCGTCCTCATTCCGTATATTGCGCGCCCTTCTTTCCCGGATCGAAGACGAGGCGACGGGACAACTTAAGATCCCCGAAGCCTGCGCACAAATTCCACCGGATAAACTTAAGCAACTTGAATCATGCGTGGGAATACTGGGGGATTCGATCCATAACAAATTTCCTTTTGTGCAAGGCGCGAAGCCGATGGGTGAAACGCTGATGGAAACGGCGCTCAACAAGGCATGGAAGCCGCAGCTTGCAGTGACAGGAATGGATGGATATCCGAAGCCCGAAACAGCGGGAAACGTACTATTGCCCTATACAACTGCGCGGTTGTCGATGCGGACGCCTCCAGGGTGCGACGCCAATAAGCTTTTTCCTGTATTAAAAGAGCTTTTGGAAAAAGATCCGCCTCATGGGGCTCAAGTGTCGTTCGAGAACGCAAACGGAACGTCCGGATGGAATTCTCCACCTCTCGCGCCGTGGCTGGGCGCAGCGCTCGAGAACGCTTCGAGTGCGCATTTTGGAAACTCCGTCGCCTTTGTGCATCTTGGCGCTTCGATCGGGTTTATCGGGATGCTTGCCGACATGTATCCTGCGGCGCAGTTCGTCGTGACTGGCGTCTCAGGACCGGGTTCCAATCCGCATGGGCCGGACGAATCTCTGGATATTCCCGCCGTAAAGAAACTTACGGCATGCATAGCCGAAATTCTGGCGGCGCAGGCTAGCGCTTAAGCATCAGGCCGCAGAGGCAAGCGCCCATAAAAAAGCACCAGAGTACGGTGGTCCCGATCTGTGAGACAGGACTTCCTTGGATTAAGGTGGAAACTCGCCCGGATTACGGAACGCCTCTTGCGGCGTGAGCCGAGAGGCGATAACGGATTTTACCAAGTTCTTTTCGTTTTGTGAATCCTCTTTCTGTTGCTGCTGTTGCGCCTGTGCATATGTTGGTAACGCTGAAGCGTTATCAACATATGCACAGGCTTGGTCCGCCGCAAAAATTTTCTGCGACGTCTTGTATCCGAGCGCCTGATGCGGGCGCTCGGCGTTGTAAAAGGAAATCCGCGCAGCCGATTGCTTCGAACCTGTCGCTCTATAACCTTCATTTCCATTACGAAGTTTCCGGCGACAGCCCCGCGTGGAGACCGCTGTGCACCGTCGGATGGATTGAGCACGAGATTGATGTGTGGCTTGCCGAACGGATTCAGATGAGGGGTAAACGCGAGGAGAGATTGAAAAGAGATTCCTGAAAAAGAACTTCATTTTCTTGCACGCAAGATCGGCATGTAATGTCCTTTGACTTTTGTACCTTGTGCAGACTCATAAGCTTTGATACCTTGGCCACCGTGGCAATTGGGCGCAAAAGTTTTCTTAAACTGTCCAACGACAGACATGGGAAAGTTGGCGGTCGAACACCACAAAAATTGGGAAAACGAATTCCAAAAATCGGAAAATGTGGGGGCATGGACGGGGCACGCGATATTTTGAGCACACGAATTCTCTGTTATATCAATAGGATATCTCGTGCATTTGCATCCCTCCGCTAATTAACGTGTTGAAATTGCTTGCGAGTCGCTTGTTTCCTAAAATTTAGCTCGGCGCTGGTCTTCATGCGATGGCTAGAGGATGCATCCATCTTTGACCTGTGCAGCTAACTAATTATTAGATTCGTTGCGACATACTGATTCTTAAGCGCCCTTAGCTCAGTTGGATAGAGCAGCCGCCTTCTAAGCGGCAGGTCGTGGGTTCGAATCCCGCAGGGCGCGCCACAAATTCCAACTTTGTTAATATCTAAATTCCAACTTTTCGCCCCAAAAACACAAAGAACGGCCCCCATTCTAAACCCGTCGATTTCGACACCTTTAGAACCATTTTGCCAGCGGCGGCAATATGGTCTAGCGCTCCGCTCTAACCAAATCCTGACACGCTCCAAGCATAGCCGTTGCCAGCATTATCCTCTCGCGGAGTACGAAATAATCCTGTTCAGCGGCCCGAGTAAGTCGGGGGTGGGCTGCATCACCCACGCCGGAGCCGGAGGAGGCTTGGGACATTCCTGAGGGACAGGTGGCGTTGACGTGCAAGACGCCGTTGCCAGGACCGACAGCCGCGCGTATGATTGTTTGAGTGTAACGATCTACGCTCTTTCGTATTTGTATCACGCGCTAATTTTGTCAGAGATTGGCATTAAAACAGAAATTATCGATACATGGGCTAAGAGCCTGTTCATGATCTTTTAAGGAGGAATTGATTCTCGGCCATCATGCCTGCAAGAGATTGGAAACAGGCTCTATCCCTGTTCGCCCAAATCTTCCACAATCGCTTCCCTGCCTGATTACACAAAAATCAGAACGGTCTCGGTTTGGTTTACTTGGCCCTGTTAAACAGGGGGAAGATCAATTGGATTTCGACAATGGCTTTTCGCCATTTACGTGCTGGTTGAAAATCTCCATCCACTTTTTCATTTCATATTTTTGCCTTTTTTCCCGTCCAGGAAACCAGATTCTCCATTCTGGGAATTCTATATCTCTAACTTCTATAAAGAATCCCGTGTTTTGTATATTTCTATTCTCGATCTGAGCATTGTTGATAAGATCCCCAATAGCACTCCCGATATTATGGCTCGCCCCCGTAATTCCTCCACCGATGACCGAGCCAGAACTTACATGCCCCCCCTTTTGAAGGTTGTACCTCCATCCTCGAATATCGGCAAAAGGATAGGATCGTTCTATAACCTTTTTAAAAAAGACGCTCCGCAAATGCACCATTTCCTTTACCGGATCCACAATGATCCCCTGAGGATCACAGAGATGCTTATAGGGAGCAGTCGGCCATGATGCAGCCCATGCATCTATTGCTGTTTTTCTATATCCCGCAAAAAGGACAGCTCCTACACCTAGTCCCCCTACTATGACCAAGAATATTATGTCATCAAATCCTATGTCCATCCTCACAAAACCAAAATGCACAAGAGCAAATAGTGTTGCGCCCACAATCACTAGCCATGTCCCAATACTCTTCAGCATTTTGCCATTCCTTGTGTTTGAGCATTTATAAAAATTATAAATCCGTATTTCCTCGTGCGTCAAGAAAGCGTCATTTCATATCCGAAATAGTGCATCACTCGTATTTCCACTAAAAATAAGAAAAATTTTATAAACACTTTTGATTACTAATTCCCGCAATTTGCCCAAAAATGGCTAGTATGAAAAATTTCTTGCAACAAATATTTTCGAATGTCGTGACGGCGCTCACGCACCGCCTTTCGCGTCTAACCTCCACACCGGAATGCCCATCTTGCGGGCTTTGTCGGCGAGGTTCAGGGAGATGCCGGAGTCGGGGAATGCGATAACGCCGATAGAAAGCGCGTCGAGGATGGCGTCGTTGCGCTTGAACGGCGCAGCGTTCTTGTGGCGAGTCCAATCCGGCTTGAAGACGATCTGCGGCACTTTGCGTTGATCGGCCCAGCACACGGCGATGCGCTCCGCGCCCTTGGGCGAGCCGCCGTGCAGGAGCACCATGCCGGGATGGCTGGCGAACGCCTTGTCGAGGGCGGCCCAGATGCGGATGTGGTCGTTGAAGTCGATGCCGCCGGTAAAGGCGATGCGCGGACCGGAGGGCATGAGCGGCTCGATCTCGGCGCGGCGCTTGGCGGCGATAAAGTCGCGGCTGTCGATCATGGAGGCCGTCAGCGTCTTGCGGTTCGTGATCGAGCCGCTGCGCGGACGCCATGCGGAGCCGATGACCTGCTCGTACTGCGCTGCGGCGATGTCGCGGAAAGCTTCGAAGGCATTGCGGCGTTCGATGAGCGCCAAGCCCTGCGCGGTCAGCCGCTCCAGCTCGACGGACTTGACCTCGGAGCCGTCCTGCTCCTGCTGCGAGCAAAGCACATCGTCGAGATCGCTTTCGAGGCGCGTGTCGGTCAGAAGCGCTGCGAGCGCTTCGACGCACGAGGCGAGTTCCTGCTCGGCTTGTTCGGCGTCGGGCAGAGGGCGCGGATCGGGCTCGTCGCCTTGCGGACGATAGCCGTAGAGCTGCAATTCGTCGAGAAGATGCGCGGACGGCGAGGCCGCGTGATGCGGTTCAGCGCCGCCTTGATGGCTTTGACGAGAAGGTCATTGCTCTTTACGCGCGCGGCCTGTCCATGAAAGACATTCAAGGCCACCTGATGGAAATCTATGGCATCGACGTTTCGCCGGAGTTGATCTCGACCGTCACGGACGCTGTCATGGACGAAGTTCTGGCTGTCCGTTGTCACCGAACTTAGAAATCGCGGCGTCGAGGATATTTTTATCGCCTGCTGCGACGGTCTCAAGGGCTTGCCCGACGCGATAGGTAGGGTCTTTCCTGAAACGCAAATCCAACTGTGCGTCGTTCACATGATCCGCAACAGCCTGAAATATGTGACGTGGAAGGACTACAAAGGCGTCACCAAAGGCCTTAAGGCCATCTACACCGCGCCATCGGAAAGCGCCGCCAAAGACGCTCTGGACGCGTTCGAGAAAACATGGGGTCAAAAATATCCGACCATCGCGCCTTTGTGGCGGAACAACTGGGAACACATCGTGCCGTTCCTCGCCTATCCGCCGGCTTTAAGAAAAATCGTTTACACCATTAACACGATAGAGGCGGCCAATCGCCAGATCAGAAAGGTCATCAAAACAAAGGGCTCGTTCCCCTCGGACGACGCAGCGCTCAAGCTCATTTATCTGGCCTTGAAAAACGCTCGCCTCTTGCCCTGACGATGGATAAGAGCATCGAGTTCCCGGACGACACGTGCGCCACCGATGGACGTATCGGCCACCATATTCGTCAGCGTCAAAAAATCCATGGCTTCCTCCTTTGCGAATCAGGAAGCCCTGATTGAAGCTCAAATGCTTTTCAATCAGTTAAGGACGCGCTTGGTGTAGGGTAGCGTGCCAGTGGCCCTAAAAATTGACTCGCAGCCAATTTATAGGGCCTTCGACCGAAAGGCCGCCGCCGCAGTCGCGGCGGATACCAACGGCGTGTTAATAAATGACCTTAACGAGTCATTTATTAAGGTCGTTGGTAATTACCCCAACAGGCGGAGATTTGGGTAGACTCACCACAGATAGATGGGACCGGCAAAGGTCATCGATGCCAACACCATCGAGGTCAAAGGGGAGCAGCATCGGCTTTATGGGCTCATGAAGAGCAATCGCCGGGCAGGCCGTAAAGTGCAAGTTCCGCCGGAGATAGAAGTTCCAAAACCTAAGACAATTCCTTGGCTTTTAATGCCGCAAACTCTTCCTCCGTAAGAACGCCCTTTTCACGCAAAGCCGCCAATTCAGACAACCTCGTTAAAAGATTGGAGGGTTGCTCTTGATTAACATTCTGATTGAAAATTTCCATCCATCTTTTCATTTCTAATTCGCGTGTTTTCCCCGCCGGAAAATAAATCTGCCATTCTGGAAAATCAATGTCCCTAACTTCTATGAAGAACCCCGTGTTTTTAGCATTATCCTCGTTAATTTTATTATTCCTTATACTATCACTTATCGCACTTCCTAGGCTGGCACCAACAGATGAAAGCCCACTGCCTATGACGGGGCCAGAATAAACAGTACCCCCCGTTTGAATGCTGTATCTCCATTTGCGAATATCGGCAAAGGGATAAGACCGATCTACGTCCTTCCCCTGGAAAGAACCTCGCAAATGCGCCACCCGTTTTTCTATATCCAAAGCAATAGCGGATGGTCTGCAGAAGTGGGTGTATTTGGCAGAGGACCATTTCTCTTTCCATTTTCCTTCTTGCTTCGTTTTATACTCTTCGTAGAAAAAATAGCCGACAATACCCGGGGCGAACATGATGGAAAACATGATCACTCCCGCCATGCCTGGAAAAATAAGCATCATAATTACGAAACATATGCCTAATGATAATAACATCCCATAAAGATTATTTTTTGACATAGATGCTACCATTCGGATTATTTTACTACTCATTCTTAGCATAGTAGGTCTTTGCAGACAATCTCCGTTTGGGGTGAGCGAAAAAGGCATAGGCCATGCCTTACGGCGAATGAACATCACTTATAAAAAAAAACACTTCAGCATCCAAAGGCAGACGTCGCCGCACGGCATGTCTTCCGCTAAAAGATTGAAGCTTATCAAGCTGAAGGCCGCCCCATCGTTTATATCGACGAAAGCGGTTTTGCCCATGATATGCCCCGCCAACATGGCTATGCGGCGATGGGGCAAGTTGCTATGGCCAATGTGATTGGCACGCCAAAGAACGAACCAACGTTATCGGCGCTTTAATCGACAAGGTCCTTCTGACCGTTGGTTTGTTCAACGCCAATGTCGATGTTGACGTTTTTTATCAGTGGACTGTGCAAGATTTATTGCCCAAGCTTTCTCCGGCAAGCGTCGTCGTCATGGACAATGCCTCCTTTCACAAACGCTCAGACATAAGGTCAGCCATTTCAAACGCTGGTCATACCCTTGAGTACCTCTGTAGCCATTGTGTGTCGAGACCAAGCCTATACCAATTTTCCCATTTTGCTCAATCAGAAGCCCTTGGCAATATCACCATCACCGGGAGAAATACGCCCAATTACGCTTCCTCTTGCTTCCACAGTGCTTCCAGAAGGCAAAAAGGCCCCTCAGCCGCGCTTGCGCGCGGCTTGTAATCCTTTGATATTTTCAGAGAAGTTTGGTAGCAGCGGAGGGATTTGAACCCCCGACCAAGGGATTATGATCCATGAAACGCACTTTGCGCGCCATTACGCAGAATTGCTAATTGTTTCGATATATCAGTATGTTAGTTGACTTATCGCGCCGCTTTTTGCTTCATGACCCTAACAGGTTTTCGCGCGGTTTAGAACCCTCTTGCTTCCATAGAGCTTCCAACATTGCGCAAGGCCGATGGCACAAGCTGATGGGAACGCATGGCGCGACTGACAAAACGTGTGATCGAAGCGGCGGAGATTCGGGACAAAGATTACATGATCTTTGACGACGAACTTTCGGGCTTTGGCCTGCGCGTCCTGCCATCGGGTCGCAAGAACCTTATCCTGCAATACCGTATCGGTACCCGCACCCGCCGCCTGACGCTGGGATATTATCCGGCCATTACGGCGGAACAGGCGCGCGACAAAGCCTTCAAGAACCTTGCCGCGATCCGCGATGGGCAAGACCCCATGCAGGAGAAACAAGCCTTCGCTGCTTGTCCCAGCATGAAAGAGTATTTCCAGCGCTTTATGGAAATCCACGCCGCCGTCCACCTGAAGCCCTGCACCCGCTTGCGCTACGAAGGGATCATCAAGAACCATCTTATTCCGATGCTGGGACGGTTGAAAATTGTCGAAGTCACCCGCGCCCATGTTCTTCAGGTTCATTTTGCGATGAGCAAGATGCCGTCAAGCGCGAACCAAACGCTGGCGCTGCTCTCCAAAATGTTCAATATGGCCGAGGCATGGGGGCTGCGCGCCGAAAACACAAATCCCTGCCGCCATATCAAAAAGTACAAAGAGAGAAAACGCGAACGCTTTTTGTCTGCAAACGAAATGCGTCGCCTTGGCGAAGCACTTCATATGGCCGAAGAAGCCTCGCTTTGCTCTCCTTTCGCCATAGCAGCCTTCCGGCTTCTGATCCTAACGGGCGCGCGCCTTGGCGAAATCCAGCGTTGCCGTTGGGAATATGTTCATCTGGATCGCGGCTTCATCCGCCTGCCGGATTCAAAAACGGGGCCGCGCTATATCCACCTTGGGCGAACTGCCATAGAAGTTTTGCGCACGATGCCGCGCGTGGCGGGGAATCCTTATCTGATATGCTCGGATCACAAAGCCGGAGAACCCGTCAACGATCTTCAAAACACATGGCGGCTTATCAAAAAATGGTCAAAACTGGAAGACGTGCATATCCACGACCTGCGCCACACCTTTGCCTCGAACGCCGTCGCCATGGGCATGAGCCTGCCCATGATCGGAAAACTGCTCGGTCACACCCAAACGCAGACAACGGCGCGCTACGCCCATCTTGCCATGGATCCTGTGATTGAAGCGGCCAGCAAGGTGACCGATCAACTTGGCGACCTTCTCGCCCTTCCAAAACCGGATGAAAGCATCACAATCGATGGCGTCGCCACGGTAGTCATCCCCGACTGTCCGGCGCCATTGGCGGAACAGCTGGACGTGGAAGATCCGAACGCGCTACCTCGCTTTATGACCTCCGCTCAAGCCGCCAAATATCTGAACCTAAACCCGCGCCTGCTCGACGACTGGCGCTGGCGCAGGAAAGGACCCAAATACGTCAAAGTCGGCAACAACGTGCGCTATACACTGGAGGAGTTGGATAGGTTTGCCAATTTCTAACGCTTATCCCTTCACCTTGGCCTCTTTGACCTCCAAGATCCGATCCACGCTGAACATGCGTTCTTCTTCGCGCAAGGTGCAAAAGGCGCGCATGCCGAGGAATGCTTTTCCTTTGAACTCTTCATCCTTCAACGAAAGCGGGCGCACAGTGCGCTTGGTCTTGGTGTCGTTACCCTTCAGATAAACGATTTCCAAAAGCTTCTTGCCTTTGATCGACGCCTTAATCAGCGCGATTTTGTCGTCGCGCGGCAAAGCAGCGTCGGCCTTGCGATATTGATGCCCCGTTAAAAACTCAAAGATGCGGTAATCAGTACGGATGTTTTGTTTACCGATAGGAACTTTTAGGACGATGCCTTCAAACGACGTGCAACGAGAGAGCGCCACGTACATCTGACCCGCCGCAAAGGTGCCGCGACCGATATCGATAGAGACATGATCGAAGGTCTTGCCTTGGCTTTTATGGATAGTGATCGCCCACGCGAGACGAAACGGATACTGCGTAAACGTGCCGACGGGTTCGGAAACAATGGTGTCGCCCTCAACGCCGAAACGATAGACTTCCCAACTGTGTGGATAGACCTCGGCAAGCTCGTCGTCATCCTCCAGCCGCACTTGCAGATATTCCTCACCTTCAATGTCTTTCTTGATAGCGTCGATCACGCCGATACTGCCGTTGACCCAGCGTTTGTTGGTGTCGTTGTTCAGCATCATGATTTGCGCGCCGGGCTTGAAGCGAAGTTCGGTGGCAGTTGGAAAGTATTCCTTGCCAAACTCGCCCTTGATCTCGGCCTCAGCGCAATGCGTTTTTCCTTTCAGCGCATCAAGATGCGTGGCATTGATTTCGTCAGCTCGCGCATTCGTTGTCGTCAACGTGATCGAAAACGTATCTTTCTTTTTCGGCGTGTCGGCCTTACCGTGGCGACTGTTCAGAAGCTTAATGTCCGCATCTTCGACTGAATTATTACGGATTTTGTTGAGCAAATTGATAAAGGTCGGGTCTTTTTGGCGATAAACTTTCTCAAGCTCCACCACTTCCAACGCCGCATCCTTCAGCGCATGGGCGCTAAAGAAATATGGCGTCTTGTAATGCGTTGTAAACAGCTCGTGCTCATTCGAGGACACGACCGGCGGCAGCTGATACAAATCGCCAATAAAGATCATCTGCACGCCGCCAAAAACCTTGCCCGAATCGGGTCCATACAGCCGCAGAAAAGCATCAACGCAATCCAGCAAATCGGCGCGCACCATCGAAACTTCGTCGATAATGATGGTCTTGAGTTTCTTGTATAGCTTCGCCCGGCGCGGTTTTGATTTCTTCTCACGAATTTTCTGCGGCGTCACATCGACATAGAAATTGAAGAAACTGTGGATCGTCTGCCCCTTGACGTTCAAAGCCGCCACACCCGTAGGCGCAAGAATAACCGGATCCTTATCCGTGATCTTGCAAAAATGCGACAACAGCGTCGATTTACCCGTTCCCGCCTTGCCGGTGATGAACAGGCTTTGCCCCGTCTTTTCCATTAGGCGGAGCGCTTCTTTGAACCGGTCGTTGATGTCAATCTTGGGCATGGAGATTCGTTCAGCTAAGAAGCATTTCAAGCTTGTTTTTACGTTTTTGCCATTCTGGCAGTATTGATGTCAGAAGCTTCCAGAACTTTGGGCTATGGTTCGGGCACTGGATATGGCACAGCTCATGGATAATGACATAGTCGATACAGGCGACGGGTGCGTGAACAAGTTTCGTATTAAGGACAAGTCTTCTTGTCGCCGTCATTGATCCCCAACGATTTGATAGATGTCTGATAATCATTCCATGCGGCATGAATTTCTTGGCGTTAGGGAACTTTTCAACGCATAAGGAAAGTCGTTCTTTAAATTTGCATCTTGCGCGCTCTTTAAACCAATCGTCAGTCAGTTCCTTAATATGTTTCGGATTGTTCGGATAATGGGCGGACACCAACAGAAATTGGCCCGACAGCTTAACGCCGCACAAAATGTCTCTTCTTATCTTTAGACGCAACTGGCGACCAAGGTAACGATGGTTTTCACCAGAGACATATTTACGTTCAGGGGCTTTTGGCGGAAACTGGTCAAAGTATATCTGCTGCGTTTTTATCCACTTTGCGCGTTTTTTGACTTTCTCATAGATCTTGCTGATTTCTGATTTCATGGGTGCGACAACCTCGACACGTTTGTCGGGATGAACGTGAATAGCTAGCGTCCTTCGATTTGTTCTATGCAGTTCGAATTGAATCTTTTGACTTCCATAAGCGATGCTATGAACGTCCCCACTCATAACGGAAACCTCGCCCGGGCCACATTCATTAGGGCATGTTCAATTTCATCCAATTCTTTCGGATCAAGATTTAATCCAAAGTTCGGGGCAACCACATCAAAGAAGTAATCATCGATGGCATTTTGCAGTTTCTTCTGAGCATCCAGATTTTGCCATAGATGAACGATGAAATAGTTGGGACTACATATAATCTGCAAAACGTCCATGGCTATTTGCGCGGCAAGATGCTGTCCATTTTCTCCCTTTCCGTTTTTTTCGAAAACAACGGGGAGAATGATCCCATAAAAGGCTTGAGCATCTTGATTGTTAGCAATGATCTCCGGAACATCATCGCGTTTTCCCTTGGCGACATCGTTAGCGATGTCTTTCACTTTCATCAGGTATTCTGTTTCGGATATCCGCTTTTGCCTGTATGCCTGAATAGTCTCTTCCAGCATTTTCGAGAAAGCTTTATAGAGCGCAGGGTCAACGTCCATATTCTCAGTAATAGTCTTCTTTGTTGCGCTAGCGATCCGGTCGGCTTTTGATGCTGCCGTAATGTCGTTTTCAGAAATAACCTTATCTAGCGCGGCTGGGTCGTTGATATTGACCTCTTCCACAATAATTTGCGCCGGAGTAGCAATGACGTGGTCATCAAGAAGTTTCTGAATCTTCGGCTCAAATTCCTTGATATCTACAATCTCTTGATAGCGGATTTGCACAGAGCGTTTTAGGTTAGAGAACCGCTTCCAGTCTGCCTTGTACTTTTCCAACTGCTCCCGACTATACACATCATATGTTTTCTCAGATGACAGCGCCATATGCAGGCATCGGCTGAATTCGCGCAGTCGTGCGTAAAACTCATCACGGACAGGATCATCTGCAAGATGCTGTTCGAGTTGCTCGTGATCCAGTTTGTTCGGAACCTGCTTAAAAACATCCCAGAGATTCTGATGCAACTGCGGCAATTTTTGAATCTCTTGACGGATATCCGTTACGACACCCTCAATGTCTTCCGGATCGTACCCTTCAAAAGAACCATAGGCGGTGAGAGCCTTGTCCAGTTCGCCAAGCAACCCTTCATAATCTATGATATAGCCAAATTGCTTTGATTTCTCATTTTCTTCAAACAATCGATTCACACGTGCAATCGCCTGCAGAAGATTATGCTCCTTTAGAGACTTGCAAACATAAAGAACCGTATTACGAGGAGCATCAAACCCAGTCAGCAGTTTTGAGACAACGATCAAAAGTTCAGGATCGTTGGATGACTTAAAGTTTTCGATGATCTGGCGATTATATTCTTCCTCAGAACCATATTTGCGGATCATGTCGTCCCAAAAATTTTGGATACGGTTTTTAGAGGTCATATCAACGATATCATCGCTTTCACGATCATCGGGGGGCGAAATAATGACATCGCTGGTAACGTGCCCGATTTCATCCAAAATATCCTTGATCTGAATGGCAGCGGCCTTGGAAGGAGCCACAATCTGTCCCTTACGTCCTGTGCCTTGCCACGTCTGGCGGTAATGTTCGGATATATCGACTGCCTTGGCATAAATGGCCTGTTCAGTTTTCGACAACATCGCCATACGGCTGAATTTCTTTTTCAGGTCAGCTTTCTGTTCATCCGTCAGCCCCTTTGAAACGCGTTCAAACCAGTCATCAATCACGGATCCAGTCAGCTTTTGTTCGATATAGCGTCCTTCATATAAAAGGGGAACAACAGCCCCATCTTTCACGGCATCATCAATCGTGTATTTGTGAATCAAGCCACCGAAAGTATTGAGCGTGCTCTTTTCTTCCTTCAGCAAAGGCGTACCGGTAAAGCCTATGTAGCAAGCCTTAGGCAAAATGCGCCGCATCTTAGCGGCAAATGAGCCGTATTGGGTCCGATGGCTTTCATCAACCAGCACAAAAATATTTGTATCGTCATCCACAAACTCGCGATTGCGGGTGGCTGTGTCAAATTTGTTTATGATAGTCGTAATCAAAGCCTTTTTATGCTCCAGCAATTCGATCAGGTTGGTGCCGGAGGTCGAGCGCACAGGCTCCATCTCACAGGATTTGAAAGTATCTCTGATCTGGCGATCAAGATCGTCGCGATCTGTCGCGATGATAATGCGCGCATTCGAAATATCTTGTGCCAAAGCCAAGGCGCGTCCCAGCATAACCATGGTCAGGGATTTACCTGAACCTTGCGTGTGCCATATAACGCCCCCACGCCGTTTGCCTTCATGATCAAAGTCTCGTAAGCGGCGCATGGTTTCGCGCACGCCGAAAAATTGCTGATACCTCGCTAGCTTACGGACGCCGCCGTCAAATACGGAGAAAATGCGAACGATTTCGAGAAGTCTTTCGGGGCGGCACAGCGCATAAAGCGTCCGATCTTGCGTTGAGACTGCCCGCTGCCCTTCCGCTGTCATGGCTTCGAAAAAGGCGCGTGCATCTGCAAAATCGCCGGAAAAGAGTGCAGCCTTTTCATCATCGCTGAGCGGCGCGTTGATAATGCCATGGATGTCGGCATCCTGATCTTGTTCATCTTTCCATGTTTGCCAGTATTTTTTAGACGTCCCGACAGTTCCGTAAAGGGCTTCGTTTTTGTTCGTGGCAATTAACACCTGAGCATAATGAAACAGGTGCGGAATTTCATCGTGTGCCTGATTGCGGATATTTTGGGTAACCGCCTGTTGGACACTCTCAGTCGGGGCTTTGTTCTCAATCACGACAAAAGGAATGCCATTGACGAACAAAACAATGTCGCAGCGGCGCGTGGCGTTGCTGCCAGTGCGCTCGACCGAAACTTCGACCGTCGCGTGATAAACGTTGTTGGCCGAATTATTCCAATCAATATATTTTAGCGAATAACTTTTCCGGTCGCCATCGATGGTCTTCTCAACCGTCGTGCCGAGAAGAAGCTGGTCATAAATATCCTGATTGGTGCGCACCAACCCGCGTAGTTCGATGGGGGATGGCTTGAGCTTGCGAACAGCTTCCTCGGCATCGCCCATGGAAAATTGGTATTCAGTGCCGCGATAGACAAATTTGTTCAGTTTTAAGATTTGTTCAGCCAACACGTCTTCCAACAGCACCCGCCGTAGCCCGCCGCGCTTCTTCTCGGCTTCCAGCTGGGATAGACACTGATAGCCCATACGGATCAACGCAAGCATAGCCGGAACTTGGGAAACATATTTTTCGGTGGTGTAGAATGTGGTCATCTTTAGCCCCATACCTGTGCGCTTTGCGCATCATAGAATTGAATATCCAGCGGATAGCGGTCGTTGCGCATAAGCGCCAATGATTGCGCCTTGGCTATGATCTGCTGATTTGAAGAAGATTGAGGCGAGCCATATAAGCTAATAAATAGATTTCTAACACGGCCTTTTCCAATCTTGTCGAGGACATGCTGATCGTTATCGGCCAAAGAATGCCCATAAACAAACAAGCTTTGGTTTGTTTCCTGCAACACCCGGTAAAAACTTTTGAATGAATGGTGGAGATAAGCGCTGTGTTTAATTTTTGCCAGTTTGTTCTGGCTCGTTCCTTCTGCGACAAACAAAGGAAACATAGATTGATCCATGGCGGATCTAGCTTGGGTCAGCAACGGAATGCCCGTATTGACCCATGTGTATTTTTTTAGATCGCTGCCAGCGTCAAAGAGGTGTACAGCCCCATGAAGATAATGGATGTTTTGTTTGAAGGAGTCGCCTTCGCCATTCCAAATCACATAATCGGCACTATCATTGTCTTGATCAGCCCTAAATCCGTCATCTCGCGTTAATTCGATTGGTTCTGATCCGTCCAAAGACTCGTCATGCATAACGGCCCAATACAGAAGCAGATCGTAGTTTAGGGTATAAACCCGCCCTTTGCTGGACGATCCAATGAAGTTGGATAAAAAGTTACGGCATGCATAGAACTTTTGATCTGAAACCTCACTTGGTGTCGCGGGATGATTTTCTGCGATTGTACGAATTAATGCGTCTTTGACCGTTCGCGCATGTTGAAGGATCGTTTGATCAAGATTCGGCGCGGCAGGAGCATATATGGGGATTAATTTTGCAGAATCTTCTAGAGCTCTTATAGCAACTTCAAAATCGTTTGTTTCTAATGCCTGAAAGACGTTCTGTAATTCCGGTGTTGTGCGAAAGGCGCTGGATTGCGCCTGTTCATAGAGAGAGGAATAGGAGAACACGCGCGGTTCGCATGCAATACTGAACCCATTCCCGAGAAGCAGGTTTCTTTTGGCTTTTCCAGACCTATCTAACGCTTGCTGGAAAGAGATGACCTCAACCATCAGACATCTCCATTTTCGTTAGATGATAAGAAAGCGTGAAGCTGTTTCAGCTTCTCAAGCAGCTCGTCAAAGGTGATGATGAGAATGTCTTTGGAATTTCCACGAAAAAGCTCAAAGGACTTTTGTTCATCAGTCCCCTGTGGTGTTTGCCCAATCACCAAGACGCCATGGACGGCGTACGATTCAAGGTCGTGGATTTTTGAGTTATGCTTTAACGTCGCTATTTCTTGCTGAAACTTATTCTTTTGATCAAGAAGCTGGTTCATTGCTCCAGCAAGATCGGTGGAAGGCGCAAAAACACCATCACGGTATGCTGTCTTATTGAGAAGTTTTGTCGTCGGTGTCTTAATTTCGAATAAGGCAGCATTATTGCTGAAGCCATGTTTGACAAGAAAGTCTGAAATCTTGTCACCAGCACCGCTGATTTTTCTTCCGCCGACATGGGCCTGATCGTTAATTTTTATAACGGGATACGAGAAAGCCAAACTGAGAATGAATGGGTTTTCGTTGAACAATTTTTGCCAGTAAGACTCAGCCAGCTTCTTTTCCATCATTCCTGTATATCTGGAAATCAGCTGCGTTAGAGCGCCTATCTCCAGATCATTCCTGATTTTTTCCAATGCCTCCGGCTTAGTAGCGGCGAGTGATGCTGCATTGTTGCTTATAAGTTTAATGACAATCTCTTGATCAGATGCCGATAATTCGCTGTCGCTATCCTCTGCAATCATCCTTTGTAACGCATTGTTTTGGGATTGTAGTGTCTGTTGAGGATATGATGGGTCATTGAGAAAACATGACAGCACATTATGCGCGGTGACGGTCTTGACTTTTCTTGCTGCAATCTGTGCCCTGTTTGCAATGGCGTTAATCTTTTTTCTAACTTCGTCAAAGTCCTTATGGTTGATCGTAAATATTGTGTCTTTAAAGCTGGTTTTTTGCGAATTGCTAATGACTAGGTTCTTGATGCCAGAGACTTCTTCCACCGCGTGAACAATGAAGCGATAGTCCTTTTGAAGTCCCAACCCAAAATCGTAATCTTTCACAAAAGCGGAAGGCAATCCCTCCAAAGCTTCAACAACATCTTCGTCTGTGCTTGGAGTTCCAAAGCCAAATCCTTCAAGAGTGATGGTCTCAATTTTTGAATATTTTGGCTCGAGATAGCTTGATTGTCCCACCTGCGTATGAATGGGGTAGATGTCCAAATAGTCATCCTGTCCGCAGAAACGAAGGATCTGTGTCTTATATTTCTTAGGATCCGAGGCATCAAGACCAGCTATCTCCAAGCCTTCTACGGGGGGAATAAAATACACGTCGACGCAATTCGGAAAGTCTTCCTCAACGACAAGGCTTCCCTTCGGCCCTTCATAATTGCGAGGAAACATCCGAACCATTACGCCGCCTCCATATCGCCGGAGACGTTGACGCGCCATTCTCCGGTCAGGAGTTTTTGCATAAGGCCGCGTTTTTGGGATTTGTATGTATCCAGAAGGTCGGATAGCTTCTTTAATTCTAAATCAGCTTCATTCAGTACCGCCGCAATTACCTTTTGCTCCTCATAAGACGGGAGAAGGATTTTCATGTCCGCAAGGTCATTGTAATAAATACGGATACGCACACTGCCGTTTCCGGCAGCTTCCATATATTTTTCCCAGATATGAGAGCGTCGGTATTGGTTGAAATAATAAGGATCCAGCTGGCCATCGTTACATGAAAACACAACGTAATCTGGGCTTACCAGAACAGTTTCTGTTTTTTCTGACATCGCCAGAGAACCGATATTGATCCTCATGGGATTATAGGCAAACGCTTCTGGCGGCACAGTCTTGTAGCGTTCAAGGCTTGCCCCAATAGTTTCTTCGCGCATGGGGATAAGACCGTGAACTTTATTCACGCCCATAACCTTATCAAGGCCAAGAAATCCGTCCTGATTGCGTGTTTTTATCTCGGTTGCAACCGTCCGTAGTTTGACGGTCTTCCATGTTGTTGGAGGTCTTCTTACCTTACCTGTTAGCAACCGTTGCGCTAACGCCGCCTTCTTTGTTTCCTTGAGCTTAATGATGCTGCCGATCTTTTCAATCGCATTGTCCCATGTGCGGAGGATGGCGGCGATTTTGCCCTGCTCGGCAAGCGAAGGCAAATGAAACGGCTCCTGCGATACCAGCTCCCAATCTGCGCGGGGCATTTTTGACCCCGTCGTTTTACAGGCGGTTTGAATAAACTTCCCCGATTGAACGAGATAGAACAGAAAATCTCTTGCACATTTCTTGGCATCTGTTTTTAGAACCCATATTTCTGTAGAGCAAACGCCAGAAAACGAAGGCTGCGCAAACTTTCTTAAATTTGGGCGTAATTTTCCGAACAAAACATCGCCTGCATCAAACCTATTTTTAATGCTGGCCTGCAACAAAGATTGCGTGCGCCCGTTCAGGATGCCAATTTCTTTCTCAATATGCTCTAGCTCTATACATGGCAAATCAACACCGGAAGCTGGGTTGTATTTTTCTTTTGAAACAAACGCAAAGTCTGATAGCTCCAATAGATTTGTTGGGGATTTTTTATTCGCCATCTTTTTTCTTCCCCGGCTTCTTTTTTGAAACCTGCTGCTCAAGCTGCTTGAGGGATTTGTCGAAATCGGATTCTATCTTTTGGGTCTTATTGAACTCCCTGTATTCGGCCAAGGCTTTTTCATCGGCGCGGGGCTTGCTGATATGCCCCTTGCCTGCGAGAATTTTGTATTCGTTAAAGCTGAGGAATTTATCGACGCTGTTCGCCATATCCTGCATGGTCAGGCGCACGCGATTTTCGATGACGTTTTCGATATAATCGAAAAAGCCGGAAATAGTGCGCTCCAGCCGCTTGATTTCATTTTCAGCAAGATAATTCTTCGCAACGGTAACGTCGCTGGCAAGAATTCGGCCTTTAGGCGCGTTCTTCCACGTCAAAAGCCCCATATAAGGCTTGGACTTATCGGCCTTGCCGTGAATGATTTCGGCGGCGGTATGCCCAGTGATCGCGTAATGAAATTTATTTTGAACCATGGCATAGAAATTCTGGGTAATCTCTGAGTGCGGATCATAATCCTCGCTGCATTCGGCAAAAATATCGGTGATCTGTTGATAGATGCGTCGTTCGCTGGCGCGGATGGAGCGAACTCGCTCCAGAAGTTCTTTGAAATAATCCTCGCCAAATGTACGTTCGCCCTGCTTCATGCGCTCGTCATCAAGAACGAAGCCTTTTTTGATATATTCTTTCAGAACCTGCGTCGCCCAAATACGGAATTGAGTCGCCCGCTTGGAATTAACGCGATATCCCACCGCGATAATCGCGTCGAGGCTGTAGAATTCCAAGGTACGTTTAACGTCACGTCCGCCTTCGTTTTGAACTATTTCCAAATTGGAAACAGTTGCCGATCGGTCTAGCTCCCCGGTTTCATATATATTTTTCAGATGCTTGAAGATGGCCGGTTTCTGAACATCGAATAATTCGGCCATTTGCGCTTGCGTTAACCATATAGTTTCTTCACGCATTAGGACGCGGACACGCACCTTATCATTGTCGTCGCCATAGAGAAGAAATGGGGTTTGTCCATCCGTCGGGATCAGTTCTTTGCCGCTCATACCGCAACCCCCAATTCTTTCAGATACTCATCCATCTTGCCGCGCACCTGCGCCAGTTCGGATTCGATCTGTCTGATTTCGCCTTGCAAGGCTTGGATGTCGATTTCTTCTTCCTCGACAAACGTATCGACGTAACGCGGAATGTTCAGGTTGTAATTGTTCTCTCGGATCTCGTCGATCTTGGCGACATAGGAATATTTGTCGATGGCCTTGCGCGCGCGATAAGTCGTGACGATCTTTTCGATATGGTCTTCGTCAAGAAAATTCTGCGCCTTGCCTGAACGGAATTCTTTGCTGGCATCAATAAACACAACGTCCTTGCGCTTATCGTTCGCGCCACCTTGTTCGCGCGAACGGTCGAAAACCAGAATGGCGACGGGGATGCCGGTAGAGGTAAACAGATTGGCAGGAAGGCCGATCACGGCATCAAGCAGATTTTCTTCAATCAGTTTTTGACGAATTTGGCCTTCGGCAGCGCCACGGAACAAAACGCCATGCGGCACGATAACGGCAACGCGCCCCGTCTGGGTTTTGGCCGTTTCGATCATATGGCTGATGAAGGCATAATCGCCCTTCGTTTTGGGCGGTATGCCGCGCCAGAAACGTTTATGCGGATCGGTCTCCGCATTTTCCTGCCCCCATTTATCAAGGCTGAACGGCGGATTGGCGACAACCACGTCAAATTTCATGAGCTTGTTATGTTCGATAAGCGCTGGACTGTTCAACGTGTCGCACCATTCAATGCGCGCCGAGTCCTTGGCGTGCAGGAACATGTTCATCCGCGCCAGTGCCCATGTCGCGCCATTCATTTCTTGTCCGAAAAGGGCATAGTTGTTTGAACCGACTTCGTTCGCGGCCCGAATAAGGAGCGAAGCGGAACCGCAGGCGGGATCGAATATCATATTGCCGGGCTGCGGGTTCGCCAGCCTTGCCAGCAAAATTGAGACTGGGGTTGGCGTGTAGAACTCTCCAGCTTTCTTGCCCGCGTCCGATGCAAAGCGCGAGATCAGATAAATATAGCATTCGCCAATGATGTCCTCGTTGACGCGCGAGGGGCTGAGGTCAAGTTCAGGCTTTGCAAAATCTTCAAGTAACAGCTTGAGGCGACGATTGCGGTCTTTGACTTTGCCGAGGTTGGCTTCCGAATTGAAATCGATGTTGCGGAACACGCCTTCAAGCTTCGCGCGGTTGCTGTCCTCGATTTTCTCAAGCGCCATATTGATGAGTTCACCAATGTTTGACGCTTCGCGGCTGCTATATAGGTCGTAAAAACTCGCGCCCTTGGGCAGAATAAAACGCTCACGTTCCAGACGGCGTCGGATACGCAGGTCGTCGTCGCCAAACTGGTTTTTATACTCGGCATAATGATCGTTCCAAGCGTCCGAAATATATTTTAGGAACAGCATCACAAGAATGTAATCCTTATAACTTCCCGCATCGATCACGCCCCGGAACGTATCGCATGCCGCCCACGCCGCATCGTTGACTTGCTTTTGCTTGATTTGGTCGGTCATGCCTTTTGCTCCTGATGAATTGATTTTCTGATCTGCGCATTAAGTAGCTTGGCGCGCGCCATCTGGTATCGTGTGACTAATTCGAATTCTTGAGATTGAAGCCTCATGAGCTTCCCAATTTTTTGCTGAGTCTGCAAAGGAGGAAGCGGAATTTCGAGGGTTTCAAGGTTCTGTTTGCCAATCCCGATAATTGCGCTGCCTTGCGCGTATTCCGCATAGTGCCGCCGCGCGCTTTCCGTTGTTAATGTCCACGCAAGATATTCTGCATCAACCTTTGAGCGATTGGGGCGAATAACTATAAGGGGGGAGACGACAATAACAGGGTGCAAGGTCTCCGGCATCACAGCCGCCGCGATGCCTGCGCCACGACCACGGAAAACAATATCGCCCGGCTTGGCGATAAAGCGTTCGAACGCTTTTTCTAGGCGGACAGGAATCATGTTGTGGGCTTGAATCGCTCCTGCCGTATCCAAGTCGCTCAACTGCATCAAAAGGGCATCGGCATCTTCCGGCAATAGAGCCAAAGGCTTCTCGCGCAGTGTTATGCCCGTGATGGCTGTGGCAATGGAGGAAAGGGTCTTTGTCATCTTTTTCTCTAGAATCATAAACTAGAGAGAAATCTATCATATTTCTGCGTAATGTCAAATATAGTTCTTGTGGTGGTTTTTAGCATTTTTCACAATGATCGGGATGGGCGAATATCTGTTGACTTATATATCAAAGCGTTACGGCGTTGGTTGCCGCCTGTATTGTAACCTGTAACCACCTCCTGTAACCCGTTTTGCGGGACTGGCGCTAGCGAAGTCCCGGGCCTTGCCCGCCCGTATAGGGTTTCGGGCGGGAAGGACCCAAGAAGTTCGCGGCGTTACGCGGAGGCGCGTTGTGCGGCTGCGTTGCGCTCCCGTTCAAGGCGTTGAGCGGCGTAGTCACGCTCACGATTTTCACGGTCCAAGATCTTGAACATGGAGCCTACGGCCTCGAGCTTGTCATGCAGAGCTTTGGCCTCGGCGTCTTTTTCCCAGTTTGCATCGAGCAAAGTGTTCTGCAAAGGGTGATAGCGCGCCGGACGTTGGAACAAGTTGCTGCCATCCACGATTGACGGGATTTCAATTTCCATGATGCCGTTGTTCGTGCGCCCGAAATGCGTCGCTGTCGAGAATGCATACAGCTTGTTGACGATGAACGAAACCTGCAACGCAGCTTGACGCAATTCTTCGTTCAGGTCGGCCTCAACAACTCCTGCTAACGCTGACAGGGCTTGCGACGCCTGATTGAGAAGAGCCGCACTTTGTCCTGACAACACATCCTGTTGAAGGCTGAGCGCCTGACGCGCCGCCTCCAGTCTGTCGCGCTGGTCGCGGATCTCAAGCATGCCCGCATCAAGGGACGAGGCATCGGCGTCATTGGCTTCACCGAGCAACCGTTGAGCTTCGCGCACGCCTGCCTTTTGCATGAAGGCTTTGTGATCTTCCTCGGTCTTCGCGACCTTGGCATTCAGAGCGGCAAACGCATCGGCCAGTTTCTTCTTTTGCGCAAGATAGGCTTCAACGGGTTTGAATGCCTTGATCGTCGTGGTGATTTGTTTTTCAGTATCGTGTCTCATGGTTCTTTCCTTTCGGATGATGGCTGCAGAAAGGCTCCAGCGGCCTGACGGGTGAAGACGCGCCCCGTCGGCGCGGTCGGAGGAATGACGCATGAATGACGCAGTTGTGAGGGGGTAATAAGGTGTAAGCCTTTGTTCATGCACAGATGACACACCTGAGGCTCAACCCTTTTATACAAGGGGGAGATATACCCCTCATTTTCCGCATATTAGCGATGGTTAGGGGTTCGGTGCGTCATCTGAGCACAATCAAAAGGATGCACCAGAAAAACCGTCATTTTAGCGTCACTCATGCGTCACCAATCTTTCGAGCCATAGGGGATTTGCCC
>JAQVZU010000029.1 GCA_028708035.1 Alphaproteobacteria bacterium
GACCGTGTCGCCGAAGTTGCTGCCAACAACGATTTGGAAATGACTTATGGTGTCCGTGGCATAGCCTGTCGTCGTTCCAGCCGTGAGGTTGATCGTCGATGCGCTGGTCGCGTTGGAAAAATTGAGCGTATTTGTACCGCCCGTACCGCCGTCCAACGTGTCGCTGCCCAGACTCACGTAGATGACGTTATTGCTGGAACCGCCGACGATGCTGTCGTTACCTGTGCTTCCTTTAAGCGTGTCGCCGAAGTTAGAGCCGATGAGACGCGTGAAGTTGCTGAGCGCATCGGTTGCCCATCCAGAGGAGAGGCCTGTCGTAAGATCGATGTTCGAGGCGCTCGTGGCGTTCGCAAAGCTTAGTGTGTTCGTGCCGCCTACACCGCCGTTTAGCGTATCACTGCCGGTCGTCGCGAAGATTAAGTTGTTTCCGGAACCGCCAGCAATGCTGTCGTTTCCGGCGCTGCCAATGATCGTGTCCCCGTGATTCGAGCCCAAAACCTTCGTGAAGTTGCTGAGCGTATCCGTAGCCCAGCCCGTGGTGGTTCCTGTTGTCAGGTTGATGGTGGAAGCGCTCGTGGCATTGATGAAGCTGATGGTGTTTGTTCCGCCCACACCGCCATTAAGCGTGTCGCTCCCCAAGCTCGCGTAAAAGAGATTGTTTCCAGCGCCTCCGAGAAAACTGTCATTCCCCGTCGAACCGTATATCGTGTCGTCGTGATTGCCGCCGACAAAGCGCGATATACCGCTAAAAGTGGTCACATCGCCAAGCGCATCGGTAGCGGTGGCGGTGTCAAGGTGAATCGTTTGCGAGACGCCCATATTCGCAAACGACAGGATATCCGTCCCGCCGCCGCCCATATAGGCGTCTGTGCCCGATGTCGCATAGAAAAGATCGTTGCCTTCGCCGCCAGTGATCGTATTATTACCTGAGCTGCCTGTGATCGTATCATCGAAATTGGAGCCGATCACGCGCGAGAAATTAATCAGGGTGTCGTTACCCCAACCTGTGGCTATACCGGTGGTAAGATAAACCGTGACGGCACTCGTTGCATTCGCAAAACTGACCGTATTCGTGCCGCCCGCTCCGCCGTTGAGCGTATCCGTTCCCAAGCTGGCGTAGAAGAAATTGTTGCCAGAGCCGCCCAGAACGCTGTCATTGCCCGTCGAGCCGTAGATCGTATCGCCACGGTTGCTCCCAATGACGCTGGTAATATCGCTGAAAGAAGCCGAATTTCCGGACGCATCGCTGGAAGAGTTTGTATCGAGATGAATTGTTTGCGCGGCGGTCATCGCGGCGAACGAAAGCGTGTCGACTCCGCCCCCGCCCATGAAGATGTCGCTGCCCGCCGTCGTGTAGAACAGATCTGCGCCGGTTCCGCCCGTGATGTTGTCGCTACTGGTGCTGCCCTTGATGGTATCGCCGTAATCGGAACCGATCACGATTGTGAAATGGCTAAGCGAGTCGGTTGCGAATCCTGTGGAAGATCCTGATGTAAGATCGATATTCGACGCTGCGGTTGCATTGACAAAACTTAGCGTGTTCGTCCCGCCCACGCCGCCGTTAAGCGTGTCGTTGCCAGTCGTCGCGTAGATGTAGTTGTTGCCGCTTCCTCCAACGATGCTGTCGCTTCCGGCGCTACCGGTGATGGTATCGCCGTGGTTAGAGCCGATGACCTTTGTGAAATTACTGATGGTATCGGTTGCCCACCCAGCCGTGACTCCTGTCGTCAAATTAATGACGGACCCCGCCGTGGCGTTGATGAAGTTTATCGTGTTCGAGCCGCCTGCTCCACCATCCAACGTGTCGCTTCCTAAGCTGGCGTAGAACAGGTTGTTGCCCGAACCGCCAAGTACGCTGTCGTTTCCGGTTGAGCCGTAGATAGTGTCGCCATGGTTGGTTCCGACAAAAATCGAAATCCCCGAGAAACTGTCGATGTCGCCAAAACCATCCGTCGACGACAGGGTATCGATATGCAATGTGATGGGACCGCCAAGATTTGCATACGACAGGGTGTCCGTTCCCCCTCCGCCGACGAAGCTGTCGTTTCCGATCGTCACGTAGAATAGGTCGTTGCCCACGCCGCCCGTAATGCTGTCGTTGCCGAGCGAGCCGTAGATAGTGTCGCCATGGCTCGACGCGACCACTCTTGTAAAATTGCTGAGCGTATCCGTGGCCCAGCCTGTCGTCACGCCAGTCGTCAGGTTGATGACAGAAGCCATTGTGGCAGTTGCAAACGTTATTGTATTGGAGCCACCCGAGCCGCCATCCAGAGTATCGCTGCCCAAGCTTGCGTAAAACAGGTTGTCGCCCGAACCGCCAAGCACGCTGTCGTTGCCAGTCGAACCGTGGATCGTATCGCCATTGTTGCTTCCGACAAAGCGCGTGATGCCACTGAAGAAAAGCGAATTTCCGTCGATATCGCTTGATGTGCTTGTATCAAGGTGCACCGTCTGAGCGATGGCCATACCGGCAAAAGACAATGTATCCGTCCCGCCGCCGCCGTTAATTGTGTCGGCACCTGCAGTCGCGTAAAGAAAGTCGTTGCCGGAACCTGCCGAAATGCTATCGCTCGACGCGCTACCCGTGATGGTGTCGCCCCTCGCGGAGCCGATCACATGTGTGAAGTTGCTCAACGTATCCGTTGCCCAGCCGGTTGTAGCCCCGGTGGTTAAGTTGATCGTTGACGACGTGGTCGCGTTGGCAAAGCTTATGGTATTTGTGCCGCCAACGCCGCCATTAACAGTATCGCTGCCGGTAGTGGCGTACACGAAATTGTCCCCGCTACCGCCGATAATGCTGTCACTGCCTGTAGTGCCTGTGATCGTGTCGCCATAATCCGATCCGACGACCTTGCTAAAGTTGCTCAGCGTATCCGTCGCATAGCCTGTTGTGGTCCCGGCGGTAAGGTCGATGACCGAGGCGCTTGTCGCCAGCGAAAAGTTAACAGTGTTGTTTCCGCCGACGCCGCCGTCAAGAGCATCGCTTCCTAAGCTCACGTAGAAAACGTTATTACCGGAACCTCCTAAAACGCTGTCGTTTCCTGCGGAGCCGTATATCGTATCGCCGCTGTTGCTTCCCACAAAACGGGAAATTCCGCTAAAGGTCGCCGTATCGCCAAACGCATCGCTCGACGAATTGGTATCGAGATGCAGCGTCTGCGCAACCGTCATGGTTGCGAAGGAAAGCGTATCCGTTCCGCCGCCACCGACATAGACATCATTGCCCGCCGTCACATAAAACAGATCGTTGCCCGTGCCGCCTGTTATGCTGTTGTTCCCTGTGCTGCCTGTAACCGTGTCGCCATGGCTTGAGGCAATCACTCGGGAGAAATTGCTAAGCGTATCTGTCGCATAGCCTGTCGTCACGCCAGTTGACAAATTGATCGTCGACGCAATGGTCGCCAGTTCAAAGCTTATCGTATTGCTTCCGCCGGACCCACCGTTCAGCGTATCGCTGCCCAAGCTGGCATAGAAGAGGTTGTTGCCGGAACCGCCCAAAACGTTATCACTGCTTGCGGACCCATAAATCGTGTCGCCGTTATCACTACCGACATATCGGCTGATGCCACTGAACGATGTCGTATTGCCCGAAGTGTCCGTTGCCGTGCTCGTGTCGAGATGAATCGTTTGAGCTATGGTACGCCCGGCGAACGACAGGGTATCGGTGCCACCTCCGCCCGTGAAGGTATCCGTGCCCGCCGTCGCATAAAATAGATCATTCCCCGAACCCCCGGTGATATTTTCGCTTCCCCCGCTGCCGGTGATCGTATCGCCCCGCGAGGAGCCGATGACGCGCGAGAAATTGCTTAGCGCATCGGTCGCCCACCCGGTTGTTGTTCCCGTTGTGAGGTTAATCATGGAGGCGCTTGTGGCGTTGACGAAGCTGATTGTGTTTGTCCCGCCTACGCCACCGTTTAACGTATCGCTACCCAAGCTGGCATAGAAAAGGTTATCGCCGGAACCGCCGAGGACACTGTCGTTGCCTGTCGAACCGTGAACGGTGTCTCCGTAATTGCTGCCGATGAAGCTCGTAATCCCGGTAAAAGACGCCGAGCTGCCAGACGCATCGCTGGCCGAACTCGTATCGAGATGCAGGGACTGCGCAATCGTCCGATTCGCGAATGAAAGCGTATCGGTTCCACCGCCACCTACATAGATGTCGCTGCCCGCAGAAGCGTAGAACAAGTCATTACCGGTTCCGCCGGTGATGCTGTTGTTCCCCGTCCCACCGATGACGGTATCTCCGTATGCGGACGTTACGACCTTCGAGAAATTACTGACGGTATCGGTTGCCCAACCAGTTGTTGTTCCTGTCGCGAGGTTGATCGTTGAAGCGCTTGTTGCCTCGACAAAGCTGATTGTGTTTGTCCCGCCTACGCCGCCGTTTAACGTGTCGCTGCCCAAGCTGGCATAGAAAAAATTGCTGCCAGAACCGCCCAAAACACTGTCATTACCCGTTGAACCGTAAATTGTGTCGCCACGATTACTGCCCACAAATCGAGAAACGCCGCTGAAAGACGACGAATTGCCAGACACGTCGCTTGAAGAGCTTGTGTCGAGATGCAATGTCTGAGCAACAGCCATGCCGGCAAATGACAGGGTGTCCGTCCCACCGCCGCCAACATACGTGTCCATACCAGCCGTTGCATTGAACCGATCCCCACCTGTCCCACCTGTGATGAGGTTGTTGCCAGCGCTGCCCGTGATCGTGTCGCCGTAGTTCGATCCCACGACACGCTTCAGGTTGCTTAACGTGTCGGTCGCCCAACCGGTCGTGGCGCCAGTCGTCAAATTGATGGTGGAGGCGCTTGTGGCATTAAGGAAGCTGATTGTATTTGTGCCTCCAACGCCACCGTCGATCGTATCGCTGCCGGTCGTCGCATAGAACAGATTGTTTCCCGTCCCGCCCGTCAGGCTGTCGCTGCCTGCGCTTCCGGTGATCGTGTCGCCGAAATTCGATCCAGCGACCTTTGTAAAGTTCGAAATGGTATCCGTGGCCCAACCGCTTGTCGCCCCCGTGGTCAGGTTGATCGTGGAAGAGCTTGTCGCATTTGCGAAGCTGAGCGTATTTGTGCCGCCTGCGCCACCATTTAAGGTGTCGCTCCCAAGACTTGCGTAGAACAGGTTGTCGCCCGCACCACCCGTAATGCTGTCGTCGCCCGTACTGCCGGTGATCGTGTCGCCCTGGTCGGAACCGATCAGCACATGGAAATTACTGAGTGTGTCATTGCCCCACCCCGACGAGAGTCCTGTCGTCAGGTTTACATTTACAGCCGAAGCAGCGTTTTGGAAGCTGAGGGCGTTCGTGCCGCCTGCGCCGCCGTTCAGTGTGTCATTGCCCAAGCTCGCGTAGAAAAAGTTATCTCCGGCTCCCCCTAAGACGCTGTCATTTCCACCCGAGCCATAGATCGTATCTCCGTTGTCCGACCCGATAAATCTGGAAACTCCGTTAAAGACCGCCGTACTGCCCAAGGAATCGACAGAGCTGCTGGTGTCAAGGTGCAATGTCACCGTGCCAGCGATGTTTGCGAAGGACAACGTATCCGTCCCACCGCCCCCGACATAGCTATCGTTTCCCGCCGATGCAAAGAACAGGTCGCTGCCTGACCCGCCGGTAATGGTATTCGCGCCCGCGCTCCCAGTAATCGTATCGCCGTAGTTAGATCCTGTGACCCGGGAAATATTACTGAGCGCGTCCATTGCCCAGCCTGTCGTAACCCCGGTTGCAAGGTTTATCGTCGATGCCGACGTTGCGTTGGCAAAACTGATGGTATTGAGACCGCCACCGCCATTGATCGTGTCGCTACCGATGGTTGCGATGAGAATATCGTTTCCGGCGCCGCCGGTGACGTTATCACTTCCCGCGGTGCCGCGTATCGTGTCACCGTGGTTCGAGCCAATGACAACCGTGAAGTTGCTGAGTATATCGGTTGCGAACCCTGTGGACGTTCCCGCGGTTAGATCGACATTCGACGCGCTGGTTGCGGTGGAAAAACTAAGCGTATTCGTTCCGCCACCGCCACTGATTGTGTCGCTGCCTGCAGTCACATAAACAATGTCGTTGCCAGAGCCTGCGGCAATATTGTCGCTTTCTGCGCTGCCTGTGATCGTGTCGCCAATATTGGAGCCGATCAAGCGCGAAAAATCGCTTAACGCATCCGTCGCCCAGCCAGTTGTCGCGCCCGTCGTCAGATTGATTGTGGACGCAGTGGTCGCATTTGCAAAGCTGATCGTGTTGGTACCGCCACCACCGCTTATCGTATCACTGCCTGTCGTAGCGAACACAAAGTCGTTGCCGGAGCCTGCGGTAATATTGTCGCTTGCTGCGCTACCTGTAATCGTGTCGCCAATATTGGAGCCGATCAAGCGCGAAAAATTACTTAACGCATCCGTCGCCCAGCCAGTTGTCGCACCCGTCGCCAGATTGATCGTGGACGCAGTGGTCGCATTTTCAAAACTGATTGTATTGGTGCCGCCAACACCGCCATTGATCGTATCGACGCCTGTCGTCGCGTAAACAAAGTTGTTTCCAGATCCACCTGTTATGCTATCGCTACCAGCGGACCCCTTTATCGTATCGCCGAAGTCTGAGCCTATCACATGCGTGAAGTTGCTTAGCGTATCGGTCGCCCAGCCGGTCGTAATCCCTGTTGTTAAGTTTATGACCGAAGCGCTAGTCGCGTTTGCAAAGGTTATGGTGTTTGTACCACCGACGCCTCCGTCCAACGTGTCGCTGCCCAAACTGGCGTAGAAGAGATTGCTGCCCGAGCCACCCAGCACGCTGTCACTACCGGTCGAGCCATAGATCGTATCCCCATTGTTGCTTCCGATGAAACGCTCAACTTCGCTGAACGCCACCGTGTTCGCGCCATAGGATGAAACTCCGGTGTCGAGGTGAAGGGTGACCGCAGAACCAACACTTATAAAGGACAGGGCATCAGTACCGCTGCCGCCCACAAAGGTGTCCGTGCCTACCGTCGCAAAGAACAGGTCATTTCCAGAGCCGCCCGTTATGCTTTCGTCGCCAGCGCCGCTTGTGATCGTGTCGCCAACATTGGAGCCCATGACATTCATAAAGTTGCTGAATGTGTCTGTTGCCCACCCTGTTGTCGTTCCAGTAGTCAAGTTGATGTTCGAGGAAACATCCGCATTTGCAAAACTGATCGTATTGGTGCCGCCAACGCCTCCATCAAGCGTGTCGCTGCCCCTCGTCGCGAAGATCAGGTTATCCCCGTCCCCCCCTCTAATGCTGTCGCTGCCAGCACTGCCCGTGATTGTATCGCCAAAATTGGAGCCGAGAATCGTAGTGAAATTACTGACAGTGTCGGTCGCAAATCCACTTGTGACCCCCGTCATCATGTTGATGTTCACGGATGACGTGGCAACAGTAAGGTCAATCGTATTAAAGCCTCCGATGCCACCGTTCAAAGTATCGCCGCCGGTCGTGATGTAAAAATAATTATTACCCGATCCGCCGATAATACTGTCGTCGCCAGAACTGCCAGTGATGGTGTCTCCGTGATTGCTCCCCACGACGCTTTGGAAATTCGTCAGGGTATCATTACCCCATCCCCAAGCTGTCCCTGCTGCCAAGTCGATCGTAACGCTGTTGGCCGCAGTAGAAAAATTGATTGTGTTGATCCCCGTTCCGCCGTCGAGAGAGTCGTTTCCGAGACTGGCGTATACGGTCGAATTTCCGCCTGCTGAAATTAAGTCGTCGCCTGCACCGCCGACAATAACATTATGGCCATTGCCTGTAATTGTATCGCCAAAGTCGGACGCATTAATGTTCTGAATGTTCGTGATGGTGTCATTTCCCCATCCCGTCGCCGCGCCCGTAACAAGGTCAATCACAACGGCGCTTGTCGCATGGACAAAGCTCAGAGTGTTCGTCCCTCCAACACCCCCGTCCACCGTGTCATCGCCCAGTGTGGCATAGATCAGATTGTTTCCTGAACCACCCACAACGTTGTCGTTTCCAGTACTTCCCGTGATCGTATCGCCATGATTTGAGCCATGAACGATCTGAAAATTGCTAAGAGTGTCGTTACCCCATCCCGTTGCCGTTCCGGTCGTCAGATCGATATTCAGCCCCGCTCCAGCAGTCGCAAAATCAATCGTATTTGTCCCCGATCCACCGTCTAACGTATCGTTTCCGAGGCTCGCATGGATTGTGTCATCTCCTGCCCCACCCAACAGGGCATTGTTTGATGCGTTTCCTGTTACACTATTGTTTCCATCGCCAAGGCTTATATTGTTGACGCCTTTAAGAAGATCAATCTCGCTATTTCCCTTATTAGCAGTCGCAAACCCTCCCCCATTTACCGTTGAGAGATCAATCGTCATATCGGTCGTAAGGTTTAGGTAGCTGATCGTGTTCGTTCCAGAACCTGCGGATATTGTGTCCGCCCCGTGGCTGCCAACGAATGTGTTATTACCCGAGCCAACCGTTATTGAATCGTTGCCCTGCCCGCCATAAATTAAGTTGCTTCCGTTGCCAGCAATAACTATCGTGCCGCCATCGCTCCCATAAATCGTATCATTCCCATTGCCAACCATGATTTTGGCGGCATTTGGAGTCGTGGATAGAACCCATCCTGCATTCCCCAAACTATCAGTGTAGTTATAGCCCGCACTGCTGGTGACATCGATCGTCTGGGTTGTTTTCGTAACAGCTATTGTAAATTCATTAAAGGCCGGAATAGAAAATCCGCTTGTCGGGTCAAACTCGGACGTCACTAAAACAAGAATCGTAAATGGCGTTTGCTCGGCATTCGGATATTTAAGCAAAAGGTTTATTTTATCCCCAGAAAATGTCGAAGGATCCGAAATCGTATAAGAATTGCCATCCCCAGCAACTGCGCCATCAATCGAATAGCCCGTTGGCAGACCGGATATCGTCATGGTTTTGACGGCGAATCCGTCCGGCAAATATGGGCTAATCGAGATTACGCGGCTCATCTCCGCTGAAGTGAAGTAATTGGGATTGCTTGCGTATATCGTCAGCGCATTGTTGTTCGCGCTTTGGTCTATGATCTGCGTCGAAAACTGCGCCCCAGAACTAGCATCAAGTGTCGATGCTGATGAACCATTTCCACCATAGTAGGTATGAGAAGCTAAGCTTGTTTCATCAACTGCAGATACTTGCAAAAGCGCCGCTGCAAAATTGAAACTTCCCCCGGTTTCATAGTCCGATGTGTGCGAACTGCCAGAGCTTGGCGGCGGCGAGTGGCGAGCGCTCAGCATTAGTTGCTCCGGAACACCTTCCGAGTCCGAAAGCAAGCTTTGCCGCGCAACAAGCAAAGGGTCTGCCTTGGGGCCTTGCAGATCAGGATCAGTAGCTTCCTGTGGCTTCGCAGGCGCATTCGCTGTAAGGGAAACCACCTGCATCAATGCCGCTGCGGCTACAGACTCTGCAACCGCCACTTTCGCTTCGGCGGACTGAACCGCTTTTGCGGCAGATGCCTGTGCCTCTGCAGCCTTGGCGTTAGCGGCAGCAACCATACCGGCCTGATCGCCCGTCAACTTGTCGGCAGCGCCGCCAGTATGGACCATTTCAAGATTTGCGAAGGAAACAAAATCCGCTTCCGATATGTCAGCGACTTGTCCCACATGCGTCAGCAAATCGTTGCCAGAGACGACGGTCCCATCGAAGCTGATCCTGGGAGCATCTCGTTCAGAAAACAGAAACAGCCCGAGTTCTGGGAAAACTACTTTTTGATCGGTTTCGCTGTCGATAATGACAAGATCTCGACCGACAATTCCAACACTAATAGCGTCCAGATTCCAACCATGAAAATTCAGCACATCCCCTGGAGCAATGTGTATGGTTGTTACCGCATGAGGAACCTTGCTGAACGCAATATCGTGCACCCTTGCTTTGGAAGAACCCTGCTCCAAATCAAGTTTGTCTGTTGTTGTTGATATATTAGCGGTCATTTGTGAGGCTGCAATCAGGAGGAACTATTGGCCATCTGACGGAAAGGTAGGGAGAATTGGGAAATTTTCTTGTTGCACTTGTTCCTGTGATTTCTCAGATGGCGTTAAAAGGTCGCGCAGGTCTTGCTGGATCGAAGCCAATCGTTTTTGCATGTTTCTGTCTTCTCTGACCATTGTTTCAAGCAACAGCGTTTGTTGCCCAATTCCCTTCGTAATGTCTTGTCCCACACCCGAAACCGATGAGAGTTTTGCGAAATTCTCTTTGATTTCATACAGATGCTTGCCAAGAGAAATATTGCTTTGTTCTACCCCGGACAGCTTGCCGCCGAACTCCTTCAAAGAGCCAATAAGCGCTTCATTCGACTCACGCTGAGTATTTACAATATTGTTCGCAACCGAAGCGGTGCTTAATGCTCCTTGAGACAACACATCCTTTAACGACGTACTAAAAATCGACTGAAGTTCGCGATCAGCCGAAACAATTCCGTTAAGCATACGCAACCCCGCCTCGCCAACATTTTGTTCCAGATCCTTAAGCTGATGGCCAAGACTTATGTGCGATTCGCGCTGCACATCGACCATCCCGTTTAATGAATGCGTTACTTCGGTGGTCATATCGATCATGCGCTGGAAGAATTTCTTCTGCTCGGTTTGCGCCGCGCCAACCCCCTTGAGTTCTTCCAGCATGGCCTCGCTGGTCTCTTTCATCCGGGGGCCAAATCCCAACAGATCGCTCAGCTTCTGCGTCGACTTATTGCTTATCTCAAAAGCATCCAGAACAGTCGCCAGTTTACTCGAGAGCACATCCATCTTGCTGATCATGTTCAGATTGGAATCATGAATCTCATAGACAATGTCCTGCAAGGACGAATCCCCTTCACTTATCGAAACAGGAGAATACCGATGAGCCCGGCTCTCACGCGCCAAAGCTGCGACGTCAGCGGCGGATATCTGATCCCTTTCTGCGGAGCTGCGCACCATTTGGATCAAATTATGCATAACATTGCGTGCGCACGAAACAACACGGCTAACGTAGCGGCGCAGGTTAATCATCATGATCGCAAGCGTAAGGCTAGTGATGAGTCCAAACATGGAGGCCGAAAACGCAATCCCCATGCCCGCTAGCGGTTTTTTAAGTTCGACGACCAGTTTCATAAACTGCTCTTCCATATTGGCCCCTTTTGCGCCAAAGCCGTCCAACATTCCTGAAATGCCCGTCAGCGTCTCGAGAAGACCAATAAAGGTTCCCAGCAACCCCATAGCAATCATGAATCCCGAGATAAATTGTGGAAGTTCGAGTTTGTGTTCGTATTCGTTTGAAAGCTCGCGAAGCTCGTTTTCGATCGCGTTTTGTTGAAGAGCAGATGAAAGAGTGCCGCCTGTTTGGGCGATATGCCCCAAGTAATGCCGCACATAACGACGCTTAAGCCAAGGCTGCTCCAACAGCGTCGGCATATGGATACCCTTTAGGGCCTCCCGGCCAAATCGCTCAATGACAAAGAAGTCTTTTTGCGCATTGACAAATTGAATCAGAATCTGGATTACGCCAAACGAGGCTGAGACGATTATAAGCCCGTTGATTGCGACATTCGCCCGGATTGCGTTACCAACAAACTCGTCAAATTTTATGCCAACGACGAGAATTAAAAGTACAGGCGATAAAAGCTTCAAAATGGCAGAAGTTTCGCGACGAATTATGTGAGCGTCGATATTAGGGAAGCGCTGTTGGAGATTATTTTGAATCTTCGCAAAAATGTTCAGCATGACGCTCCCGCAACTTCGACAAGAGTATTTTAAGTCTATGACGAATCAAGTGAATCATATTACTCAATTCAGCGATAGAAAGGGGTTTCTTAGATATTTCTAAAACTTTATGTTTTAATCTTCAGTTAACACCCAACGTTTGAACCGATGTCGCAATAATTCCGAACAGCAAACAAATCCTAAGGGGGAACTGGTCGCTCACAAAGTTTTTTGAACTAACTTCTTGCGAATTCCTGAGTTGATGATTCTATTATCTACGTAGCGTAGGAGTGATTCGAAATAACTTGTTTAGGACCTCAAGGACTGTCGGGACAAAGCGATGGAAGGCGGAAGGGAACAGAACTATTATCCAGGCTTCGTCGATGCCTTAAGCAACGTTGTGTTAACTTTGGTATTCGTTCTTGTTATCTTCGTGTTTGCACTTCTTATGTCGTCAAATAAGGTCGCCAAAAAAATGACCGAGGCCTTGCAGGTTGAAAAAGAGCAGGCACAAAATCGATCCGACTTAAATGAAGCGCTGAAGGATTTGGAGCGCGCCCGAGAAACGGGGGGACCAGGATGCAGCACCCAACAACGCTCCCGTCCAAACTTTGCCAAGTCTGATTTTCGGCAGAAAGCCGAAATTAACATGACCACCTCAACGATGCTCGTGCTTTTCAATATAAATGCAATATCAGTCACCGAACAAACCGCCAAAATAATCGCGAACTTTGTCGCCTCAAGTCAAGCAAAAGCCAACGGGAAGAATGTGAAGTTTGTCATTGAGGCTCCAGAGAATCCTAGCGCCGCAACGCCAGTCATCGGGCGGGAAACGCAGCTAGGCCGTATGCTCAATATCCGTAATTTTCTCCTTGATGCAAAAGTCCTCCCCCGCAATATCTCTATTCGCGAAGTCTCGCCCACTCAAGAGAATGGCGGATATGAATGGGTAAAGATCTATGCTAAAGAATAAATCTCCCCTTGCGCTCCTTCTCTTCGGGTTGCTGTTCCCGGGCTTCTCAGCGGCTGAGGAAGCAATACCGTTGAGTCTCGAATCGAGCATCCTCTTCGCACTTGACCAGAATCCTTCCGTAAAAGCCGAAATGGAAAAAATTAAGCAGGCGCATATCGCGATCGACGAAGCACGGAGCGCCTATTATCCACAGGTAAACCTTTCGTTTCGTGGGGGTCATGAGTACGCTTATCCTGCAGCACTTCCTGCTGGCGTTTCTTCATCCGATAAAGTCGGAAAACAAGTTAATCCATACGATGCAGGAATCGTAGTCAATCAAATCCTTTTTAATGGTTTTGCAACAGACGAAGAAGTTTATCGCCGGATGAGGCTTGAAGATTCCGCGAGCTATGCTTCTCTCGTCACTATAGAAGGCATCCTTCAGGATGCTATTCAATATTATGTATTGGTGTGGCGCTATCAGCGCGCCTTTACCGAAAGCCAGCAATTCGTGAATCAACTTCAGGCGATTGGCGAAAAAATCCGACTCATGAATGCCGCCGGTGCCGAAAGCAAAGCAAAGAAAGAGTATGTCGATTCCCGCGTCGCCGCCGCACAAACCGAGTTGAACCGTGTAAAAGCCTCGTATAAGGACGCCTTAAGCAATCTTGAGTCGCTAACAGGAAAGCTACCTCCCTTTATGGCTCAACGCCCGCTCCAATTCGATCCGACAGTCCGCCCTATCGAAAGCTATTATGAGACTTCGCATAAAGAGAATAATCGGTTACTTTTGAATAAATCGGACCACGCTGCCGTTGAACATTGGATCAAGGAAACGCAAGCTGCTTATCTTCCAACGGTTAGCCTACAGGTTGAAGGGCGTAACGGCTATAATACCGGAGGCCACGTCGGCAGCACATGGAATGGTTCGGCCATGGTCGTCGTAGACTATAAACTGTTCGACGGATTTTCAAAATCCAACGCAGAGAGCCGGATGAAAAGTCAAAAGTTGGAGAACGAATTTCGACAAATCCAGCTAGAGCGCGATGTGGATAAAGAAATTCGGAAATCTTATAATAAAATATTGGCAATCAAACAAGAATTGGCAAGCAACATTCGTGAAATTTTATCGAGCGAAAGCCTTCAGGAGCTTTATAAAAAGCAGTTTGAGTTGGGAGAAGGCGATATCATAACGATGATCGAAGGGGCCGAACGCCTGCACTCCGCCCGCCAGAATTCATTCGGGTTGGAATCCAATATCGTTCTCGAAAGTTATTCTTTGTTACAAAAGGTCGGATCCCTGCGCAAAGAACGGTTTTGTCAAAGCTGTTAAAGGACCGTGCGCGGCTCCATCGCTCGCCGCTCTAAGTCTTCTGTCCAGCGTTCCTGCGGTGAGATTTTCCTAGAACCTTTTTAGCGGTGCCCTAACTCCACTTTTTAGGCTAGCGTCATGCTATCGTACTCTTGATGCTTGACAACTCAAAAAATGTTAAAATGCTATTGTTTTTCTATGCTCGAGAATGCTAGAAGTTTTGTGTTTCAGTACCATATAGAAATTGCTGAATAACTGTCCGGCAGTGTGCCGGTCCCCCGTTCGCCCTGGCTCAGGCTTTCAGCCCATGCGTTCGCGGTTAACCTAAAGAGAAAGCATCGGGTTCGCGCAAAGCAAACCCGCCCGGTACATACCGGAAGAAAGAGAAAACACACATGGCACGTAGTGCATCTAAAAACAGTGCGGACGCCGCCAAGGCATCCACAACGAAGCCCGCTGCTCAATCCGGAGAAAGCTTCGCCGCAATGCTCGATCAGGCTTTCGGAAAAACCGGAAGTCTCGAAGGCAACGTCGTCAAGGGCATGGTCGTCGGGATCGAAAACGACTGCGCCATCGTTGACGTCGGCCTTAAATCGGAAGGCCGCGTTCCCTTGCGCGAGTTCGCGACCAACGGCGTTCCGGCAGAACTGAAGGTCGGCGACACTGTTGAAGTGTTCCTTGAACGCATGGAAAGCCGCGACGGCGAAGCGTCGCTGTCCCGCGAAAAGGCCAAGCGCGAAGAAAGCTGGGTCATCCTCCAGCAGTCGTTCGAAAAGCAAGCTCACGTCACGGGTATCATTTTTGGGCGCGTCAAGGGCGGCTTTACGGTCGACCTTAACGGCGCGACGGCGTTTTTGCCCGGTTCGCAAGTTGATATCCGCCCGGTTCGTGACGTCACCCCTCTGATGGGCACGCCTCAACCGTTTCAGATTCTGAAAATGGACAGGGCCCGCGGAAACATCGTCGTTTCCCGCCGCGCCGTTCTCGAAGAGAGCCGCGCCGAAGCCCGCACCGAACTGGTTGCCAACCTCAAGGAAGGCCAGGTTCTGCAAGGCATCGTCAAGAACATCACCGATTACGGCGCGTTCGTCGATCTTGGCGGCGTGGACGGCTTGCTTCACGTCACGGATATCGCGTGGAAACGTATCAATCACCCCTCGGAAGTCTTGCAAATCGGCCAGCAGGTCAACGTGCAGGTCATCCGCTTTAACGCCGAAACCCAGCGCATCAGCTTGGGCATGAAGCAGCTTGAAGCCGATCCTTGGGATGGAGTCGTGGCAAAGTACCCCGTCGGCGTCAAGCTGAAGGGCCGCGTCACGAACATCACCGATTACGGTGCGTTTGTGGAGCTTGAACCGGGCATCGAAGGCTTGGTCCACGTCTCCGAAATGTCGTGGACGAAGAAGAACGTTCCGCCAGGCAAGATCGTCTCTCAGAGCCAGGAAGTCGAAGTCATGGTTCTGGACATTGACCTGCAGAAGCGCCGGATCAGCCTCGGCATCAAACAGTGCCTTGATAACCCATGGGAGAAATTCCGCGCGACGCATGCGATCGGCAGCACGCTCAAAGGCGAGATCCGCAATATCACAGAATTCGGCCTGTTCATCGGCCTCGATGGCGACATCGACGGCATGCTGCACATGTCGGATCTGTCGTGGGACGAGCCGGGCGAAGAAGCCATCAAGAAGTTCCAGAAGGGCCAGACCGTCGAGGTCAAGGTTCTTGACATCGACAGCGAAAAGGAACGCATCAGCCTGGGCATCAAGCAGCTCACGCAGGATCCATTCGAGAGCGTCCAGGTCAACTTCAAGAAGGGCGACATCGTCACGGGCACGGTCAGCGCCATTCAGGAGAATGGCATCGAGGTGACGCTTGGAGACGCGGCGGGAGGCTTTACCGGCTTCATCCGCCGTTCGGACTTGGCCCGCGACCGCTCCGAGCAGCGCGCGGATCGCTTTGCCGTCGGTGAAAAAGTCGACGCAAAGATCACGAGCATCGAGAAGGGCAGCCGCCGCGTCGGCCTGTCCATCAAAGCTCGCGAAGTCGAGGAAGAAAAACAGGCGATGGCCGAGTACGGTTCATCCGACTCGGGCGCAAGCTTGGGCGACATCCTTGGTGCCGCTATCAAGAAAGCCCAGAAGAAGGAAGAAAAAGCATAAACTTTCTTGCCTTCGAAAAGATCAAACCGCCGGAATGCAAATTCCGGCGGTTTTTTTGTCAATGGACCGCACCTTTTCGTACACAACGAACTAAGTTTTTTGCGGTCGTGTGTTTGGGGGGAACAGGATCGGCAAAAGAGTGAATTCCATCGGAGAACCTTATATTAAACATAAAAGAGGCAGGTTCCTTTTCTCGCGACGAAGAACAATACCAGCTGGTCTTTTCCATGCTCAGATTTCCGATGGCGACCGCTGCCGGACAATTTTTTTCCGGTTCTTTCGTCGTCCCGTTGCACATAACCGCTAATTCATGAATGGAAGGCAAATACCAGTCTTTGTGCCCACCAAAATTTTGAAAAGCGCAAGCGTTTGCGCAGTCTAAAGATTTTCCAATTTTTGCCGAACTTGCGACAAGCGCTTCGGTATTTGCTTTTCCGTTTGTTAACGATAAAACCCCGCTTGAACCGACGAAATCGCGGACCTCATAAGATTCTCTCTTGCCAGAACATATCCACTTGCCCCCCCTTCTTGACACCTTCATCCCTAAATCGCACGGCATAGCATACATCGGCACATTTCCGTCTGGAGACAGGCCCGAATAGACCGTACCGTCCGCGCAAACAGTTCCCACTCCGGGCTTGCCTCCGCACGGGTCTGCGGCACTAAAACTCGGTGCGGAAATAACAGTAATTGCAATTGTAAACCGAGCGAATCGCCACTGCATGAGAAAGCCTTGCAACAAAGTTTCTGATTCATGAATTTTTGACTTTGCTCACTCTTTTCAGGCGAGTCAATGCACGGCATGCGCTCCCACAAAAGGGCTTAAAATACGGGAATGCTTTTCTTGCGGACCCCCCTCCCTAACCCTCCCCGCGAGGGGGACTCCTCGGCCATTTCTCGACCATTGAGCTGACGCAGTCCACCGGTCAACGTTCCCTGACGCTCGCCGACTTCAACTGTCCACACGCTGCCATAATGTCTCGGCCTCGCGGCATCCGCACCGGACTTGCATATCCCGCTGCGTTTACGAAATCTCCAAAGGCTTGAATGGCTTCCCAATCCGAGCACTCAAACGGCGATCCCGGCCACGGGTTATAAGGAATGAGATTGATCTTCGCATGAATCCCGCGGAGAAGCTTCACAAGCTGCTTCGCGTCCGCAAGACTGTCGTTGACGCCCTTAAGCATGACATATTCAAAGGTAATGCGCCGCGTATTGCTAGCTGCCGGATAGTCGCGGCAAGCCTGAAGAAGCTCCTTGATCGGATACTTGCGATTAACCGGCACCAGCACATCGCGAAGCTCGTCCGTTACCGCATGAAGGCTAATGGCAAGATTGACGCCCAACTCCTCGCCGCATCTTTTAATCATCGGCACGACCCCGGAAGTCGAAAGCGTAATCCGTCTCTTGCCGATCCCAATCCCCGCCTCGTCCATCGCTATTCGCAAAGCCTTTGCGACGTTATCGTAATTGTTAAGGGGCTCTCCCATCCCCATCATCACGATGTTACTGAGCGATCTCACCGGAGGATCGTCTTCGTTTCTCCCCGGCTTCCCGTGTTTTTTTGGCTCCTCGCCCTCGGCCTTCCCCGGCCATTCATGGAGAACATCACGCGCAAGCATGATTTGCCCGACAATTTCCGAAGCCGTGAGATTCCGCACAAGCTTTTGTGTCCCGGTATGGCAAAACTTGCACATCATCGCGCACCCGACCTGACTCGATACGCACAGAGCCCCCCGGTCTTCCTCGGGAATGTGCACACATTCGACCTCGTTCCCGTCATCCATCCGAACAAGCCACTTTTGCGTGCCGTCTTCCGATTTCTGGTGCGCCGAGACACCGGGCCGCGCAATCGAAAAATGCTGCGCCAGCTTTTCGCGCGCAGGCTTCGACAGCGTGGTCATATCCATAAAATCCCGCGCGCCCAAACAATAAATTTGCGACCATATTTGCGCTGCGCGATATTTCTCGAACCCGAGCGCAGCCAAAGCCGAAGTCAGCTCCTCCAAATCAAGCCCAATAAGATTTAAATGAGGCCCCATAAATCAATATCCATTGCCGCCCTTCCGCGACATCTGAAAATCCCTGAATTTTGAATCCTTCTACTTCGGCTTTCCCGTAACCGGATCGATGCCAATCCGCACGCCCATGCGCGCTATTTGCATATCAATATAGCTGTTGATCATACCGATCTTGTCCTCGCGGATCAAGGCGCGCACCGGATCGCCATTATTGTTCTCTTCGGTAAAAACATAGCGCAAATAAGGCCCTGTCGAAGTCAACGTCTGATGCCAGGCGGCTGTCAGCCCTTGCGCAAGCATATATTTAGCAGCTCCGCCCGTCGCCTGATCGGCAAGATGCAAAAGCCCCATAAAGCTTTCCTCGATTGAGCCAGCATGAATGGTCGTAATCACCAAGTGCCCCGTCGTTGCAGCGCGCAAAATCTGCTCAGCCGCGCGAGGACTTCTAACCTCGCCCACAAGCAGATAGCGCGGCGTCCAGCGCAAGGCAGTCTTGAGCGGCGACGCCCAATCCTCCTGCTCGACCTCGACCTGGTAGCAATACCCATATTCACCAACGGATCCGTCCAAATGATACTCGACGGGATCTTCGACGCTAATTCCGACCCCACCGAATCTTTTGAGATAATCGGCCAGAAGAGCGAAGCTCATCGTTGTCTTGCCGTGACCCGTTGGCCCGGAAATCAAAATAAGGCCATCGCGCTGCCCAAGCCTTCTAAGCTGCGTAGCAATATGGCTGCTGACTGAAAGTTCTTCGAGCGTCGGAACGCGCGAGTTGATCCTGCGCAAAATGGCCCACTGCTGCCCGTTTGCGAGCTTCTGATACGACCGGCGGAACCGCATTCCATCGTACTCAAACGAAGCATCCGCGCTTTTAATCGTCCGCGCGAGCTTGTCGGCAATAACGACAGTCTCATTCTTGTAGTGGTCAGGCAGCACGCGCGTCCAGTTGTTAGAATAATCGCGCGCCGGAGTCCTGTACCGCGCCATACCCTTGCCACCTTCGTCAATGCGCACGTAAAGATCCATAAACGGCATGTCGCGAAGCTTGTCGCCTGTCGCCTCGGTCCCCTGAAGATTAAGAGCCGTCATCTTCTCCCTCCCATGGTCGTCTGCGAAGAAATACCGGCCGCAGCTTGCAAGCGCGCGGCAGCTCGATCAACGTACGTTGACAGCATGCCGATCTTGTTCTCGCGAATCAATGAACGAACCGGATCGCCCGGCGCATTTTCCTCGGTATAAAGATATTTTAGTACGGGTCCCGCTTCGGTCAGCGCCTGATTGACAAGACATGTAAGGCCCGTCGCAAGCATGTTATAAGCGCCCGAACCCATCGCCTGCTCCGCAAGGAAAATAATGCCCATCAAAGCCTCTTCCATCGCGCCCGCATGAACGGTGGTGATGACAAGGTGTCCCGTCGTCGCGGCGCGCAAAAGTTGCTCCGCCGCCTTCGGTGTGCGAATTTCGCCGACGTAAATGTACCGTGGCGCCCAGCGCAGCGCCTTTTTAAGCCCCAACGCCCAATCCTCTTCCTTCTCGACCTCCACCTGATAACAGTTACCTGCAGTTCCGTGACGGCCCGAAAGCATGAATTCGCAGGGATCTTCGATTGTTATTGCGGTGCCGCCGTAAGTCTTCAAGTAATATCCAAGCAGGCCCACCGCCGTGGTCGTCTTGCCATGCCCCGTAGCTCCTGAAATGACAATCAATCCGTCGCGCTTGCCAAGCGTAACCATGTGATTGACGATCACTGACGGCAAGCCGAGCTTCTCGATATCCGGAATCTTGGTATTAATGCGCCGTGCGCAAACCCATGAGGAGCCATCGTTCATATGCTGCCGGGCCAACCGGCACCGCACGTTGTCGAAGGTAATAGCGCCGTCGCCGTGGTCCTTAAGCTTGTCGATCACCGCCGCCTGAAAACGCTCGATGGTGCTTTCGAATTCCGGCGAAACGAATTGGCTGGCGACGCTGGCTCGCTGATTTGACCTGAAATAGGCCTGCTCTTTCTTATCGAGGCGGACATAAAGATCGATAAAAGGCAAATCGTCTAAAATAGGCATCGTTCTCTCCGTAATCTTGCCGCCGGGCGCGCCGAACGCCCAAAGCAATCCGGTCACACAGAAACGCTTGCCTCCCACAAGAGGGGGGAAGGAGGCTCAAACGGCATTATTGTTTGCGCGTCTTGTGTTAAAATCGGCTTAATATGCCGAGGCGTTATTTTCCGAAGAATCGCAGACCCTTGATTGATAGGCAATCCGTAAAACCGCGCCCCGTTGATGCTAGCAAAAGCTTCAAGTTTATCGAGCTTTCCTGCTTCGTCGAATATTTGAGCATAAAGCTCAAACGCAGTCACAGATGTAAAGCATCCTGCGCACCCACAAGAGCTTTCCTTGGCAGAAAGCGCATGAGGCGCGCTATCCGTCCCGAGAAAGAACATTTTCTCCCCCGACGTCGCCGCCTTAATCAAAGCCTGCCTGTGCTTTTCGCGCTTGGCGATCGGCAAGCAATAGTAATGCGGCCTTACCCCACCGGCCAGCAACGCATTCCGATTGATATGTAGATGATGCGCCGTAACAGTGGCCGCCAAAGTTCCCTTCCCGCCCTCCTCGCGAACGTAATCCACGGCTTCTTCGGTCGTAATATGTTCCATCACAATTTTAAGAGCAGGAAAATCGCGCCGAAGGGGAACAAGCACACGCTCGATAAACACGGCCTCGCGGTCGAAAATATCGACGACCGCATCGGCGACTTCGCCGTGCATCAAAACCGGCATCCCAATTTTCTGCATCCGCTCAAGAACCGGATAAATGCGTTTAATATTGGAAATCCCGAATTCAGAATTGGTCGTGGCATTAGCCGGGTAAAGCTTCGCCGCCGATAAAATCTTTTCCTCGAACCCGCGTTGAAGATCGTTCGCATCGGTCAGATCTGTCAGATAAAGCGTCATCAGCGGCTCAAACGAAACCCCATGCGGCACAGCCGCCAAAATCTCCTCCCGATACGTCTTGGCGCGAGCCGTCGTCGTCACTGGTGGCCTAAGATTGGGCATAGCAACTGCGCGCCCAAAAATGGCAGCGGTCAAAGGAACCACTGCCCGCAACAGATCCCCCGTCCGAAAATGCGCATGAAAATCGTCGGGCCGTATGATCGTCAGTATCTCAGTCATTCTGCCAACCTACCAGCGCCCGTATCCCTTGGCAAACGCCCCTTCGAGCCTCCGTCACAAAAAACGGAGCGATCCGAAGACCGCCCCGTTTCCAAAAAACAAATTGAGGTTTTATCCAACAATTTCTTCTGGCTTAAAGAAGAAGTCGATCTCGATCTTGGCGTTCTCGGCGCTGTCGGACCCGTGTACCGAGTTTTCCTGAACGCTGAGCGCGAATTCCTTGCGGATGGTCCCCGGAGCAGCATTCGCGGGATTGGTCGCACCCATGACTTCGCGGTTCTTCGCAATGGCGTTTTCGCCTTCCAGAACCTGGACAACCACAGGCTCGGATGACATATATGCGCAAAGTTCGCCATAGAAGGGCCGAGCCTCATGCACGGCATAAAACTTTTCAGCCTGCTCGCAAGTCATCTGAAGGCGCTTCTGCGCGACAACGCGCAACCCGGCAGCCTCAAACTTCGCATTAATCTTGCCGGTAAGATTACGACGCGTGGCGTCCGGCTTAATAATAGAAAGGGTCCGTTCGACGGCCATGGCTAACTCCAAAAAAGTGTAAGATGCCGGAAGTTATAAAGAAATCGCCCCAAAGGCGCAAGCCCACCTTCCATTCTTAATCCCGGATCTTAAGTTCCACCCCCTCCTTCCCCGCATCCACAATAACCGTCTGCCCGTCCAAAATTTTCCCCGCCAGAACCTCCTGCGCGATGGGATTTTGTAACGTCCGCTGAATAACGCGCTTAAGCGGCCTTGCCCCATAAACCGGGTCATACCCGGCCTCCGCCAGCCAATCGAGCGCCTTAGGCGTTACCTGAAGCGAAATCTTCCGGTCCTCCAAAAGCTTCCGCAAATGCTCCAACTGAACCTTGACAATCCCCGCCATATTCTCGCGAGACAACCGCCTGAACATCAGGATTTCGTCGAGCCTATTTAAAAATTCAGGCCTGAAATGCGCGCGCACGACCTCCATAACCTTGTCGCGCGTCCGGGGCGAAAGCTCCCCCCCTTCATCAGCCGCAATCGCATCCGACCCCAGGTTTGACGTCAGCACAATCAGCGTGTTCTTGAAATCGACCACACGCCCCTGTCCGTCCGTCAACCGTCCATCATCCAAAACCTGCAACAGAATGTTAAACACATCGGGATGCGCCTTTTCGACCTCGTCGAACAAAATCACCTGATACGGCCTGCGCCGCACAGCCTCGGTCAGCGTCCCGCCTTCCTCGTATCCCACATATCCCGGAGGCGCACCGATCAACCGCGCCACCGAATGCTTTTCCATGTATTCGGACATGTCGATGCGCTGCATCGCCTGTTCGTTGTCGAACAAAAATTCGGCAAGCGCCTTGGTAAGCTCCGTCTTTCCCACGCCCGTAGGCCCAAGAAACAAAAACGATCCGATCGGCCTGTTGGGGTCCTGCAACCCCGCCCGCGCGCGGCGCACCGCGTTCGACACCGCCTCAATAGCCTCGTCCTGTCCAATCACGCGCTTGCGTAACGCCTCTTCCATGTGCAGAAGCTTCTCGCGTTCGCCGCTCAGCATCTTGTCCACAGGAATCCCCGTCCACCGGCTCACAATGGACGCAATATCGCTGTCCTTCACCGCCTCGTCGAGCATCGCGTGCTCCGACTGCTTCTGCGCGTCTTCGAGCCTGCGCTGCAAATCCGGAATGACGCTGTACTTCAGCTCGCCCGCGCGCGTAAACCCTCCGCGTCGCTGAGCTTGATCCAGTTCGTTACGCGCTGCCTCAAGCTGCTCTTTCAGCTTCTGCGCGCTCCCAAGCTGCTGCTTTTCGCTTCTCCAGAGCGCCGTCAATTGCGAGGACTTCTCCTCAAGCC
>JAQVZU010000030.1 GCA_028708035.1 Alphaproteobacteria bacterium
TTGCTGAAAGGATAAAATTTCCAGCCAACCTACTGCTTCGAACAATAACTTCCTCAGACATTCAACGACCTAACTATCTCATTCCTCTTTGTCTTAACGATACGTTTTTCCTGCCGTAGTACAACGCAAATAAATACTTTCCGATAAGTTACGGCTTTTTCAAGAACCAATTGTAGCGCTTATACAACGGTTACGCTGCTTACCGCGCCGAATCATCGCGAAAGTCCAGCGAGTAGTCTTTCGCCTTGGTGCCCACATCGATCTGGCGGAAGCCCGAGGTTAGGTATTGGCGCGCGGCGCATTCGCGGTCGCCCACAATGCGAAAAGCCTTCTTGGCAGTGCAGAACGGATACTTGCCCGACCATTCGTACGGAGAAGCATCGGGGCTGGAAGCAGATAAAGCGCGCGCGAAATAGAAATAGAAGCGCTGATCCAGCGGAGCCGTAAAAACCCGCGCGCATTGCCCTGGTTCAATACGCCACCAGCCTTCCGAAACCCATGTTTCCTTGTTTTCCTCATCAAGCGCACGGTAAGCCAGCGCGGCCTCAATCGCCGTTTTCGTGGTATTGCAAAACGACATGGCGGCCTGAGCGCCGAACGAAACGACAATAAGAGCAAAAAGACTGATCCCGAAGACCAAAAGGGGACGACGGGGAAAACGACAAACTTTCATGGCACGCAAAGCTAAGACTCGGAACGCCCTCATCTAACACATATCTTCCTCAAACGCACCAATGGTTAAGCTAATGCTTGGAGTACCTAAAGCCTAATTTGTTCAAATAAGAACCCCCGTCATCCCCGCGATTGGCAACATTCGTCATTCCCGCGAACGCGGGAATCCATCGCTCGCGATAGCGAGCATAAGAGTCTGGCTGCCCTCGATTAGAATCTGGCCGCTCTTGATTTTTTAGTAACACCATCTCCCACAATAGCCCCCGTCATCCCCGCGCAGGCGGGGAATCCCATTTGTTTTTGTTCACAAAAGCAAGCGCTTCTTTCTGATAGCAATTCAACTTTCTAATCCGCAAATGGATCTTTCATCAAAATGGTGTCGTCGCGTTCCGGGCTTGTGGAAAGCAGGATGACCGGAGCCTCAATCAGCTCTTCAATCCGGCGAATATATTTCAAAGCCTGCGCGGGCAAATCGGCCCAACTGCGCATGCCATGCGTATTGCAGTTCCAGCCCTCGCAAATATCGTAAACAGGCTCGACCGAAGCCTGAGCCTGCTGCCCCGCAGGAAGATAATCGATCATCTTCCCGTTCAGCTTATAAGCGCGACAGATTTTAAGCTCCTTGAAAACATCCAGAATATCCAGCTTCGTCAGAGCGATGCCATCAATACCGCCCGTTTTTACCGCTTGACGAACAGCAACCGCGTCCAGCCACCCGCACCGCCGCTTGCGTCCTGTGACGGTGCCGAACTCCTTGCCGCGCGAGCCCAGCAATTCGCCATCGTCGCCCTTGTCCTCGGTAGGAAATGGCCCCGCGCCGACACGCGTCGTATAGGCTTTGCAAATGCCGACCACGCGACCGCAAATCTTCGCGCCGATCCCCGCCCCAATCGCGGCGTTCGCGGCAATCGTGTTGCTAGAGGTAACATACGGATAGGTGCCATGGTCGATATCGAGCAATGCGCCTTGCGCGCCTTCGAAAAGCATCAGCTTGCCCGCCTTGCGCTCTTCCTCCAGCCGACGCCACGCGGCGCCGACATACGGAAGAATCTTCGGAGCGATCTCCATGCATTTCCGATAAAGATCCCCGGCATCGAACGTCTCGCCGCCAAGGGCTTGTAACAAGGGGTTATAGTGACTCAGAAGACCATCGAGCTTCGCGCGCAGAATCTCGGGCTCGGCAAGATCGCAAAGACGAATCGCGCGACGGGCAACCTTGTCCTCATAAGTCGGCCCGATGCCCCTGCCCGTAGTCCCGATTTTTGACGAGCCCCTTGCAGCCTCGCGCGCACGATCCAAAACGCCATGCACCGGAAGAATCATGGGACAGTTTTCGGCAATCAGAAGATTGTCCGGAGAAATGCCAACGCCTTTGCCCGCCATTGTCTGGATTTCGTTCAGCAAATGCCACGGATCGACGACGACGCCGTTGCCAATAATAGAAAGCTTCCCCGGACGAACGACGCCCGACGGCAGCAGGCTCAACTTGTATGTTACGCCATCGATGACGAGCGTATGCCCCGCGTTGTGACCGCCTTGATACCGCACAACGATGTCCGCGCGATACGAGAGCCAATCGACGATTTTCCCTTTGCCTTCATCGCCCCACTGGGCGCCAACGACGACGACGTTATTCATGGATACCACGGCAGCTAAGCGCCCCCGGGCAAGGCTCCGGAAAAAAGCGCAAAAACGAAGAACCGCCTTGCGCCCTTTTCTAGCGCAGCCGAAGGCAGATTTGAAGAATAAAAAAGATATGCCTATCGCACTTTAACAGCCGGAGCCAAATAGATTTAAGCTCTTGAATCTCCGTCATCCCCGCGATTGGCAACATTCGTCATTCCCGCGAACGCGGGAATCTATCGCTCGCGATAGCGAGCATAAGAGTCTAACCGCTCTCGATTTTTTAGTAACACCATCTCCCTCAATAATCCCCGTCATGCCCGCGCAGGCGGGCATCCCATTTGTTTTTCTTCCCCAAAAAAACAAACGTGACTTATGCATGAACAGGCTCTCAAACTCCCGAGGATACATCTTAATAATAGTATGGCGTCTCTTGAGTCCATTTGGACTCGGGATAAAGAGAATGAAGGCGTTTAAACCAAAATTTACCACGATTCTGAGCTTTTTCCTCTCGGCCCCAACGGCAACGATCCGAGAATTCACTACCCCGAAAACACTTAATCAGATGATGAAGCGTCTCAGCCTCCACCTCCGAGCGCTCTTTTTTCGCCGCAAAAGCTTGTTCGGCCTCATAAAAATCGGCAAACGGAGAAACCGCGCCTTCAACCGGCTTGCACGTCGGACAAACAGCTTTCAGTTCATCTAAAATATCTGCACTGTATAAAAATTTATATTGATCATAAACAGGCGCATCGGGCCTAAGGTAACTTTCATAGATATAATCCGCAACATTCACGCGCGCGCCGGCAGAATTCGGATTCTCCGCGAGAGCGGAAAGATCGCCCGCGATTTCTTTCGCGTCTTCCGCTCGGGGATACTTCTGAATCAGCCTTTGAATGCGCTTATAATCGCGTTTAAGCAGCAGCCTGCGGAACAACGCTTTTTGGATCATCTCGCGACTGTCCGGCTCAAGCGAAGACTTTTCCAAAACCTTCCAAAGCTGATTGTCGTCCGCTGCGAACAACGCAAAATCTCCGGCGACATGCGGATCGGAAACGCCCGAATCCTTGGCAAAAATTTTCTCAAAATCGCCCATGCCCGCATAAAGCCCCGCAATATGAATTTGCGCTTGGGCATCGGGAGCCGCGCGAGCGATATTCTGCCACGCACGAACAGCTTCGTCTTTTTTGCCGACAGCCTCAAATGCCCTCGCGCGCAAAGCTTCGACGCTCCGGGAAACAACGGACCGCGTCACCGGCTCAAAAGGAGTAAGTTCAAGAAGCTTGGCATAATCCTTTTGGCTGAAGAGAACATAGGCGCGCGTTAAGCGGAAAAGCCCCGGCCAGTTTTTAAAATCCCCCTCGCGCCTCTGAAAGACGTTGAAGGAATCAGGCGGCACAGTCTCGTTGCGCAGCAGAATATAAAAGGCAGCCAGCGGCGTAAGGCGCGAAAGCCCCGCTTCGCCGTCATACCGAATCTTGAATTCGGTAAAAACGTCATAGGCCGCATCGAATTCATCTTTAGTAAAATGGCTGCGGGCAAAGGCTTCATTGATCCGCGCCTCAAGTTCCCGGTTTAACTCCGCGCGGTCGTTTTCGAGAAACAAGATCTTGCGCCGGATATTCCGGGCGCTGTCAGCATAAAGTCCGCTTGGATATTGGCGCAAATAGTCCGCATAGCCCTCTTTCGCGCCTTTAAGAAGAGCCGCATCCGCTTTTACGGGCGTCGTTTGGCCGTCCCAATCCTTTTGCGCCATAATAAGCTGCAAGCGCGCGACAAGATAGGTCGCTGTCTGGTGAAGCCATATCGATTTCGGCAGGGCTTCCTTCTGGACTTTACGCATAAGCTCAAGCGCTTTGGGAAGCCCTTCTGGAACAAAAGCGGGACCGCCGCGCCAATATGCAGCCTCTTGCTCACTGCCATACAGCGACAAAAGCGCCGCAAGATAATCGGAATAAGCGCCGGTTCCCTTCGTCTGCTGCAACGTTGCAACCCCGTCGGAAAGCGCGGCAAGAAGTTGTTGGCGTCTTTTGATGCCTTCTGCGGAACCATCGCCAGACGCGCATAAAAGAAGCAGGTTAAAACGGGCGCGCGCCAACTCCGCAGCGCCCGCCGTAACTGCCGGATCTCCAACGACAGCGCGAACAAAAGCCAAAGCATTGGCAACGCTGTTGTTGGGGCATTCCGAGAATACTGCCTTTTCGAAGGTCTCCCTGTCGAGGCGAACGTCCTTTGCCTTAAGAAGGTTAGCCAGAGCTTCCCCATCGGCAAGAGCCTTTTTTCTGGCTGCCTCAGATTCCCGTCCAATCCTTTCCTGCCGAGCCGCTGCATAAGGATCGCGAGATTCGACAGCGACGGCATCGGCATAGTCATGCATCAGCAACATGAATTGATGCGTGGGCTGTTGCGTGTATCCGGGGTCAATATAGTCCGGCGCGGAATAAAAAGGCGGCGCGGGCTCCCAGCACGCATAAGCGGCGCAATTTACAAACAACCCCAAAACAAAAAGGAAAACCGCCGCAAAGCACTTCATAGCATTCACTTTTGTATAAAATAAGTTGCGCCGCGATAATAAAAATTCTCCCTGTAAAAAGCAAGCCACGCGGGCGGACGTTCGGAAGCCAGCAGCCCGACATGAAACGGAAAGGCGACGCGTGCCAACAGCTTTGAATAGCGATCCATGTCAGGCAAAGGCTCTCGACCATTATAAAGCTGGAACGTCACATCGTTTGCGGCGCGGCCCAAACGGTCAAGAGCCTCGCGGTCCCCGTTCGACAACCAATCGCCAAGCCCCGTGACGCTTAAAGCATAAGAAGAAGGCAAAGCAGCGCGAAGCCTCTCGACATAGGCCGCATAAGCGCCAATCCTGGACGTTGGGCAATCGTAATCCAGTTGAAGAACGGAAACTTTGACGCCATGCCCTTCCCATGCCTTGGCTGCGCTCCGGAAAATCCCGACGACTTCTTGCGGCTCCACAAGCTCTGAAATTCTATAAACAATCCCGATCTCTCTGCGCCCCATGGGATAGGCAAAAAGGCCCTTGCGGTTAAGAACCGCCCGCCCGTCCCGGTTCTCAATATTTCCCTGATACACGTAAAAGAATCCATCGGCATCTTTCGGAAGATCGTTTTCGGTAATCCCCGCCCAAAGCCAATAGGACTGAGTGGAAGGCCCCTCCGGAGCGCGCCTCGCAAAGCAGACAATGCCCGCAAGCGCGCCCCCCATAAGCGCGAGCCGGAAAAGAAGCTTATAATCCATGTTCCGCCCTGAACTGCAGATAAACCAATGTCGCACTAAAGCATAATTTGTTCAAATAGAACCCCCGTCATCCCCCGCGATCGGCATTCGTCATTCCCGCGATGCAGCGGAGCGATGCCTTTACAAAACAATTTTTCAACAATACCAACCGTCATTCCCGCGAAGGCGGGAATCCATCGCTCGCGATAGCGAGCTTAAGAGTCTAGTTGCATTTCCAATAGAAACCGTTGCAGAAGTTTTTCCGCCCACCCGTCCTCGTGAAAACGGTGATCCGCGCAGTTAGCTTTCCCCTCCCCCCGCGGGAGGGGTCAGGGGAGGGGGAGTTCCGCAATAACCGCTCTCGATTTTTTAGTAACAACAGTAGCCCCTAAAAAGAACTCGTCATGCCCGCACAGGCGGGGATCCCATTTGTTTTTGTTCATAAAAAGTAAGCGCTTTTCAAGCGCCGATTGCTTTTTTGTTCAAATTCGACGAAAGTCCGGCGCGCCCATAACCATACCGGACTTATCATGAACCGCTTGCGCGCCGATCTCCTGCTTTTGTTAGCTTCGTTCATCTGGGGAACGGCGTTTATCGCGCAGAAAATCGCCAACGAATCCCTTGCGCCGCTGTCCTTTGTCGGAATGCGGTTTCTTCTATCTGCGCTTGCGATTTCTCCGCTCGCGTTTTTTGAAGCGAAAAAGAAAACGAAGTCCCTAAGCCTTTCGGATTTTGGAATCTGTTGCGCCATAGGACTGTGTATTTTCACGGCATCGGCGCTTCAGCAAATCGGTCTGATTACGACAACGGCGACGAACGGCGGCTTCCTGACCTCGTTATACATCGTGCTCGTGCCTATCGCCGTCTGGCTGCTGAAGCGCGAGAAACCGACTCCCTTAGTGGTCGCAGCATGCGCGGTATCAGTCTTCGGAGCATGGCTTCTGACCGGAGGGAAAAGCGGCCCGCTGATCGCAGGCGACATATTCGTGTTGTTTTCCGATGCGGCATGGGCGCTTGGAATTGTGCTGGTTCCGGTGTTCCTTGCGCGGCACGCGCGCCCCTATTTGCTGTCCTTCATTCAGTTCTGCGTTTCCGCCGCGCTTGGAATCTCAGCTTCGCTTCTTTTTGAAAACGCAACGCAGGCGGATATAGCGAATGCGCTTCCATCGATTTTGTATGCGGGGCTTCTCTCGGGCAGCGTCGCCTTCACCATGCAGGTTTTCGCGCAACGGCATGCTCCCCCGGCCGAAGCAGCAATCATCATGGCGCTGGAAAGCGTATTTGCCGCGCTCGCAGGAATTCTGCTTCTCGGAGAACGTCTGACGCCCATTGCAGCGGCAGGATGCTTTTTCATCCTGCTCGGCGTCCTTCTTTCGGAAGCCGGTCCGGCAATAGCCGAACGGCTGTCGCAACGCTCGAATAGGCATCAAAGCCCAAGACGGCACAATCCGTAAGCGATGCTTTTGGAAATCCTCTTCTCCACCGCCATATCCCGTCATCCCCGCGCAGGCGGGGAGGTGGATTCACACTTGAAGTGCAACAGGTGGTCAAAAAATACCTCAGCGGGCGTCTTGAAGCCAAGGCATTTTCTTGGGGTGGAATTCAGCCTGGAAGCGACTTCGTTGACGCGGTCCTGATCGACGTCTGCGATTTTAGTTGAAAGAGGAAGCCATCGCCGCAGCCGGCCATTGACGTTTTCGACGCCGCCTTTTTGCCAAGGGCTGCGAGGATCGCAGAAGAAGGTAAGAATGCCGAGTTTTTCATTCAGGCAATAGTGCTTGGCGAACTCAGTGCTGTTGTCTTGAGAAAGAGTTTGACGAAGAGCCTGAGGCAAAGAGCCCAACTGAAGGGAAAGATTGGAGTAAACACGCTCAGACTTCTTGTCGGGCTGAAACGCGAGAAGAACGAAGCGAGGCGCTCGTTCCTGAGTGACCAAAACGTTGGCCTTGTGATTGCTGAAAAGCATAAGATCGGTCTCCCAATGGCCCGGAGTTTGGCGGGATAAAGCAGCAGGATCGCGCAAAGCAATGGGACGCCGGTCTTTAATGTGCTCAACGGGATTAAGGGCTTTGCGTCGATACCAGCCCCTACGAAACTTGCGGCGAGGCAAAAGCCTGTTCCAATAGTCTTTTTGATCGACCCGATAGTAAATGAAACGATAGATGGCTTCATAACTGATGACTGTGGTACCAAGAAGACGCGTCAATCGCCCCGCAATCTGTTCTGGTGACCATCCCATCGCAAGGCCGTCATAGACCAGCTTGCGCAGGAGCGGTTGGCGCACCAGCTTAAAACGAGCATCCCAGTGGCGCCGCCTCAGAGCAAGGCGATGAGCCCTTAAAGGCTCATAGCCGCCATGCCAAGTTTTCGTATGAAGACAGTTACGCCGCAGTTCGCGGCAGATCGTGCTGGCAGAACGGCCTAACGCCTCGCCCATCCAGCGCGCGGATTTACCATTGGCATGCCAATGGTAAATCCTTACTCTTTCCTCTTCAGAAAGCTGTTTATACGTTCTTCCCATCGCAACACCCCTTGTATAGAGCGTTGCACTTGTTCTGTGAACTCACCGAATCCATCGCTCGCGATAGCGAGCATAAGAGTCTGCCCACCCTCGATTTTTAGTAACACCCTCTCCCACAACAACCCCCGTCATCCCCGCGATGCAGCGGAGTGATGCCTTTACAAAACAATTTTTCAACAATACCAATCGTCATCCCCGCGATGCAGCGGAGTGATGCCTTTACAAAACAATTTTTCAACAATACCAATCGTCATCCCCGCGTAGGCGGGGATCCCATTTTCTTCTTTTTCTTGACCCCACAACACAAAAAACCTTCCCTATCAGACCCTTAGTCCAACCACCTCATAAAAGAAAAAACCCGCAATATATTATGAAATATCCCTTGACATCCCATTTATCATGGCGTATATATCCCACTCGCGCAGCTCGGTGGTCGAGCCGCGCATCGGAGTGGGAGGGAAAGGGTGCGCACGATGACTTGGGGCTGACGAAGAACTTAAGAGACATCTATGTCTTCTCATGCCGTTCCTTGAGCGCTCTCTGCGAGACCCGCAGCTCCTCTCAAGGCAGAGGTCGTGAGGCGAAAGTGGCGCTCGATGCGCTGCACTGCGTCCGAGGCAGGGTAAAGGGATGTTTGGCGCCTATTCTCAGCGTTTCTTCTCGATCCGCTTAAGCGGCGGCATGTAAAGCATGAGAGCTGCCGCGACATAGATTGACGAATACGTTCCGATCAAAATACCCCATGTCAAGGCTGCCGAAAAATTAATGAGGGTCTCGCCGCCCATTAACAGCAGCGGGAGAAGGGCAATTAAAGTCGTGCCGCCCGTCATCAACGTTCTCGACAAGGTTTCATTAACCGAAGCGTTAATAACGCTGGCAAGATCCACTGCCCGTTGGCGACGCAAAGTCTCCCGGATGCGGTCAAAGATGACGACAGTATCATTGACCGAATATCCTGCAAGCGTGAGCAAAGCCGCAACTGCCGTAAGATTAAAATCGAGCTGCAACACCGTATAAAGACCCACCGTCGTGAAAACGTCATGCGCCGTGGCGATAAGAGCTGCGAGGCCGAATTGCCACTCGAACCGGAAGCCGACATAGGCCGCAATAGCGAGCATAGCGAAGACCGTCGCAAGGATGCCTTTTTGTAGAAGCTCGTTTCCGACAGTAGGCCCCACCACTTCGACGCGACGGTATTCATATGACGGGCCGAGCTTCTCACGCACGGCCTGAACCGCCTTCATTTGGACCTTCTCGTCACCTTCCTGACGTTGAACGCGGATCAGGACATCGTCAGGGGAGCCAAATTGCTGCAACTCGACCTGGCCCAGATTAAGCGTTGAAAGTTCTGAGCGAATTTGCCCGATGTCGATGGCCTGCTGCGCCTTGGCCTCAATCAGGATTCCGCCCTTGAAATCAATGCCGAGATTAAGGCCCTTCACGAACAACGACACGATGGTAATGGCGACCAACGTGAGCGTCAGGCCAAAGGCCCACCAGCGTTTGGCGACGAAATCGATCTTCGTGTCCGTCGGGAGTTGTATGGGGCGCAGAAACATTAATATCTCTCCTGATGTCGTACTTTTCAGCCTAAGCGAAAAGCCTCAACGACATAGCACCAAAAATCAGTCTTCCGCAAGCTTAGCCAAGGCGGTTATGGATGAGAGGGAGTCGGAGGAACTGCGGCGAAGACGACTTGGGCGCCAAGGACCAGCTTACTCGAAACGTCGCGATTCATGGCAGAGTCAGGGGCAAAGGAGGATGCGGCCATGGCGCCTTCAGCAGCAATATTTTTCGTGCGGAGCATCCGGACGGGGCCTCGTCCATCAAAAACGATTTTGGCGAGACGGTAAGCGCGTCCGGGAAGAGTGCTGTTCAATGCTGTAAGTTGCTCTCCTGCCTGTTTGTAGATTTTGGTGCGCAAGGCAGCGCGAGCCGCTTCCATTTCCTCGCGCGAAGGTTGGAAGTCTACATTGCCGATTTTAATCTGCATTCCGGCTTTGCTCGCTTTTTTGGCTGCTTCGGAAAGTCCGTTCAGCGAAGATTCTGGGAGGCGCGCTTCGAAGACCATGCTCCAGCGCTCAAGTCCTGTTTGGTCCTGTGTACGATTGAAAGAGGTCAACCTCCAATCGGCCTTAGCCGCGTCGTTAACAGCCTTGGTCATCTCGGCACGAATTGCCCCTGCATTGGCGGCGTTGACGGCCGCTTCAACTTCAAGCGTCACGTGTGCGGTTTTTGTCGTTACCCAATCTTCGGCAGTCAGTTCGAATGAAATCGTGTCGTCGGGTTTGGCTTCTTCAGCTAAAACGGGCGTTGCAAAGAAAAGGGTTGCGAGCAAGACGACAGATGCGCGGATCTTCATGGGTGGGTCCTGTGGTTGGCTATGCGGGGAAATCTTAGCCCAAGCTTTTCAGATTGCCAACACCCGATGCGAGCCGCTTAAAGCCTGTTCATGATCTTTGGACCCAAGCGATATAAGCCGCGAAATATTTGAAGAAAAGGTGAAGCGAGCGCGAAAGCGAACAAAGCCGCCAACGATTGATTTATATGATGTTTTCAACGGCGTGCCCTATGTTTTGAAAAGCGGCTGCCAATGGAGGATGTTACCGTTCGACTTTCCCAAATGGCGGATTTGTTACGATTATTGGCAGAAATGGAGCGCCAAGGAAGACGGGAATCTTTATTGCCGGTTTGTTCCGCGTTGTTCTTGGAACGAGCGTTTCCAGCCAGCGCGTTACGCTCACTATTCCCACGCAAAACCGAGCCGCCACCTCGGCTATTGTCAGGTCTTCCTTCTCTCGAACAGTCAGCACTTGTCGGCGAAATTTCACCGTGAGCGAATTGCCGTCCATGAAGCAGCGGGACGCCCCCCTGTTTATCGACGAGAGCGGCTTTGCCCATGATATGCCGCGCACGCATGGCTACGCAAAAGATGGCAAAAGGTGTTGGGAAAAATGTGATTGGCACGACATCTAGAGGACGCACAAACGCCATCGGCGATCTTCTTGGTGGCATCCTTTTGACGGTCGGCTTATTCAACATCAACACAAATATCGACGCCAATACTTTCCACGGCTAGGCTGCTCACGCTTTTTCTTCGGCCTTTGCCGTGATGGTGATCTTGCCGCCAGCTTTCTCGATAGCGGCGATGGCGGACTTGGAGGCTCCGGCGACTGTCAGGTCAAGCTTGGCCTTCAATTCGCCATTGCCGATGATGCGGACACCATCGCGAGCCTTCGCGGCTACGCCGGATGCAATCAGACTTTCGGACGTGATCGGCTTTTGGGCATCCAAGCGGCCTGCATCAACGGCTTGCTGCAAGCGGACGAGATTTACCGCCGAATATTCCTTGGCGAAGATGTTCTTGAAGCCACGCTTCGGCAGGCGGCGGCTAAGAGGCATCTGGCCACCTTCGAAGCCCTTGATGCTGACACCCGTGCGAGCCTTTTGGCCCTTCACGCCGCGTCCGCAAGTTTTTCCCTTGCCTGAGCCGATGCCACGGCCAACGGTGATGCGCTTCTTGCGCGCGCCGGGATTGTCTCTCAAATCATTCAATTTCATTTGTCGTTCCTCGCATTGGGGTCGGAGATCTTGGCTCTAGGATCGGGAAATGCTTCCCTACCCTATAAGCCCGGATTAGCCAGCCCTGTTTTTATCCTCGACGCGCACCAAATGGCGCACGCGGTTGATCATGCCGCGAGTCTCCGGCGTATCTTGCAGTTCGCGAACCGCGTTCGTGCGTCCGAGGCCAAGACCAAGCAGCGTTTCTTTCATCTTCGGGCCGTTGCCGGATGTGCCGCCAACTTGACGCACGACGATCGTTTTGACCGCCTTTTTCGCATCGACCTTCTTCATAGCCGTAACCATGTGCGCACCCCTTATTCCTTGGAAGCAGCTTCTTCAGCCTGCTTCTTTCCGAGAATTTCATTGACCTTCTTGCCGCGACGGACTGCGACCGAACGCGGGCTTGCAACATGCCTCAGGGCGTCGAACGTCGCCTTGATCATGTTGTGCGGGTTGCTAGAACCGACCGACTTGGCGACGACGTCCTGAATGCCCAAGGCTTCGAACAGCGCGCGCATCGGGCCGCCAGCGATAATGCCGGTACCGGCAGGAGCCGTCCGAAGCACAACCTTGCCTGCGCCGAAGCGACCGCGAACGTCGTGATGCAACGTCCTGCCCTCGCGAAGCGGAATGCGCTGCATATTGCGCTTGGCAGCGTTTGTGGCCTTGCTGATGGCTTCCGGTACTTCGCGGGCTTTACCCGTGCCGTAGCCCACGCGGCCCTTGCCGTCGCCAATGATAACCATCGCGGCCATCTTGAAGCTTTTGCCGCCCTTGACGACTTTGGTCACGCGGTTGATGCCGACGAGCTTCTCAATAAGCTCGCTGCCTTCGCGGTCTTCTTTGTCTTCGCTCTTCTTCGCTTTTTCGGGTTTCGCCATAGTTTCCTCTGTTGAACTGTCTTAGAAGGAAAGGCCCGCTTCGCGCGCGGCCTCCGCTAATTCCTTGACGCGACCGTGGTACAGATAGCCGCCGCGGTCGAACACGACTTCCTTGATGCCCGCCTTGATCGCGCGCTCGGCAACCAACTGTCCGACGGCCTTGGCCGCCGTCTTGTCCGCGCCTGTCTTAAGCTTTTTGCGCAACGCCTCTTCGAGCGACGATGCGGAAACAATCGTCTTGCCCGCTTTGTCGTCGATCACCTGAACCGAGATATTCTTTCCCGACCGACAAACCGACAGGCGCGGACGACCCTGCGCATTCTTCGCAATGTTGTAGCGGTTGCGCTTGGCGCGACGTGCGTGAAGTTCTTTTGGACTTAACATGTGAGCCTCTGTTTTCCTTGACTGGTTTCCCAGTACCCTTATTTCTTCTTACCTTCTTTGCGGCGAATCTGCTCGCCCTGATACTTGATGCCTTTGCCCTTGTAGGGTTCGGGACGCTTCATGCCGCGAATTTCGGCGGCAACCTGACCGACCTTTTGCCGGTCGAAGCCTGATATCGTAAGCTGCGTGGGCTTGTCGGCCTTGATCGTGATGCCTTCGGGCGGCGTGAATGTAACGTCATGGCTGAAGCCGATTTGCAGAACCAGATTCTTGCCCTGCATTTGGGCCTTGAAACCGACGCCTTCGATCTCGAGAACCTTCTTGAAGCCCTCGGTCACGCCCTGCACCATGTTCTTGATGTTGTTGCGTGTTGTGCCCCAAAGAACGCGCGCGCGCTGGGTATCGTGTTTTCTCGATACAGCGACCTTCCCCGGTTCGACCTTTACCTCGACTTCGTGAGGAATGTCGAGATTCATCGCCCCGAGCTTGCCTTTGACGGCTACGGTGTGGTTCTTGACTTCCGCCGTAACGCCTTGCGGCAGAGCTACGGGATATTTGCCAACGCGTGACATCTTTTACCTCAAAACTTTAGTGTCTCATCAATCTCGACTTAGAAGACCCTGCACAAGACTTCGCCGCCGACGTGCTGGGCGCGCGCCTCGTTGTCCGAGAGCACGCCATGCGGCGTCGAAAGGATCGAAATCCCAAGGCCGTTGAATACCTTGCCCAGGTCCTTGATGCCCGCGTAAACGCGGCGTCCCGGCGTCGATACCCGTTCGATCTTTTGGATCGCAGGCGAGCCTTCGTGATACTTCAACTCGATCTCGAACTGGGCCTGAGAGGTCCCCTTCTTCACTTCGGTGTAGCCGCGAATGTAGCCTTCGCGCGCGAGCGTCTCAAGGACGTCCTTGCGGTGCCTTGACGCCGGGCAGCTTACGACCGCCATGTTCGCCATCTGGCCATTGCGAATACGAGTCAACATATCGCCAAGTGTATCTGTAACTACGGACATCGGCTTTCCTCCTTACCAGCTCGACTTGATCACGCCCGGAATCTGGCCAGCAGAGGCCAGCTCGCGGAACTTGATGCGGCTGAGCTTGAATTTACGATAATTGCCGCGCGGACGCCCTGTAAGCGCGCAGCGATTGTGCTGGCGAATCTTGGCGCCGTTACGCGGCAGCTTCGCCAGCTTCATGACGGCCTCGAAGCGTTCTTCCATCGGGGTGTCTTTATCCTTGATCGTGGCTTTAAGCAAGGCGCGGCGCTTGGCATATTGCTTTGCCATGCGTTGACGCTTGCCTTCCTTCTCGATCATGCATTTTTTAGCCATCTACTTCTCCTTAGCCTTGGAAAGGCATGTTGAAAGCGCGCAAAAGCTCGCGAGCTTCGTCATCGGTTTTGGCGGTGGTGCAAATCACGATATCCATGCCGCGGATTTCGTCGATCTTGTCGAACTCGATCTCTGGGAACACGATCTGCTCCTTGAGGCCCAACGCATAGTTCCCGTTGCCGTCGAAGCTCTTGGCCGATACGCCGCGAAAGTCGCGGACGCGGGGAAGAGCGATTGTGATAAGGCGGTCGAGAAATTCGTACATCTTTTCGCGGCGCAAAGTGACCTTGCAGCCGATGCCCAAACCGCCGCGTAATTTGAACGACGCGATGGCTTTACGGGACTTCGTGATGACGGGTTTTTGGCCCGCGATCAGCATGAGTTGCTCAGCCGCCGTCTTCGTCTTCTTCGAGTCGTTGACCGCTTCGCCGACGCCCATGTTGATGACGATCTTGTCAAGCTTCGGAGCCTCGAGGCCGTTCTTGTAGCCGAACTTCTTAATCAGATCGGCCTTGATCGTCTCCAGATAAAGCTTCTGCAAGCGCGGAACGTATTTATCTTTTTTCGCTGCAACCATTTTGCCCTCTTAAACTTCTTCGCCCGAGCGGCGCGCTATGCGTGTTTTCTCGCCCTTGACGTCCTTAAAACCAGCGCGGGTCGGCTTGTTCGTCTTGGGGTCTACAAGCGCGACATTCGACGCATGGATCGGCGCTTCGCGGCGGATGATCCCGCCCTGCGGATTCGTCTGCGACGGCTTCGTGTGCCGCGCCACCATATTAACGCCGGAAACCCTGACGCGGTTTTCCTTCGGCATAACGGCGAGGATTTCGCCCGTTTTGCCCTTATCCTTGCCCGCCAGAACAATGACCTTGTCCTTAGCCTTGATCTTCATTTTCGTAATCCTCACAGCACTTCCTCCGCCAAGGAGATGATTTTCATAAAGCCGAGGCTGCGCAACTCGCGCGTCACCGGCCCAAAGATACGGGTGCCGATCGGCTCCTTTTCCTTGTTGATGAGCACAGCCGCATTGCGGTCGAAGCGGATCACCGAGCCGTCGTCGCGGCGCAGCGCGAAGCTCTGGCGCACGATCACGGCCTTGTGGACCTCGCCCTTCTTGACCTTGCCGCGCGGAATCGCGTCGCGGACCGAAACGACGATCACGTCGCCGATGCTCGCCGTTGTGCGGTGCGAACCGCCCGGAACCTTGATGCAGCACACGGCTTTCGCGCCGCTGTTGTCGGCCACATCGAGGACTGTCTCCATCTGAATCATGATGATACCCTATTCAATACCGTTTACTTGGCCGCTTTCTTAGCGGGCTTCGTTTCCGACGCTTTCTCTTCGACAAGCATCCAGCGCTTGCGCTTGCTGATGGGCGCGCATTCGATGATCGACACAAGGTCGCCCACCTTCTTGCTGTTGGTCTCGTCATGCGCCGCGTACTTCTTCGAACGGCGGATGTACTTCTTGTAAATCGGGTGCATAACGCGGCGCTCTACCAAGACCGTGATGGTCTTGTCGCCCTTGTCACTCACAACCGTTCCCTGCAATACGCGACGCGGCATTTTACTTCCCCTTCTTCGCAACGGCGGCGCGTTGGCGTTCGCCCACGACCGTCGTGATTTTCGCAATTTCCTTGCGGACGTGGCGCACGCGCGCCGTATTGGCAAGCTGTCCCGTGGCTTTCTGGAAGCGCAGGTTAAACTGCTCTTTGCGCAGCTCGCCAAGGCGCTCTTCAAGCTCCTTGTCCGTCTTGGTCCGCACGTCGGCGGTTTTTACTGTGTTCTTGGCCATAATCTTCGCTCTCTTCCTGATCCCTTACGCCACGCGTTGGACGAACTTCGTTTTGACCGGCAGCTTTGCGGCAGCAAGGCTGAAAGCTTCGCGGGCAACGGCTTCCGAAACGCCATCCATTTCAAACATGACGCGGCCCGGATGCACGCGACACGCCCAGAATTCCGGAGCGCCCTTGCCCGAACCCATGCGGACTTCGGCGGGCTTCTTCGACACCGGAACGTCCGGAAACACGAGAATCCACAAACGTCCCTGACGCTTCATCGCGCGGGTGATCGCGCGGCGTGCGGCCTCAATCTGGCGGGCCGTCACGCGTTCCGGCTCCAGTGCCTTCAATCCGAACGAGCCGTAGCTAAGACGGAAACCGCCTTTGGCTACGCCGTGGATGCGGCCTTTGTGCGCCTTGCGGTACTTGGTGTTCTTCGGTTGCATCATGATCGTAAACCTACTCTTCTAATTACTGCCGCTGCGTCTGGCCTTCCGTCTGGCGCTTTTCATGTGCCAACGGATCGTGCTCAAGAATTTCGCCGCGGAAAATCCAAACCTTGACGCCGCAGGTGCCCATCGTCGTAAACGCCGTGGCCGTGCCGTAATCGACGTCCGCGCGAAGGGTATGCAGAGGAACGCGGCCTTCGCGGTACCACTCCATGCGGGCGATTTCAGCGCCGCCCAAACGGCCCCCGCAGTTGATGCGGATGCCAAGGGCTCCGGCGCGCAGGGCCGATTGAACCGCGCGCTTCATGGCGCGACGGAAGCCGATGCGGCGTTCGAGCTGATCGGCAATGCCCGCAGCTACTAGCTTGGCGTCGACGTCGGGCTTGCGGACTTCGACGATGTTCAGATTGACTTCGGCGGACGTCATTTTGCTGAGTTCGCCGCGAAGCTTTTCGATGTCGGCGCCCTTCTTGCCGATGATGACGCCGGGGCGCGCCGAATGAATGGTCACGCGGGCCAACTTGGCCGGACGCTCGATGATGATTTTCGAGACACTCGCGACCTTGCCAATCTGCTTCGTCAAAAACTCGCGAATACGAAAATCTTCATGCAACAACTTGCCGTAGTTTTCGTGAGAGGCAAACCAGCGGCTGTCCCACGTACGGTTAACGCCGAGCCTCATGCCAATTGGATTTACTTTTTGACCCATGTTCAGGCCCCCGCCTTCGCTGAAGCTTTGGCGGACTTCGCCGCCTCGGCTGTTTTGGTTTCGGATTTCTTCGAGAAGCTGCGCGCCCGCTTCGCGGACATGGCCTTATCGTTCTCGCGCTCCTTGACGACGATCGTCAGATTGCTGAAAGGCTTTTCGATTCCGGCGCTCTTGCCGCGACCGCGCGTGTGAAAGCGCTTCATCACAAAGGCGCGGCCCACAAAGGCCTCGGCGACGTAAAGCTTGTCGACATCAAGGTTGTGGTTGTTTTCCGCATTGGCGACAGCCGCCATCAGGACCTTCTTGACCTCGCCGGAAACACGGCGCTTTTCGAACGTCAGCTGCGTCAACGCCGCAGCCGCGCTCTTGCCGCGAATGGTAGCCGCGACAACGTTCAGCTTGCGCGCGCTGGACCGTACGGCCTTCGCCTTCGCCAAAGCGCCCTTTTCCTGGCGCAGAGTGTCTTTCAAGTGTGCCATCTTGCTTAACCTTCTTTCTCAACCTTCTTTTCGGCGACGCTGTGCGCCTTGAACATGCGGGTGGGCGCAAATTCTCCGAACTTGTGGCCAATCATGTTCTCTGTGACCGAGACGGGCAAAAACTTGTTACCGTTATAGACGCCGAACGTAAGGCCGACGAATTGCGGCAAAATCGTCGAACGGCGCGACCAGATCTTGATGATCTCGTTACGACCGGAACCGCGAGCCTTATCCGCTTTCTTGAGCAGATAGCCATCGACGAACGGGCCTTTCCAAACTGAACGTGACATTGTGTCTTCCTCTTCCGTTATGCGGCCTGACTGTCTTTACGCTTGTTCGCGCGGCGGACAATCCAGCGATCGGTCTTCTTGTTGTTGCGGGTCTTGGTGCCCTTCGTTCCCTTGCCCCACGGCGTGACAGGATGACGTCCGCCGGAGGATTTACCTTCACCGCCGCCATGGGGATGATCGACCGGGTTCATGACAACGCCGCGGACAGAAGGACGAATGCCTTTCCACCGGCTGCGCCCCGCTTTGCCGAGCTGGACGTTGGCATGGTCGGCGTTCGAAACCGCGCCGATGGTCGCCATGCATTCCTGCGGAACGATGCGGAGTTCGCCCGAACCGAGCTTGATCTGGACGACGCCCGTGTCGCGGCCAACGATCTGGACGTAGGCTCCGGCGGAACGGGCCAACTGGCCACCTTTGCCGGGCTTCATTTCGACGTTGTGGACGATGGTGCCGACGGGAATGTTCTTGATGAGCATCGCGTTGCCGGGCTTGACGTCAACTTTGTCTCCCGCGACGACGACATCGCCCTTGCTCACGCGCTGCGGAGCCAGAATATAGGCCAGCGTGCCATCCGCGTACTTGATGAGCGCGATGAAAGCGGTGCGATTGGGATCGTATTCCAAACGCTCAATCGTCGCTTCCATGCCGAACTTCCGGCGCTTGAAATCGACCATGCGATAGCGGCGCGAATGCCCTCCGCCAATGTGGCGCGTGGTTATGCGCCCCTTGTTGTTGCGGCCGCCCGTTTTGGTCAAGCCTTCCGTCAATGGCTTGACAGGCTTACCCTTCCACAATTCGGAACGGTCCACCTGAATGACCTGCCGGAGGCCGGGGGTTGCGGGTTTGTAATGTTTAAGTGCCATAATTCAACCTCTGCCTTACACGCCGGTTTGCATATCGATCGAGTTGCCTTCGGCCAGCGTCACAATCGCGATCTTAACGTCGCTCCTAAAGCCTTTGCGGCCCTTGAAGCGCTTTGTCTTGCCCATATGGTTGTGCGTATTGACGTCCGTCACCTTGACGTTGAACAAGGCTTCGACGGCGCTTTTGATCGCAGGCTTCGCCGCATCGCGAGCGACGCGAAACGTGTATTGGCGGTTCGCCGTGATATTCGTCGCCTTCTCGGTGATAACCGGCGACAAGATCACGCCGTACTGCTCGGCTGTTGGGGTAACGGTGCTGCTCATTTCAGCCTCTCTTGCAATTGCTCGACCGCGTTCTTGGTCAACACCAGAACATCGCGGCGGAGGATGTCATACACATTGGCTCCCTGCTCGGGCAGGACGTCGATGTGCGGAATGTTACGCGCGGCCTTGGAAAAATTCGGGTCCAAATTAGCTCCGTCAATAATCAGGGCCGAGGTCAGGCCAAGACTGACGAATTTCGCCGCCAATTCCTTGGTCTTATGGCTCTCGACCTTCGCCGTGTCGAGGACGATCAACTTGCCGTCCTGCTGCTTCGCGGCCAACGCCATTCGCAACGCAAGCTGGCGAACCTTCTTTGGCAAGTCATGGGCATGGTCACGAACGACCGGCCCAAAGATCACGCCGCCCTTGCGGAACTGCGCGGAACGAAGGCTGCCTTGACGAGCATGGCCTGTCCCCTTCTGGGACCACGGCTTTTTGGTCGTGCCGCTGACTTCGCTGACGATCTTAACCTTATGGTTGCCGGAGCGGCGCTTGGCCAACTGCCAGTTAACCGCGCGTGTCAAGATGTCCCGGCGCGGAGTCACGCCAAAAACGTCGTCGAGCAGATCGATTGTGCCGACTTCCTTGTTATCGAGAGATTTGACTGTCGTTTTCATCGTTTTCATCCACCTTTAAGCCGCGGCACCGGCATCGTTAGTCGCTTTAGCCTTCAATCCAGCCGGAAGCGGGGCTTCCTTGGGGCGGGACTTCTTGACCGCATCGCGGACCAGAACCCAAGCGTTTTCAGCTCCCGGAACGGCTCCCCTGACCATGACGACGTTCAGCTCTGGATCGACGGAAACCACCTGAAGGTTCAGCGTCGTGACCGTGCGGGCGCCCATATGGCCCGGCATCTTCTTGCCCTTGAATGTGCGGCCGGGATCCTGACGCTGACCTGTCGATCCGGGGCTGCGGTGCGAGATCGACACGCCGTGAGTCGCGCGCAACCCGTGGAAATCCCAACGCTTCATAACGCCCGCAAAACCCTTGCCGATGCTGACCGAGGTCACATCCACATATTGGCCGGGCACAAAGTGCGCGGCGGAGAGTTCGGAACCGACTTCGAGAAGCGCATCGTCGCTGACGCGGAACTCAGCTTGCTTAAGCTTCGGCTCGACCTTCGATTTGGCGTACTCGCCCTTCTGGGCCTTCGCAACATTCTTGACCTTGGCCTTGCCGTAACCGAGGCGGACGGCCGCATAGCCGTTCTTCTCGATCGTGCAAACGCCAGTCACCTGAACGTTATCAAGCTTTAAAACCGTCACCGGAATATGCTCGCCCGCTTCGTTGAAAATGCGGGTCATGCCGATTTTCTTCGTAATCAATCCGGTACGCTGAGATTTCTTTACCTGTGCCATAGCGCCCTCTTATACCCTGATCTCGACGTCGACGCCTGCGGCCAGATCGATCTTCGACAACGCGTCGATGGTCTGCGGCGTAGGCTCGATAATGTCCAAAAGACGGCGATGCGTGCGGATTTCAAACTGCTCGCGCGATTTCTTATCCACGTGAGGGCCGCGATTGACCGTAAAACGCTCAAACCATGTCGGAAGCGGTATTGGCCCGCGCACCTGCGCGCCCGTGCGCTTGGCCGTGCTGATGATCTCGCTCACCGACTGGTCCAGCGTGCGATGATCAAACGCTTTCAAGCGTATGCGTATCGTTTGCGTATCCATGTTCAAAACCTCAAATCCCGTTTCTTTGAGCCGAAGCTCGAATTCCTTGCCGCCCTTTTCAGGATCGGCTCTTGCGGATCAATTCGCCGCAAAGACTCATTCATTCAAGAATGCGCCCAGTTATTAGTCCTTATCCAGCGCAGTTGCCCGCGCAACCTAATCCCTCAAAACCTTGCGTTCCTCGCGCCCCCTTTCGGGGGCGCGCAGAACTTACCTCTTACTCGATTATCTGAACGACGACTCCCGCGCCGACTGTACGGCCACCTTCGCGGATGGCGAAGCGGAGGCCTTGGTCCATGGCGATCGGGGCAATCAGGTGCACTTCGCACGTAATCTTGTCGCCAGGCATGACCATTTCCGTTCCTGCCGCAAGAGCGACCTCACCCGTTACGTCCGTCGTCCGAAAGTAGAACTGCGGACGGTAGTTCGTGAAGAACGGCGTATGACGGCCACCTTCGTCCTTGGTCAGGATGTAGCACTCCGCCTTGAACTTGGTGTGCGGCGTGATGGTGCCGGGCTTCGCCAAGACTTGGCCGCGCTCGACGTCCTCGCGCTTGGTGCCACGCAACAGAGCGCCGATGTTGTCGCCCGCTTGACCCTCGTCGAGAAGCTTGCGGAACATTTCAACGCCCGTGACGACCGTCTTCGTGGTCGGACGAATGCCGACGATTTCGACTTCTTCGCCGACCTTGATGATACCCTGCTCGACGCGGCCCGTGACGACCGTGCCGCGACCGGAGATCGAGAACACGTCTTCGACCGGCATCAGGAACGGCTTGTCCGTCGCACGCTTCGGCAAGGGAATATATTCGTCAACGGCGTCCATCAGCTTGAGGATCGCCTTTTCGCCCATCTCGGGGTCCTTGTCTTCCAAGGCGCAGAGAGCCGAACCACGAATGATCGGGGTCTTGTCTCCGGGAAATTCGTACTTGGTCAGCAAGTCGCGGATTTCCATCTCGACGAGATCGGCCAATTCGGGATCGGCCATATCCATCTTGTTCATGAAGACGACGATCGCCGGAACGCCGACCTGACGAGCCAAAAGGATGTGCTCGCGGGTTTGAGGCATCGGGCCGTCTGCCGCCGACACAACGAGGATCGCGCCATCCATCTGGGCCGCGCCCGTGATCATGTTCTTGACGTAGTCGGCGTGTCCTGGGCAGTCGACGTGAGCATAGTGGCGGTTCTTCGTGCGATATTCAACGTGCGCCGTATTGATCGTGATGCCGCGCGCCTTTTCTTCGGGAGCGGCGTCAATCTGGTCATAGGCCTTGAATTCCGCTTGGCCGGCCTTCGCCAAAATCTTGGTGATCGCCGCCGTCAGCGAAGTCTTGCCGTGGTCGACGTGACCGATGGTGCCGATGTTCAAGTGCGGCAAACTGCGGTCGAATTTTTCTTTAGCCATTTTACTCTCCGTTGTTCTCTCTGTTGCGGTTGACTAATTGGTACTTTCTATCTTTACGGCGTTACCCCGCCATCTTCGCTTTGACTTCCATCGCGATGGCTGCAGGAACCTGTTCATAATGATCGAATTCCATCGTGTACATGGCGCGCCCCTGCGACATTGTGCGGAGCTTGTTCACGTATCCGAACATGTTAGCGAGCGGCACTTGAGCATCGATCGTGCGGGCGTTTCCGCGCTGATCCATGCCGTTGATCTGTCCACGGCGGCTATTGAGGTCGCCAATGACGTCGCCCATATACTCTTCGGGGGTCACGACTTCGACTTTCATGATCGGTTCGAGCAACACCGGCCCTGCTTTCGGCATGCCTTCGCGGAAAGCCGCGCGGGCGGCAATTTCGAACGCGAGCGCCGATGAGTCAACGTCGTGGAAAGCGCCATCAATCAAGGTCGCCTTAAAATCAATAGTCGGGAAGCCAGCCATAACGCCGGTATCCTTCGCAGCAAACAGGCCCTTTTCAACGCCAGGAATGTACTCCTTCGGAACCGATCCGCCGACAACTTTGCTCTCGAACGAGTAGCCCGTTCCCGGAGCAACAGGTTCGAGCTCGATAATGACGCGGGCGAACTGACCAGAGCCGCCGGATTGCTTTTTGTGCGTGTAA
>JAQVZU010000106.1 GCA_028708035.1 Alphaproteobacteria bacterium
AAAGTTATGTTACTGTAGTGGTGTTGCGGTTGATGGTATTCGCTATTGTCAACCTCGTTGTGCAGCAGCAGAATTCGCGATGCTTCGCCGCGTATGGGTTTTTGCATTACTCATTTTGTGGATGCTTTGCGCTGGTCCGAACGGTTTCCCGTTGTCTCCAACTGAACTTCGAGGGAGTTGTCTATGTTAGATTTCGGCGACTATTGCGGTCGCATAGCGCAATGTTTTAATACGCTTAGGCAAAGCGAGGCAGAGTGCGAACGGGCCGCTTCAATTCTCGTCGATGCTTTGAAGAAAGGGAACAAGGTGATCTTTTGCGGCAACGGCGGTTCAGCCGCTGACAGCCAACATTTGGCCACCGAACTGACGGGCCGGTTTCTTTTTGACCGTGATCCATTGCCTGCGCTTTCGTTGACAGTCGATACGTCTGCTCTTACGGCCATCGGCAATGATTACGGATACGGGACCATTTTTTCGCGCCAGCTTCGTGGCATCGGTAAGCGAGGCGACGTTCTAGTGGGCTTGTCCACCAGCGGCAATAGCCAGAACGTCGTGGATGCTATTCGTGTTGCCCAAGAAATGGACATTACGACTATCGGCCTAACCGGTACCAAGGGCGGGCGGATGACGGACATTTGCGATGTTTGCATTCGTGTTCCCTCTGAAGCTTCCAATCACATCCAGGAAATGCACATCGCTGTCGGCCACTGGCTTTGTGGCATCGTTGAGGAGCGCATGTGCAAGCCTCGGACCAATGAGATTAAGGATACAGTTCGCGCCGCTTAAAAAACTTCTTATTCTTCCTACTAGGTATCTATCCCAAATAGAGGTGAGTTGTGAAAAAGCTTGCGATTATTAGCTCCTACAATGAGCTATGCGGAAATGCGACCTACAGTTATGCGCTTAAAAATGCATTTTCCGAATTCGTTGACGTGGAGGTTATCCCGCTCGATTTGTTTCTGTTGCAAAAGATAGGACATGTTTATGAGGTCCTTGGGGATAAACATATTCAGGAAATTGCAGACCGCCTTTCAAAATTTGACTACGTCAATATCCAGTTTGAAGCGGGGCTTTACGGAAGAACGCAGCGGCTTGCATACAAGCGCGTTCGAATGTTAATCGAAGCTTCAAATAACCTGATCGTGACAATGCATCGCGTCGATATGCCCGAGATGAGCGATTGGGAACTTGTCGGAGAAGTTCTGGGTCGGAGGATGTGGCCGACTGAAGCCTGGATGGCTCACGAACGTGGGCGAAATGCGAAGCTTTACGAAAGAATTGTGAAGCTCTGCAAGGCAAGATCGGAAAGCTATAACACTTGGATCTTTGTTCATAGGATGCGCGACCGCAGAATCATCAAGGAGATGTATAACTTTGATAACGTCGTTTGCTTCCCGCTTGCTTTTTTGCGAGCCGATCAGCGGCAAGCGATCCTTCAAGCCAACAACCCGCTGGAATTCCGCAGGAAGTATCATGTTCCGGATGGCGTCAAGGTAATGGGCGCGTTTGGGTTCGTGACGCGCTATAAAGGATTTGAGACGCTTGTCAGCGCGCTTCGGGTTTTGCCCGAAGATCATCATCTTTATATTTTCGGCGGCCAACATCCTCAGTCGATTACCTCGAATACGCTTATTCATCCATATATCGGGAAGCTGCTTAAGCAAATTGGAACCGGGCTTGCGCATCGGGTTCACTTTGTCGGTGCGCTGTCGGACGACGACTTTATCGAGGCTTTGCACTTCTGCGATTATACGGTGATGCCCTATCTTGAAGTTGGGTTGGGCATGTCGGGCGTCATTACGCTGGCTATGGAGTCCGGGGCGAATTTGTTCTGCACGTTAAACCACTCGTTCAACGATGTTCGCAAATTGATGGGGAACGTCTTCCATACTTTCGATATCGGCAACTATATGGAACTCGCCGAGAAGATGAGGATCGCCGAGCATGCCCACATCGTATTCGGAGAGCAGCGCGAGCGGGCTTATCAGGAGTTCAATATCAGGAAGAACGTACTAAAGCACCTTGAGGCACTGGGGCATTTTAAATAGAAGCTCAGGGTCAAGGTTTGTTAAGAAATGCTTCGACCTTATTGAAGTGTGTTTGCCAAGTAGGCGCTACGAAGCTTTTTAGCCGATTGAGTTGGTCTTCGCGCGATTGGCTTTCATGCGCGGCGTAGTCGAGAATTGCGCTTAACCAGCCGCAGCCGTCAAGTGGATCAAGATAGTCCGGAACACCACCTGCAATCTCACGAAAGACTGGAAGAGTGCTCGCCAGAACGGGCGTTCCGGCGGTAAGAGCCTCGACTAGCGGCATTCCATAGCCTTCTTCGAAACTGGGAAAGAGCAGGGCTTGCGCGTGACGCAAGTAGGTTGAGAGATCGATATCCGGGCATCGGGGTATTTCGATGACAGCGCCGCGCAACTGTTCACAGCGGTCGAGGAGGTCTGCGATTTGCTCGCAATCCCATCCCCGCTGCCCGATGACGAGAAGCTTCGGTGCAGCGTCACCCAACCGTTCGACGATCCGCCGCCATGCATGAAGAATCGTCAGATGGTTTTTGCGCGGCTCTATAGTGCCCAGTATTATAAAGTAGGGCCGTTTGATCGGACGCCGAAGATTTGGAGGGGGAAGCTGCGCAGGTCCGACTGGCGCGACGACGCAGGGTGGGACGCTGGCTTTAATATGCGTGGCATAACGGTTAAGAATCGTTTGAGTGGCATTCGAATTGATAATCAGGCCGCAACTCTGCATCATCTCAGACATACGGAGGCGATGGAGAGCAGTTTCCCCTTCTTTGCTGTATTCAGGGTGCGTGATCGGGATGAGGTCGTGAAGGAAATAGTACGGGGCGAGGCCGAGTCTTTTGGCCTTTGCCGTGTAGCCGGGACGTTCCAGCCCATGGTGGCCCACATTTAGTAAGATGTCTTTTTCAAAGGTAGAGCGCCCAAAAGTCGTTGTTCGGGCGAGCGTTGCGCACAAGGAGGTTCTGCTTCTCTGAGAAATAAGATTATCGAAAAGATCTGAAGACGCTCTCTTGTCGAACACGATCCAATGATCGCCGATAACCGCGAGGGCGCGGGCCTTGTCATGATAGTAAGAGATATAAGCGAGAACGATTCTGTCGATACCTGTAGGCAGGCGATCCCTCAAGGATCGAAACAGAGGCCGGGTCACATCGATGATCATCACTTTTCCATCAAGCTACTATTGGACAAAAGGCTACGCTCTTCCGTTGTGCGCAGGGGGCGGTTTATTGGAAGCGTAGACGCACAAGACTAGCCTAGCACTGGCTATTAAAAGCAAACAGCGCCGATCAGAAGATTATCTCGCTTCGCGAGATTTTCAGTAAAAGTATTTGTCCTCCGAGCCGGTATTGCCTTGCCCGGTTGATGCACCGGAGCCGGATATTTTCTTTCGCTAAGATTTGTGCCAAACCCGTGCGGAAAACGGTGCGTTATTCGTTAATATCCTATAAAATCGTCCAAGCAAGATAGCGAGAAACTCTACTTTTCCCGTTCGATTTATGATATAAAAAGTAGTCAGTTTTCTTGACTATGGCGATAAACGCCTTGTGGAATAGACGCTGCGGACCCGGGGGCGGTACCCGGCGCCTCCACCCATCTCCGAGCGCTACAGAGCGGGGATCGGCGGGGGCGAAACAGGATCGACGCGCGTGATAAAGACAGGGTTTTTGCCCGGCATGATACCGCCGTTATCGGGTCAACTTAATAAATGCCAACGACAATGTTGACATGAGCAACGTCGCGCTCGCCGCCTAATCCGCTTAGCGGATAAGGTACGAGTGTGCATTGCACGCGGCTCGGGGGGCGCCGGGCAACAGAAGCCCCTCACTTCCGCTTCCGCGCCTTAATACTCATGCATTTATGAACTGTGAAAATAGGCGATTGCTTTCATCGGCTGACGCCAACATTGTTGAGAGTTCCCATGACGCCAAAGGCCTGAAGCAACCACAAGATAATAATGATGACAACTACGCCGTTAAGGATGCTTCTGATTTTTGTATCCATGGGGATGTAGGTATTGATGAGCCATAGAAGCACGCCAACCACGATAAGAGCGATGACGATGCTGACGAGAGACATGGGGTCCTCCTGTTCGTCGTTGGGGGAGCGCGAGGGACGCTTCGAAGTATGTGATGATTGAGCGTAAAGTATCCTGCACAGCGGTGCTTGATGGGGATCAAAGGGCAAAAAAATTTTATAATTAGCGATAATTGTCGCTAACACTGAGCTGCCCTCGAAAATTAGACCAGTGATATAAGGCCTCCAGCTGAGTACGGAAAGGGAACGAATATGACCTGGATAAAAGAAGCACTGCGAGAAAACGAGACTGAAGGTTGTGCAGACGGCACTGGCTGGAGATAAGCCGATGTCGCAAATTACAAGCGGATTCAGATTTATAATGTGTACTGAGAATAGAAGTCGTCCGGTCTGCGGTGCATGGTAATACGGTCATCAAGGAGTTTAGAAAAATTTTCGTCTTTTGGAACGGACCTGACTCCCAGCGCCGTCGCAAGCTCCTGCATCCGCGACAGGGTGGGGGCCCAGCTTCGTTCTTCGCGGATAAGCCATTTGGGTAACAGGAATTCGGTATCCTGCTTTGAGTAATCGCGTTCTTTCAGCCAAGAGTGAAAGGCATCCACCGTCATGCCAATCGTTGCGCGGGCTTTGTAGTCATTTCCCGAAGGAATAGGCATCGCTGCGTTTACGAATTCGACAAAATCCCGAAAATCTTCGTATTTCTCAAACTCTTCCTTTTCCGAAGAATCCAGCCATCTAAGAATATCTTCTGGGATATCCTCGTGATCCGGGCAATTATCCTTTTTCCAGACATCGAATCTGGCACGTTTTGCCCAGAATCTGAACTCGTCTTCGGTTGGCGCAGTGCTGAACGTATACTTATCGCCGTACTCAGTCTTTAAAACTGCCATTAGAGTCAATAGGCGGTCATAAGTGGCGACCTGCGGATTCATAGTAGTGTCCCAGTATGTGGGATGAGCATCCAAATAGAGCAAGAGACGTTGCGTATCGTTCTGCCTGGGGATTCCGTTGTACTTCGGATATTTATCGAGATCGTCAACCCATTGATCGAACTTGCGGGCGGACATCTGAGTTGTGCAACGAGATTTATAGTCCGCTTCGGTGTAGGATCTCGCTGCTTCTCCGGGCGGAGGCAATGGGACGCTATCACCGACTTTTGCACGGGGGCCTTTTTTGCAAAAGGAACTCGCCAGTCCCCATTCCATTAACGCCAGTTTAATTTCCCTCTGGTCTTCCGGCCCTTCCCATGGAGTAGGATAGCCGCGAATAAAATGGTCGATAACAATGATTTGTTCTTGAGGGGATTCTTACGCTACCCTACACTTGGAGCGGCATTAACTGATTGATAAGCATTTGAGATTCTGTTGAGGCCTGATTCGCACAGGAGGCTTCGATGGATTTTATAACACTGACGAATATGATTTGGTCTGC
>JAQVZU010000107.1 GCA_028708035.1 Alphaproteobacteria bacterium
GTCTCCGAAGCCGTTGAGCATGATGTTGGCGCCCTGCCCGGCCAATGCGCGTGCGATGCCGAGCCCGATGCCGCTTGATGAGCCTGTGACGACTGCCGTTCTACCTTTAAGTGTCATTTTGTCCGCCGATTTATTATTGAAGAGAGAGGAGAGGAAAGAGAAAATCATGATGCCTGTGTCCTATGTCATGATGACGCGATCCTATTCCTCTCAATCATTTCGTGTCAATGGCGACGGGCTTTTCGTTTTGTTCTTGCAATAAAGTCCGGCAGACAACACAGGCGTATGTCGCGAGGCCAGCGTTCGCGATGGAACTTATCAATCCTCCGATGATGACCTTCAGCACAAAGGCAGGCATCGATCCGGCTCCATACGCGCGCATAACCTGCTCGTGAAGAAGTGCCAAAGGCGGTTCCACCAAAAGGACGATGATGACCACAATCACAAACGAATACCAAATGCGATACATGTTGCCCTTCGTCAGCGCGGCGCTTGTTTTTAAAACATTTTCGCGGCGAAGAACTGCGAGCGGAGAGACGGCCAGAAGGCGAAAAAACACAAACCCCGCACCGAACATCCAGACGATGAATAACGAAAAGTACGTGTTCCAAAGCGTTTTCTGGGCATTTTCATCGGCGAACGAAGCCGCCGCGGAGTACAAAGCGCCCAGCAGCATGAATGGAAGAAACATTAGGCTGTATTTCTTCAACATTTCGAGAAACCACAAGGAAAATCCCTTAACCGACAAGATGGGGGGCGAGCCGAGCGGCGTCATGCGGAACGCGAGCACCGTATATGCGTACATCGACACGGCAGCTATAAGCAACGAGGAAGCCACCGAAGCGACGAGATTAGGCATGTGGTCATGAACATATGCGTTGAAAGCAGTGTAGTCTTTCTGCTCTGCGGCAGCTTTGGAGAGTTCAGAAATTTTGGCCGAATCGAGATTGAGCGCGGGAATTAGCTCTTTAATCGCGAAGATCGCGGCAAAAATTAGAACCCATTGCCATTCGGCTTTCATAAATCTAACAAACTCGCGAAGCGTCTCGCGCCAAAAGGGCGGACGTGCGGAAACCTTGTCAGTCATGCTTTTTCCTCAAGCGCACTTGCGGTTGTTCTGCCCGGAATAGCGTTGAAGCCTATCCAGAAGTTCGCGGCCCCAAGAAACTTCAGTCTCGACAATCTTTTTTTGGTCGGCGGCTGTTTTAGGCGCAAGTTCGCCTCCATTGCCATAAAAACGGCGGAAATGCGCTAGCGCTTCCAAACCATAGCGAAAGTTAGCGGGAAATTCGTCGTCATCCTGAACAAGGTTAAGGACTCCTTCGATCTCAGCCGCGGTACCGAGCAATATCGCATCCTGTATCGCACGAATAACCGGGTCAGATATTTTCGGCTCGCTCATAAACGCCCCCTTCAAAAACCAAGGGAAGTTTCCCCCCAACGTTCTGATTTGTCAATGCCTGTGTTCCCACTCGGCGCTCGACTAGCTCATTGGGGCTGGTACAGGAGGGAAATGATATGCTAAATAAAAATTTGTCGTAATAAAGCGAGAGTTGACGAACATGCAGGTACTTCTAGCTCAACCGCGCGGGTTTTGCGCCGGGGTCGAACGGGCCATTTCCATCGTCGAGATGGCGCTTGAAAAATTCGGCGCGCCCATCTATGTGCGCCACGAAATCGTCCATAACCCCCATGTGGTCAAACGTTTGAAGGACAAGGGCGTTATCTTTGTCGAAGAAACGGACGAGGTTCCGGACGGTTCGGTCGTCATTTTCAGCGCACATGGAGTTACCGAGGAAGTCGAGAACCATGCCAAAAGCCGCAATCTGAAGGTTATCGACGCTACCTGTCCGCTTGTCTCGAAAGTTCACACCGAAGGCAAGCGCTACGCAAAGCAAGGGTATGAGATCATATTGATCGGGCATAAAGGGCATCCGGAAATCGAGGGAACATTAGGGCGCATTTCAGGGGTCGTGCATCTAGTTTCCGATATCAAGGATGTCGCCAAGCTTCAGGTGCACCAAACCGACAAGCTCGCGTATATTACTCAGACGACCCTGAGCATCGACGACACCAAGGATGTTATCGACGCGCTGAAGGCCCGGTTTCCATCGATCATTGGGCCCGCGACGAAAGACATCTGCTATGCAACGCAAAACCGGCAAGGCGCGGTGCGAGAGTTGGCGGAGCACGTTGACGTGGTTCTTGTCATTGGGGCGCATAACAGTTCGAACTCGAACAGGCTGCGCGAACGGGCCGAAGAAAAGGAAGGCGTCAAATCCTATCTTATCGAGGACGCCTCAAAACTTGACGAAAAATGGGTCAAAGGCAAGAAGCAGGTAACGAGTCCTGACGGAAAAGTTGTAGAGCGGGAATTGCGCGTCGGGATTACGGCAGGCGCTTCGGCTCCCGAGGATTTGGTTCAGGAATTGATCGAGCGGTTGAAACAAATTGGCAAAGTGGAAGTTTCGATACTCCCCGGTGTTCAAGAGAATGTGCACTTCCATTTGCCGACATCGCTCACGAAAGCAGAGCCGCTTAAGGCTGCGCTCGGCGAATGACCTCCAATATTCAGCGCCTTCTCGATGTCATGGCGCGGCTGCGCCAAAAGGATGGCGGTTGCCCTTGGGATCTCGAACAGACATTCGCGACGGTGGCTCCGCACACGATCGAAGAAACCTATGAGCTGGTTGATGCGATAGAGAACAAAGATCCGGCGGCCATTAAGGACGAACTGGGCGACGTTCTATTTCAAGTCGTATTCCATGCGCAGATGGCAAGCGAGGCTGGGATGTTCGACTTCGACAGCGTCGCGAAGCATGCAGCCGACAAGATGATCGAACGGCATCCGCATGTCTTCGGCGAGCGCGAGGCGAAGACGGCTCAGGACGTTCTGCAAAACTGGGAAAAAGACAAAGAAGCCAAAAGACGGGCAAAAGCAGGAAACAAGCCGGTCAGCGTTTTGGACAATGTAACCATCGGCCTGCCCGCGGCGACGCGCGCTGTGAAGCTGCAAAAACGCGCGGCGCGTGTAGGATTCGACTGGGACAACGCAAAAGACGTTCTGGACAAAATCCGCGAGGAAATTGGCGAGCTCGAAAAAGAAATTCAGGACAACGCCGAGAAAACGTTTCTTGAGGACGAATTGGGTGACGTTTTCTTTGCAGTAACTAACCTCGCGCGAAAGCTCGAAATCGACCCGGAAACAGCATTAAGGCGGACGAACAGGAAGTTTGATCGGCGGTTCAGGGAAGTCGAAAACAGGCTCGCGAAGCAAGGCAGGAGCGCCGCAGATGCCTCGCTTGACGAGATGGAAGACCTCTGGAAGAGCATCAAAGCGGAAGAACAGAAACACTAAAAGATTTTCTCGCTTTCCGCTTCTGCTTCAATCCATGGCGAGATTTGGCAAATAAAGTCTTAAGAAAAACGGGCGGGAAGCGAGAAAGTAATTTTCTGTTAATTCCGCATGACGCTGATTCCCCGTCGCCTAAAATGCAATCGAATCTTAAACGAAATTTAAACATAAAAATGCTAATTAGTCCTTGTGCCACAAGCACTTTTTGCGAATTACTTTCGGATTTTTGTGATACGATTTTGCCATGGAGACAAGAATGACAACTCAGGCATTATGTGAAGAACGGATGGTCTTCCTTGTAAGGAACGCTCTCCTTGTCGCTCATCAGGAAATGGGCGGCGGAGATCAGTGGCCAGTCGTGAAAGATACGATCTACAAGATCATGAAGGACTGGGAAGATCTCAAGACCGAACGCAATATAGACGCCGAATTGAAGATTCATCTCTACGCGCAGATCCAAAAGATGGAAGAAGGACTCGATGAATGCTCCCCCGAGACGCGTGAGCTTATCGAGCCAAAGATCAAGGAGTGGCGCGAGATTTGCGACGCCTACTTCTGCGACGTCGATCGCAATGCCGTGATGTACAATGAGGCGTCCGTCCCGATGCATATCAAACGGATGAATGCCATGCTAAGCACAATGGAGGAAGAAGATGCCGTCGACGCCTAAAAGCTCCAAGACAGAACCGGTTGTGGGCATTTCGCGCCTCTTCGTGAATGCAGCTGTGGCCCTGCTCAAGCGCTTCCCTGAAGCGCGCCAGAAATTGGCTGAAGGCTTCGAACCTATTTATCAGCTTATTAACGAGCATGGCAGCCCAGCGCTCAAAAAAGCAGCGAAGATCACAATGGAAATTCTCAGCGCCGCCACAGAAGATGTGGCTCCCGCTCCGAAAAAAGAATTTGTGGCTGAACAGAAGGCCGAGGGTAGGAAAGCCACACGCGGGCACTTTACTTTTACCAGAAAAAGGGACTCGCCTGGCGTAGCCTGAGCTTGATTATATTCTCTAATAGCCCGAAAAGAATTCCCCCTCTTCGGGCTATTATTATGAAGTTCCCGCGTTATCCCGCCATTCACCGCCGCAAAAAATTTGGAAGATAAGTTTTGCGGAGGAAAGTGACGATTAGTGAGGCTTGGAAAGCGCACGTAATATCTTTTTTTACCCTGCCTCGGACGCAGTGCAGCGCATCGAGCGCCACTTTCGCCTCACGACCTTTGCCTTGAGAGGAGCTGCGGGTCTCGCAGAGAGCGCTCAAGGAACGGCATGAGGAGACATAGATGTCTCTTAAGTTCTTCGTCAGCCCCAAGTCATCGTGAGCACCCTTTCCCTCCCGTCCCTATGCGTGGCTCGACCACCGAGCTGCGCGAGTGGGATATATACGCTATGATGAATGGGATGTCAAGGGATATTTCATAATATATTGCGGGTTTTTTCTTTTATGGGATGGTCGGACTAAGGGGCTGATAGGGAAAGGCTTTTTGTGTTGTGGGGTCAAGAAAAAGAAGAAAATGGGATCCCCGCTTTCGCGGGGATGACGGGGGTTGTTGTGGGAGAGGGGGTTACTAAAAAATCGAGAGCCGCCAGACTCTTATGCTCGCTATCGCGAGCGATGGATTCCCGCGTTCGCGGGAATGACGAATGTTGCTAATCATGGAAGTGACAAGGGTGGGTGGTTTTTAATAAAGGACGTTTGTTTCCTTGGAAGGAAAACAAATGGGATCCGGTGAGTTCACGGGAAAAGTGCAATACTCTAAATTATTTGTGGCGGAAGGTTATGCGGCCTTTAGTCAGGTCATAGGGGGTCATCTCAACGTTGACTTTATCGCCCGTCAGAACGCGAATGCGGTTCTTGCGCATTTTCCCCGAGGTGTGCGCGAGCACTTCGTGCCCGTTATCGAGCTTTACGCGGAAGGTCGCATTCGGAAGAATCTCCGTAACGACTCCTTCAAATTCCAATGCTTCTTCTTTTGCCATATTACAGGTTTGGGGTTTGTTGATTTATCCACAAGGCGATAGAGTTATCAGGAATCGAACGGCAGGTAAAGCCCTGTGCGAACTGGGATTCATAAAAATCCATGTATCAGGAATACCTGCAGCTATGCAAGGACAAGCAACACCTATTCTTATTG
>JAQVZU010000031.1 GCA_028708035.1 Alphaproteobacteria bacterium
GTCGCTATGTTCCGTTGGTTCAGCGCATTGGCGACAAAAGTGTTGCGCGGACTCAGGCGGCTGCTGCCGCTTCCCTGCGCGAAGATGACCACTCCTTTGGCCTCGCCTGGAATGCATAAGTCTCCAACCAATGAAATTCCATTAACGGGGACGACTACCTGCGTTGCGGAGCATTTGGCGCCGATGGGCTGGGGATATTCTTTGTTTGTCATGCGCGTTATTGAACCCCCTGCGCAGGTGGTCCTGTGGGCGAAATTTCGGCCCGCGCAGCCTCTTTAGAGATTTGCCAATCCCGCAACGCCGAATAGAAACTTCCGCCAAGGCTTAAAAGGCCCGCAAAAATAAGAATGACGCTTAATGCGCGCAAAAGGATATTTGGCCGCCGTATATCGAGATGAATGGTTTCGGAAATATCGATATACATCAACGCAATTCCGACGCCGATGATGACGATGCTCATCAAGCCCGAAAAGTACGTAAAAAAGGTCATGGTCCTCTCCGCTTTTACTCCGTCGAAAAGGATAGGGAGAAGACGGTCGCAAAACTTTGACGGTCATCAAAGGATATGCTTTACTCCGCACCCTTGAGGCAGGGCTTCCCTGCGCGGAGCAGCAACCTTCGGAAGATCCACCAAACCCTGACCGATCACGGCATTGAATTTTTGCAGGGTGCCGGTATCCAACTCCGCTCAAAAGGCTTCCATGATTTTATCGGCGCGGAAAGTTGCGACGACTTCTTTGATTACGCTCAGCGAACGATTAGAGACCGCGGCGGCGATTTAGTCTGCATGATCGCTGAGATGGATATGCTGACAAAAACCTGCTGCTCCTCCGGCCTTACGAATATTCAACGCCTTGAGCAGATACAGAAAACCGCCAGCGTTAAATGCCTCATCGACGAGACGCTTATGGGCAAAGACGAGCGCTTGCCAACCGGAATACGCCACAAATGGACTGAGGCACAAATAAAAGCATTCAAGGATGTTGCTCCTGATAGGCTTATTCTCGCCATGGATATTGCGCTTTGCACAGCACAGAGGCTTGATGATGTGCTAAACATGACGTGGGCGCAGATCGACGGGGCCACGATCAACCTAATCCAAGGCAAAACTGGTGAGGAGCTTTGGATTCCTATGCACCGGATGCTTCTGAAGACGATTGCAAAGCATAAGAAAATAGAACCTCAACCCATATCGTGACGACGGCAAAGGGCGTTCCCTACAAGTCTAGGCACTTCAAACAGGATTGGGCCAAAGCGTCCAAGAAGGCCGGGATCGAAGGGGCTGTTTTTCACGGGCTTCGCAAGACGGCGGCAAAGTGCCTAGCCGAGGCAGGATGTACGGCGGAGCAGATTAAGTCGATCACTGGGCACAAAACGGATGCCATGGTGAGCCACTACACAGCGGAGGCAAACAAGAAAAAACTGGCGATTCAGGCCATGGAAAAACTAGAAAGTGCACAACCTAATCTCGGAAAAGCGCACAACTTCGTTAAGAAGTCGAAACGATGAAAAATAAACTCTTATACATCAAGAACTTATGGTGGGCGGTGAGGGGTTTGAACCCCCGGCCTCCTCGGTGTAAACGAGATGCTCTACCGCTGAGCTAACCGCCCTATGACTGAGATGGCATCGCTTAGCAGAAACTTATGAGAATGACGATAGTTTTTTTACGCCACAAATTGAGACCGCCCGATATTTTGTGCAATCAGGCAGGGAAACGGTTGTGAAAGAGAATAGCGAACTGGTTGAGGGCCAGATTACAGATTTTGGCCAGCGCACTCCTGGCATCGCGGCGTCTTCTTGCCGGTAGACCATTTCCTTGCCTTGACCCGGTCAATTCGAGCGCGCGCTAAGGCAAAGGTCGTGAAGCGAAAGTGGCGCTTGATGCGCTGCACTTTATTACCAAGCCTATTTCTTGCTCTTTTTGTCTCTAAGCCTTTTGGCCCATCCAGCCTTGTTTTCTTGCTTCGTGCGAGCAAAAGCCAAAGCATCTCCCGGGACTTCCTTGGTAATGACACTTCCCGCTGCCACCTGTGCCCCATCCCCAACCTTAACCGGCGCGACCAAAACGGCATTGGACCCGATAGAAGCTTCCTCCCCGATTTCGGTTCGGTGCTTGGCAAACCCGTCGTAGTTCGCGGTGATCGTGCCTGCGCCGATATTCGCCTTTGCGCCAACAGTCGAATCTCCGATGTAGGAGAGATGGTTAACCTTTGCGCCTTGGCTGATGACGCTGTTTTTGACCTCGACAAAGTTTCCAATATGAGCTTCAGCTCCGATCTGCGAATGTGGCCTAATACGGGCGAAAGGCCCCACTAGCGCGCCGCGCTCGATCTTAACATGCTCGACATGTGTAAAAGCGCGAATCTCAACGTTATCGGCAATCTCGACGCCGGAGCCGATGATGACATGCGGCGCAATGACAATATCGCGCCCGAACCGGGTATCCGCCGAAAGAAAAACGCTGTCAGGATCGATCATCGTTACTCCCGCCAGCATCGCTTTCTCGCGCAAGCGCCGCTGCATCAGCTTTTCGGCATACGCTAATTCGATGCGCGTGTTGATGCCAAGAACTTCCTCTTCCGAAATCATGGCAACAACAGCCGTGTCGCCGCCTTTCTGGGCAAGCGCCACGCAATCCGTCAAAAAGAATTCTTTTTTCGCATTATCATTGTTTAGCTGATCGAGTAGGGGCCAAAGCTTGGCGGAATCGAATAACATGATGCCGCCGTTGCACAGCTTGACGTCGCTTTGTTCTGGCGTTGCTTCGCAAGCCTCAATAATCTCCGAAAGGTTTCCTGTTTCGTCGATAATCAACCGTCCGTAGGCTGCAGGGTTCTCCGGCGAAAATCCCGCCACGACCACGGAGGCATTGGTCGTTTGTCTCTTGATCTGCATATGGCGCATCGTCTTGGCGGTCACAAGAGGCCCATCGCCGAAGAGAACCAGTATGTCTCCCGCGAAATCAACCAAGGCCTTGCGTGCGGCTTTGACGGCATCGCCGGTGCCAAGAGGCTTCTCCTGAATCACGCACTTATGCGGCGCAGCTATCTTAGTCACTTCCTGAGCATCGGGGCCAACGACGACCGTCACCTGATCGGCTGAGGCCGCACCGCAAGCATCCAGCACATGCCGAAGCATCGGAACGCCCGCGACGGGGTGAAGCACTTTGGAAAGCTTGGACTTCATGCGCGTGCCCATCCCGGCGGTAAGCACGATGCATGCAAGAGGAGGAAGCGGATCTTTGTGTATCATGGTCCTCTTTTTGCACAAAAAGCAGGACAATCCAAGGGGGCTTGGGGAAAAGAAAGTTCTTTTTTAGATGATCCTTCTAAACCTTTTTTTATACGCCTGCTCCCTTGTTACGCGGGCAAAGAGTTCGCGGTGGTTGCCTGCGCGGTCAAGGGGCTGGAAAGTTTGAAGCGCGCGCGCCTCAGTCGCTCAGATCACGGGCGCTGCATCCTTAATGTGGAGTTGCACACGACTTGTTCCCTGCCACTCGTCGATTCGGAGATGGCCCGCGAGATGGATGCAACTTGGTTTTTGAAGCAAGGCTTGACCAAGCCCGTTTTCCAGCGCGCGAAAGGCGATGCCTTTGGCACTAAAACCACTTTGAGAGAAAACGACGCTTACGTGCTTTTCTCCAACTGTATTGGCATGCACGATCCTGCAATCGGCAAGAGCGAAACAAGGTTCTGAATTTCCTGAGCCGAAAGGCCCGAGCCTTTCGATAAGCCTAGCGAATTCGACGCGCATCGACGGTCCTGCGACAAGCCCATCAAGCAGGAGCGTCGGCGTTAAAGGTCTCGCCTCCATTTGCCGCGCGATCCGGATTCCGAGGAAATCGCGTAGCGCGTCAATTTTCGCGCGTTCGACGGTGAATCCCCCCGCCATTTTGTGCCCGCCGCCATTAATCAGCAGCCCGGCCTGGCGCGCGGCAATAATTTCTGAACCTAGATCGACATTGCCGAAAGACCGCCCCGATCCTTTCCCAATGCCGCCATCGAGCGAAACCACGAGCGCCGGATGACCGAATTTGTCTTTAAGTCTTGAAGCGACGATGCCGATAACGCCCGGATGCCAAGTCTCAGAAGCAACAAAAGCCATCGGAAGATCTTTGGCTAGCGCCAGCTTTTCGGCTTCGGCAAGAACGCGGGCCTCAATTTCGCGGCGTTCGGTATTCAGCGCATTCAACCGTTGCGCCAAGGCAAGAGCCTCGCTTGCGTCTTCAGTCGAAAGCAGCCGTGCGCCGAGGTCCGCTTCCCCAATCCGGCCTCCGGCATTGATGCGCGGCCCGATCATAAAGCCTGCTGCATAGGCATCCATCGTCCTTACGCCCGCTTCTCGCGCAAGCGCGGCAAGTCCGATGTTTTTCCGCTGTGCGGCGATTTTAAGGCCTTGTGCGACGAAGGCGCGGTTCAGACCCACAAGCTTCACAACGTCGCAAACCGTTCCTGTCGCCACGAGATCGAGCCATTGTATCAGGTCGGGCTCTTGTCTCGCTTCGCTGTAAAACCCGCGCTTCCTTAACTCCCGGTTGACCGCGATGATAAACAGGTACGTTACGCCGACCGCCGCGAGATAGCTGTACGTCTCTGGCGCGTCGATCCGGTTCGGGTTTACCATAGCGACGGCTTGGGGCAGAGAAGGTTCTGATGCGTGATGGTCGAGAATGAGTGTATCCATCCCCATCTCTTTCGCGCGCGCCAGCGACTCGAAAGCAGTCGTGCCGCAATCGACGCAAACGACAAGCTTCGTTCCCTCATCGGCAAGAAGCTTCATCGCGGCAACGTTCGGCCCGTATCCTTCTGCGATCCTGTCGGGCACGTAAAGCCGAAGCTTGACGCCGAGCGCGCGCCCGAAACGCAAAAGCAGCGCCGACGATGTCGCGCCGTCCACGTCATAATCGCCAAAAACCGCTATGCGCTCGCCTCTGGCCACGGCATCGGCAAACCGCATTGCGGCTTTGTCCATATCCTTAAAGCTGCTCGGGTCCGGAAGCAAATCGCGAAGCTTCGGCGAAAGGAAGCTTGCTGCTTCATCAAGTCCTATGCCGTGAGCGTCGAGATACCGTGCAATGATGTCCGGAAGATTGAATCTCTGGGACAGTGCCAAAGCGATGCGCTCGTCGTAGTCGCGCGCAATCCACCGCTGGCCTGTGCAGGACTTTTCGATGCCAAGAAAGGTCGATTGTATCATGGGCCTGTTCTAGAACGTGACCCGGAGTCACTCAAATTAATAATAAAGTTGCTTAACAACTCCTTGTTTAAAAAGGAAAATTGGATAAGATCGCTTTCGAAGAAAAGCACTCGGTAACGCACACAATGGTTGCGTTTTGATACATGTCCAGCGCTTAAGGCGCGAACATGGCAGAAGTGTAAAAGCAAAAAGACAAGGAGTTTTGCATGGCGGATCATAATGACGTCCACGATGGGTTTTGGGGTCTTCGACAAAAGCAAAAATCCGATCCGAAAGAAGAAGAAAAAATAGGTGGCAAAACGCGCGGCGGCTTGCTTAAGCGGTTTAAGCCTGCTCGCGCACTGAAAAATTTGAACATCAAAAAAGCGCTCCCTTATATTCCCGAAGTGGCGGTGAGCGCTGGCGCGGGCATGGCTCTTAGACTCGGTTTTAAAGCCGCCGCTATTGAAGTCTTCGCGGCTTCCCTACCGGTTGCCGTTCCGGCGGCTGCAATTACGATAGGCGCGACAGTGTTCGCGGGCGCTGCCAGTGGTTTCGTGATCGGCGGCGGTATGAATGCCTACCGAACGTATCGGTCTGGGCATCGGGCAAAGGAGGACCTAAGAGATGCTTTTATCAAAGGCGCAAAAAAGAGCGCGGTACGCGGTTTGATTTCCGGAATGGTCGGCTTTACAGTCCTCGCACCGCTTGCGCATGGAGTTTTCTCCAACCCTGTCGTTGCGGATTTCGTTGCGGGAAAGGCGGACTTTTTAAAGTCGATAACCAGGCCTAGCGTATTTCAACCTGTCAACAACACGACTCTTGAAGGGCCCTCGCCGGGTTTCAACCACTTGCCTTGGCTTTACAATGGGACATTTGGGCCCCACGCAGGGGACATTGCGCCAAATGCAACAAATAATTCTATTCCGGTTTCGGCCAGCGGGTTGGTCAACACAAACGATCCGCTAAGTGGAAGGCAGAGCGTTGCGCAGTCGGTCGCAGACGCGCTATATGCCAATACCACCGTGAGCGAAAACATAACGCATGCGAATGGGGTGCCCCCTGTTGTGCTTGACCACATGACGCAAGGCGGCGGAGGAACGGATTCCATGATTACAGCGGTGCCCCCGAAAAGCGAACTTGTATCCCTCTACGACGCTTCCCACGGCCATGCGGTTAAGGCATGCGTGACTCCGGCAGGAAAGACTATTTATGTTCTTCCGGATGACGGGCATCATCACCATCATTATTCTCACGATACGGGAACTGAGCCAGGCTCTGGCTCACAGGCTTCCGATACGGCGGCGCAAGATGCGGACCCCAAAACGAACAATGCTGCTGTTGACAAATGCCCCGCAGCGGACAAATCGGCCAAAGCGAACGTCCCCCCGACGTGCGATACTCATAAAGCGCACGAAACTTCATGCAAAACGAAAATCCAGTGCTTCGCAGTGAAAAAGAAGATATGTCCGCCGACGCCTTGCTGAAGGCCTCTTCCTAGCCGCCGCCATAACTTTGGATGAGGCTGCCGCAGACGAGGTACCAGCCGTCCACAAGGACGAAGAAAATGATTTTAAACGGCAGCGAGATCATCGATGGTGGCAACATCATCATGCCCATCGACATCAGGATTGATGCGACGACCATGTCGATGATAAGGAACGGCAGAAACAGAAGAAACCCGATCTCGAACGCGCGTCTGAGTTCTGAAATCATGAAAGCCGGAATTAATGCTCGCGTTGAAACCTCGTCCGTTTTTGCCTCGGCCTGTTTCTGCGCAGCATCTTTCTTCTGGTCCGCCTTATCCGGAGTCTTAGCCGCGTCGTTGGCTTTTGCGATTTCGGCGAATAGGGCCAAGTCTTTTGCGCGGGTATGCTTGAGCATAAAATCCTGAAGCGGCTCTATTGTGCGCTGGAAAGACGTTTCCTCGTCAATCTGGTTGTTCATCAACGGCCTGACGCCGCTATCCCAAGCCCTGTCTAAGGTCGGCTGCATAATGAACATCGTTAAAAAAAGTGCTAGGCTGATAAGAACGACGTTCGGCGGGGTCGTCTGAGTCCCCATGGCGGACCGCAGAAACGCAAGAACGACAATGATGCGCGTGTAACTCGTCACCATGACAAGAATGGACGGCGCAAGCGAAAGAACAGTTACAAGGATGATTGTCTGAACGATGCGCGAGGTCGCTGTCGGCCCTTGCCCCATGTCGAAATTGATCGATTGCGCTATCGCGCTTGTCGGCGCGAACAGGGCCAGAAGAAAAGCGAACGCCAACAGAACGGAGAAAAAGGAATGGAACCGGCGCATAGCCACTCACGTGGGGATTTGAGAAGTTTCGAGAAACCTAGAGGCTAGATACCTCTGCATCAAGGAGTATTTTGCCCTCTAGAAACCGGAGGCTTGGGGGGAGGGATACTATTTTCGATCACCAGATCGACATCGTTGCCAAGCAAAAGCAGGTGTTCGGTAGCGTCGCAGCGCACGATCACGCATCTGCGCCGCGCATCAAGAGGAAGCGTTTCGACGATCTTAAGCCTTCGATTCTGGGTTCCTTTGCGGTAAAGCGTAAATCCGCGGGCGCTCATATATCTAAGGACAAACGCCAGTCCGCCCAGAAGCGCTAAAACGAAGGAGAAAGCGAGAAGGACTTTGAAAATATCGATGGGTTCGTTCATTTATCCTGCTTTCCGGCGTTATGGAGCGCGGTCATCTCATCCTCGCAGTCTCCGAGATTCTTAAGAAGAACGCCGAGCCTAGCCAAGCACCCCTCATGCAAGTCCTCCGGAGCCGATTCCACAAGCGCGCAAAGCCGCGCGATTCTATCGTCCAGATCCAGAATATCGGGCATCGATCCATGGGCAAGGACATCGCATACCGTTTGAAGATAGCCGTGAATGGAATTGAACTCTTGATCGAGAACTTCCTGGCTTGTCGGGGAAATATCTGGCTCCATTATGCGCATTCTTCGATGTCTTGGGAAACGGCTATCCGCGCGTTGGCCTCGTAGACTTTGGCGAGAATCTCGGCAACGGCGACGATAGCTTCGCTCGGGATGGGCGTGTCAAGGTCGAGTGTGGCCAGCAGTTCCGCAAGATCGGCGTCCTTGCGGACCTTGATGCCTCTATCAAACGCCATGTCGAGGATTTGCTGGGCGAGTTTTCCGTAACCCGAGGCGATAACCTTCGGAAGCGTTTCCGTTTTTCGGTCGGACGGCCCCATGCTTCCCTTAAGCGCGACGGCAACCGTCCGACGCCCTAGCGGATAGATCGGAGATATGTTAGGCTTAAAATCGGAATCATCTTCCATGGGATGACACTACGCAACTCCGCACAGAGGGTCAATTAACCTTTTGTTAACCGAGAAACGCAAATGCTCTTCCACTAAGCTAGCCCTTGGCGAGGTATCTGCATGAGTTCATCGAGCATCGCAGGAATATTCGATCTTCTGACGCAGAAGATGTCGTACCTTAATCACAAGCAGGGCGTGATCGCCGAAAACGTGGCGAACGTCGACACGCCGGGCTATAAGCAGTTGGAACTGAAACCTTTCAGCTTCGACAACGCTTTGAAGCAGGCATCGTCGTCGATGGTTACGACTGATGTCCGCCATATTCTTCCGGCGTCGATGGCGGGAACGAATGCGCAAACGGCGCAGTCAAAAGACACGGACGTGCAGCTTTCGGGAAATTCGGTGGATCTGGAACAGCAAATGGCCGAAGTCTCGAAAACGTCGATGGATTACCAGATGATTACGGCGATTTATAAGAAGATGAACGGCCTCTTCAAGATCGCTATCAAGGGAAGCAGCAGTTAAGGCGGATAAATGTCGAACGAATTCACAGACATTTTTGCGATTTCGGGTTCCGCGCTTAAAGCGCAGAACCAGCGCATGAAAATCATCGCTGAAAACGTCGCGAACGCCAACACGACTGCGAGCGCGCCCGGAGCGAAGCCTTATCAGCGCCAAGTCATTACCTTTAAAAAGGAATTCGACAAGGCGCTAGGGGCTTATAAAGTGAAAGTCGATGGCATTCGCCCCGACAGTTCCGAGTTTGGCAAGAAATACGACCCGACCCATCCTGCTGCGGACGGGCAGGGCTATGTGCTGCAACCGAATGTCAATCCGTTAATGGAAACGATGGACATGAGCGAAGCGGGCCATTCGTATCAGGCCAATCTCGACGTCATCGCGGCTTCGCGCTCGATGATTCTTAAGACAATCAGCTTGCTCCAGTAAGGAGGACTCCATGGTTATGAACGCGCTTAACGCCATTTCCGCCTATAAGAAAAGCGGAAACATCGCAGAGCCCTCGGGCGGGGGGACTCCGGTTGCCCCATCGGGCAACGAGGACTTTGGCAAGATGGTGAAGGATTTTATGGGTGACGCGGTCGCTTCTCTTCACGAGGGCGAAAAAGCCGCCGCCGGAGCGGCCTCCGGCAAGGTTGATCTCGCGAGCGTCGTCACGGCAATGGACAATGCCGAGATCGTCCTGACGGAAATCACCACAATTCGCGATAAGGTGATTAGCGCTTACCAGACAATCACCAGCAGCGCGATTTAGAGGCTGTTGATGACTGCGTCACGTCCCGTATAAAGGACAGGGGGCGCTATTCAATTATTTAGGAAGGTCCATGCAATCTGTTGCACTGGTGCGCCACATCTGCAAAAATATACCTATAAATGATCATCGTTAAGATTTTAATGATTAATGTAGTAATTAGTTTCAATCAATTGTGTCATAGTTTTCAAAGCATTTTTAATTAGCGTAGCCTCTAATTTTTAACATGTATTTTGGGAAGGCGGATATGAGTAAACCTTATTTCCCTCAAGATGATAATTCGCTCACTGAAGACGAAGCGGTACAACTTTTTAATCAGATTTCAGAGGAAGAATTTCATAAGCTCTACAGCCTTAACTCTACGAAATGTCTGCCAAACCTTCCTTTGTATACTTTGGACTATGCCAAATTTTTCGATATGACAAAAACCTCAGAAGTATTAGGGCGCTTGGCTGCAGGAGATAGAATGACCAAGGGATGGATGCTTGCTGGCCCTTATTTTGGAGGAACGTGTTTGTCTCTGTACATTGAGTCCCATCCTGAGATTGTCGCCGACAAGAATATATTGGATTTGGCATCGGGATCAGGCGCCGTTGCAATCACAGCTGCAAAGCAGGGGGCTGATAAAGTTGTTGCCGTCGATTGTGATGGCCTAGCGATAGAGATGATTAAGAGAAACGCCGAGGCTAATTATGTCGATGTTGCTCCCATCAGAGAATCGATCTTCAAACTCGACATGAGTGAATACAAAGGTTTCACGGTATTGATAGCAGATGCCTTTTACCCCAATTATGGGCTCGAAGGGTTGCTTCAAAGGGATATGCTGGAATTGGCAAAGACAATGCCTATTTACGCTGCCAGCGGTCATGAATATGCAGAATTTTTTGAAAAATGTGGAGAAGAGCTTTCATTAAGCAAAGAACAAGAGGCGCTTATAAACAACGTCTTTAAAACACAACCAAAATTTCTTGGAAGAGTTGGATGTCCTTTTGCAAAACAAAACAGAGATCCACAATAGAACCGAAGGGGGCATTACCACAAATGCTTGGCGACGAAGGCACGACCTGAATGAGACTTGAGGTATTTCTCAAGTTCCATCGCGCGATACTTATCCTGAACGGCGACATAGCAGACAAGTTTCCATGGCGTGTATTTGGACGTATGTAGGGACTTGCCGTCGTTATGGTCGGACAGACGTTGTTTTAGATCAAATGTCGCGCCGACGTAAATTTGTTCGGGATCAGATTGGCTGCGGATGAGATAGACGTAGTGCATGAAGAGATGCTCTCAATCCGAACCAGCCCGTCTACGCCCAAGGGGGCTACGCCGGGCAAACTTCAAACGCGGAGCGTTTGAATTTTGGTGCGGGTAGAGGGAATTGTAAAAACATGCTTCCTGCATGTTTTTATCCTTCGCTTCGCTTCGGACTACGGGGCTTCGCCCCTCCGCGCCAAACAGTCCCCCGGACTGTTTGGTGAACCCCAAGGGGTTCAAGTGCATCCACACTTGCCATTAAAAAAGGCCCCTAAGAAGGGAGCCTTTTTTAATGGTGCGGGTAGAGGGACTTGAACCCCCACTTCCGTGAAGAAAGCAGATTTTGAGTCTGCCGCGTCTACCAATTCCGCCATACCCGCATTAAGGCGTCCTCTATACCAACACCAGGAAGGTTCGCCAAGTAGCTTTTTTTGGTTAAAGGAACGCTAGGCTGACCACGCTGAATATCAGATGGAAAACTTAGCAGCTTACTGCTTCGCGCATGCCACAACAGCGTATCCGCACTGATCATTCTCATTATAAAAATTGGTTGCGCTCGGCCCAATATAATGCACGGCCTTTACCACGCCGTTCGTCATCGTGACATTGACGGTGCAAAACCGCTTCTCTGACTCGCCCCCCAAAAAACCGAAATTATCCGTATGCGTATAATGTGACGGACGATAACTGTCGGTCGTCTTGTAACTTCCGCTCGACCACTGGCTATGTCCATCTCCGGACGGATACGACCAAACCTCGGTTGCGCCTTCGACAGCCTTTTTCTTTGGCGGTCCCATGCATCCCAAAACTTCTTCTTTGGTCATGCCGACCATTCGGATTTTAGCGCGCGCGGCATCCTCGTCGCGCCGCATGCTTCCCGAGCATCCGGCGGCTGCAATTAGGACGACAAAAAGCGCGATGCCCATACGTTCGTTCATAAGGCCATTCTACGTATGGGAATGCCTGTGTAAAGGGGCCTTGTTTCACATGGCTCTCAGATTCCGGCTTCCGGTCACCTCCTTCATTCCATACCACGTCGCAAGCTTTTCAAGCCCGCCTTGCAACGCCGGAATATCGCAGGGCGGAGGCGCTTCATCGTAACACACAGTCGAAACCACTGCCTCGCTGTACCGCAGCCCCATCTCTTTCACCGCATTCCTCCAGCGCTGGTAAGCGGCTTCCTCCGCGTCCGTCCGCTCGCGCTCGGCGCGAAAATAATCCCGTGCGGAGGGCGCGCCTGAGTAGCTTCCTGTCACGCGCCTGGCGATGGCGGCGGCATGATAATCGGCCTTAAGCCTCAAGCCAGCCTCAATTTGAAGTACGGATAAAAGTTTTTTAAGACCTAAAATATCGAGGATGTGTTCCTCCGTCGCCCGCGCTGCGACGCAGCCCTTGTCGTCCGTTACCTGAAACGTGCGACCAGAATGCTGCCACCGCTCGCGTGGCCCAAAATCGGTCCCTGTGCGACGCTTGCGAGAAGACTTGTTTGTGGAAATGACTAAACGGCGACTTGGCATGAAACATCCTCCTGATGGAAAAAGCCTAAAAACAATAAGCGCTTTATCCCATCACATTGCGTGTGTCAAGGATATTTCCAATACAGGGCGTTCATTTTCCCGTGCTTCGCTCTCCGTTATAAATTATCTGTTTTGCCTGTTCCATGCAGGCCTGCCTGTTCGGCTGGAAATCGTTATCTATCCACCATTTTTCGAGAGCGCGTAAAACCTGTCCTACCTGCGGCCCCGCCGGAACGCCGAGCTTGACGATATCTTCGCCTTTTGCTGGAAATACGGGAATCTTCCATCTCGAAATCTCATCCAGCGCAGGCGCGACGTTGCCTCCCTTAAGAAGCGTCGCCGCGCGGCAGTTCCCCGCGCCATAGGCATAAAGAAGGCGATGCAGTGTCTGGGGCACATCCGTATCTTCAAGAAACTCTGGAAGCTTTGCGAGCGTCGCTAGCGCTTCAGTGTCGCGATTGGAAAGTTTAAGCTTCGATGCTACCGCACGCGCGTCAGCCTCGATGGGAGGAAGCAGTGATGCCAGCCGCAAGACCGGCTCACGCTCCGCACACAAAGCGACTGCGTTAGCCTTTTCTGTCTTAAGAAGCGCCTCCAACCGATCCAGCGATGTGATTTCAGGCATGAAGGCGATCAAAACGCCCGTTTCCATCATCAGTCGCAACGACGGGACAGGGGTATCGGCGGAAAGAAGTTTCAGAAACTCCTTTGAGATGCGTTCCGCCGAAAGAGTAGGGATCAAGCTGGCCAGATCGCGGCATGCGCCCAGAGCATCGGCGTCGGGATTTGACCTTCCAAAAAACGCGTAAAACCTAAAGTATCTCAAAATGCGCAGGACATCCTCGCGAATGCGCTGGCGCGGATCGCCGATAAACCGGACTCGCCCTGCCTTGGCGTCTGCCTCGCCACCGAAATAATCGTAAAGCGCCCCTTGCGCATCGACCGACATTGCATTCATCGTGAAATCGCGGCGCGAGGCGTCCTCCTGCCAGTCATCAGTAAACTGAACCTTTGCATGGCGCCCATAGGTCTCAACATCCCGGCGCAAAGTCGTAATCTCATACCCCGTTCCGTCCAGAACGGCTGTCACGGTTCCATGGGCGAATCCTGTCGGGACGGTCTTGATCTTCGCGATGGCCAAAACCTCCATCACGCGCTCCGGCGGCAGAGGAGAGGCTATATCTATATCGAAAACAGCGCGCCTTAAAAACGTATCGCGAACGGCTCCGCCAACTGCGCGGGCATCCGCGTCAAGCACGTCCAAAAGGCGGCGCACGGCTGGCGTAAGAATCTTTTCCTGCTGTTCTAGGGTCAGAGGCATTTGCGTAGTCCAGATTAAGAGCATTGTTGCAGGATGCGGCGCGAAAAAGCAAGATCGCGGGTTTGCGCCGCAATGGAAACCGTAATTTTATGCAAATCTCTTTAGAATCCTTGCCCGGTCGGTCGAAAAGGGCGATATGATGCGCGATATGCGGCTTATATGGATTTTAACCGGAATGTTGCTTTTGTTCGGCGGTGCGGCACGCGCTGAAACCGTCCCGGCTACGCTTTTTTTCCCGGTTCTTCCGGAAGACGCGCCCCCCGATACGCGCCCGCAATTTGTGCCAATTGCGGCAAAAATTCCAGCGAACAAGGTCAACTATGGGATAGACCGCGCCATCGTTGTGATTCACGACGAAACTCGCGATGCGCCCGCAGCATTCGCGCTGTTGTCGGCTCTTGGGGGAGCTCAAAACGCTTCCACGGTCATTATAGCTCCCCAGTTCTTGATACAGACCGATTTGATGCGATTTATTGACTATCTGCCGGATAAAGGAAAAGACTTTGCCTCATGGCCGATTGTCGGCTGGATCTCGGGAGACGATTCGGTGCCTGTCTCGGGACGGCGGAATATCAGCTCGTTCACAGTCGTTGACATGCTTTTGATGTATCTTTCGGACCGGACCATCTTTCCCGACATGAAAACAATCGTGATTGCGGGGCATGGCGCGGGCGCGAACTTTGTCCAGCGCTATGCCGCATTTTCCAAGGCGCACGACCTTGTGACGCGCGCGTTTATCGACGTCCGGTACCTTGTTGCCGGAGCCAAATCGTATCTCTATCAAACTCCGTCGCGCGCCACCGGAAAAAGATCGTTCGGCCTTCCCGACAAAGCCGCTTGTCCCGAATACAACGCCTACCCGTATGGGATGGAAAAGCTTAACGCCTATGCGCGCCGCAGAGGCATGAATGCGGCGAAGATCGATTACGGAATTCGCTTTATTACATATATTAATGCCAATGCCTCCGGCGCGCCGCTCGACACCGAGTGCTCGACGCTTGCACAAGGCGCGACGAGCGCAGTGCGTGCCGAAAATTACCATCGCTACCTGAAGTCAGTCTATGGCGACCTTTCCGAAAGAACGCAAAGATTTGTCAAAGTTCTCGGCCCGGCATATGACGCCTTGGCTTTGTTTGGTTCGCCATGCGGGATGGCCGTTTTGTTCGGCGACGGAATGTGCGCCTCAGGGGGGATGGGTACGGAATGAGAATTCTTTTTTTCGGCGATGTCATGGGACGCAGCGGTCGCGAAGGGCTGGCGCAGCATTTGCCGATGCTCAAGGAACGCCTTAAGCCGGATGCCGTCATCGCCAATGCCGAAAACGCCGCCTCTGGGGTAGGGCTTACTAAAAAAGTCGCCGATGACCTCTTTGCGCTCGGCATTTCGTGCCTGACGCTCGGCAACCACTCATGGGCTCAGCGCGAGCTGATGATATCTATTGAAAGCGAGCCGCGCATTATCCGTCCGCTGAATTACCCCGAAGGTACGCCGGGCAGGGGCGTCTATATGATAGACGTTTCCCAAGGCCGCAAGCTTCTGGTCGTCAACCCGCTGATGAGAGTTTTTGTTGAGCCTCTTCTTGACGATCCATTCGGTGCGATGGAAAAAACTGTCGCTGAACACAAACTGTCCGGCAATCTCCAGATTCTCGTTGATGCTCACGGCGAAGCGACTTCCGAAAAATCCGCTCTGGCCAACGTTCTCGATGGCCGTGTAAGCGCTGTCGTTGGCACGCATACGCATGTTCCGACCGCAGACGAGAGAATTCTTCCCCAAGGCAGCGCCTATATATCGGATGTTGGCATGTGCGGCGATTACGACAGTATCGTGGGCATGAAAAAAGACGTAGCGACATGGCGCTTTACGCACAAAACTCCCTTTCGCGAACGCAAATCGCCCGCTGAAGGCGCTGCTACGGTTTGTGGCGTGCTGATTACCACAGATGACTCGACAGGACTTGCTGTCAATATAGAGCCGATACGCATCGGTGGAATATTAAAGCAGGAGATTCCTTCCGCGATTTAACCATAAGCCCGTATAAGAAGGTGAAAAAAGCGCTTTTCTGCTGGAGCCAAATGGCAGTAGGAAGCGGTTTTGTTCTGTGATACGTTTCCGGACAAGGAGTTAATAAGTAGATGGCACGGAAAACACTTTGTACGCTATCGACGGCTAATTTGCTGCATAACGTTAAGACAATTAAATCGAAAGCGCCGAAATCCAAAATTCTCGCAATGGTCAAGGCGAATGGATACGGACATGGTATTCGCTCAGTTTCGCAAAGGCTTCAGGGACACGTTGATGCGTTGGGCGTCGCCTCAATCGACGAGGCCCTTGCTCTGCGTCAAGCGGGCGTCACGACTCCCGTGACATTGATCGAAGGAATCTTCGCTCCCGATGAACTTGTTTTGGCGGCAGAGCACGGCTTCGCGGTTGTCTTCCACAGTTTTCATCAAATCGAATGGCTCCGCACGGCAAAGTTACCGAAACCCATCGTGGCTTGGCTCAAGCTCAACACGGGTATGGGCCGTCTTGGCTTCGATTCCCAAAACGGCGAAGAAGCGCTGGAAATTCTGTCAAAGAGCGCCGCAGTCGAACAGCCCGTCGGCATAGTCTCGCACTTCGCATGCGCCGATGAGCCGACTCATCCGCTCAACGCAAAGCAAATTCAGACCTTCCGGGCCTTCGCGGATGGCAAGCCCGGACCGAAAAGCCTGTGCAACTCTCCCGGAATCTTCGCTTTCCCCGAAGTCCATTACGATATGGTTCGTCCCGGCATCGCGCTTTACGGCGGCGCGCCAATCGTTGGTAAGTCGGCGGCGGAGTTTGGCCTTAAACCCGTGATGACCTTTCGAACCGAGTTGATTGCGATCCAAAAGTTCAAGCGCGGCGACAATGTCGGTTATGGCGCGGGCTATCTCTGTCCCGAAGACATGCCCGTCGGCATCGCCGCCGTGGGCTACGGCGACGGCTACCCGCGTATCGTCCGCGATGGCGCTTCAGTCCTGATTGACAACGAACGTTGTCCGATCATAGGGCGCATCGCAATGGACATGGCTGCTATCGACCTGCGCGCATGTGCCGATGCCTCTGTCGGGGACCATGTTACCTTATGGGGAGATGGTCTTCCGGTCGAGAATCTCGCCGATTATTGCGACCGAATCTCATATGATCTTTTGACGGGAGTTCAGAACCGCGTCAGGTTTGTGTGGGATGACAGCCAAACAGGATTTGTCAAAACCGAAAGACTTGCGGTCGTGCGCTAAGCGCGGGAAACCCTCCGCATCTCTCGAAGATTTGTACTGTAAAAGAAACGGCAAACTCATAGACCCCGCGAAGATATTCTCTGCGCTATAGCGGTATTCCCACATCACTTCACGTCGAAGAATTGGGGGAGCGCAAATGAAAAACAGAGTTCAGCGATTCGGAAATTGAGCGGCGCAGAAATCGCTGCGCTGCTGCGAGAGCGGAAGGATCGAAGTGTTTATGTCTCACCGCTGCTTAATCACGATGCATCTTCCCGTGTAGCCATCGCGCACCTCGAAGTAACAGAAGCGCTTATTGACGACGACGCATCTCAGTGTTTTTGATTCCGATCTCTCCGCGTATCTTCGACAACGTGTGCGATGACCGGATCACAGACTCGAAATGTTGCTTGGGTGCAACGTGCGCCATCGATGAGTTCGCAGGAAGCGCGTTGATGTGAAAAAATTTGTTGACTCTTTTTCTCCGAAGACACAACATCTCTTCACTCTACTCTAGTCATCAACTAAGGAGGTCATTATGGCTGCTGCTAAGAAGAAGGCTGTTAAGAAGCCCGTAAAGAAGGCCGCAAAGAAGGCCAAGAAGAAATAAGTCTAGCCGCCTGAAGGCGGTGTGATTAAATCTTCAACCCCCGTTCGGTATGCTAAGCGATCGCTGGCACGCCGAACGGGGGTTAGTTTTTTATGGGCAGATAACAGACCGTTTTCCAAAAAACTGATTCGCAGTCTCTTGCGCTCAGGCACTCCGCAAAAACACAGATTAGCGTTTTGAGGCGAAGAACGCTTTTAAAAGGCGCTGGGCTTGCTTCTCTTCAACGCCGCCGACGACTTCGGGTGCATGATGGCAAGTGGGCTGCGAGTAAAAGCGCGGTCCGTGGTCAATACCCCCGCCTTTCGGGTCGTAAGCAGCGTAGATCACCCGGCGCAAGCGCGCGAAGCTGATCGCGGCCGCGCACATTGCGCAAGGTTCGAGAGTCACATAAAGATCGCAATCGGGAAGCCTCGGCGCGCCGATTTTTTCGCACGCGGCGCGGATTGCAATGATTTCGGCATGCGCTGTCGGATCATCGTTTCCTTCGGTCTGGTTGCTTGCGCGCGCGAGAATTTCGCCTTTGGCGGATACGACAACCGCTCCCACCGGGACTTCGCCTCTTTTCAGGGCCAATTCGGCCTCCTGAAAGGCTATTTGCATGAACGAAGCCATTGGGAATAAGTCTAATACACTATATATATACTAAACCTGACTTTAGAGCCTCATAGGCCCTTCATGCAAGAGAGCATAAAAAAGAATGCCAAAATCCGAATCAAAATTTGAAGGCGAACGCATTGCCAAAAGATTAGCCCGCGCTGGAGTATGTTCACGTCGCGATGCCGAAAGAATGATCGCGGAAGGGCGCGTAGCCGTCGATGGGAAGGTTCTGGCCTCGCCTGCGCTTAATGTCACCGACGCCAATATCATTACTGTGGACGGAAAGCCGATAGAGGCCGCTGAAGAGACGCGGGTATGGCGTTATCATAAACCTGCCGGAATCATCACGACATCGCGCGACCCGCAAGGACGCCCCACTGTTTTTGACAAGCTTCCCCCGGAAATGCCAAGGGTCGTAAGCGTAGGACGATTGGATTTCAACACCGAGGGATTGCTGCTGCTGACCAACGACGGAGAACTGGCCCGGCATCTGGAGCTTCCCGCAAATGCATGGCTTCGGCAATACAGGGTGAGGGTCCATGGAGTTATAGACCCGAAAAAGCTTGCTCTTGCATCCAATGGGGTAACAATTTCCGGCATTCGCTACGAACCGGTCAAGATCGTCGTTGAAAAAGAGAAGGAAGAAGGAACCAATCACTGGCTCGCGGTGACGATCCGGGAAGGCAAAAACCGTGAGGTGCGCAAGATTATGGATTACCTTGGGCTTCAGGTGACGCGACTCATAAGGGTAGCGTTTGGCCCTTTTCCGCTCGGAAAGCTTCCGCGAGGAGGCATCGAGGAAGTTCCCCGGCGCGCGCTAAAGGAATCTTTGGGCAAGTTTTTCAGCAAGGGGATGGATAAAAAAGCGATGCGATAATCCTTTTCCGGCGGTGAGCCGTTATTTTCAGCCGACCGGGTTCAGGTTAAAATGTTCCTTTTTCCACCCAAGCAAGGGAGGGATCGATGGTCGCTCCAACTGAGCTGCCGGAAGGCTTTTGTACAGTAACCCCCACCTTAATCGTATCCAGAGCATCCGAGGCGATCGACCTCTATAAAAAGGCGTTCGGCGCCACGGAGGAATACCGGATGGAGGCTGAAGACGGAAAAATCGTCCATGCGTGCATCAAAATCGGAAACTCAAAGATGTTTCTTTTGGATTCCGCTCCTGATCGTCCGGGTGGCGTTGGGACCAAGTGCTCCTTCTATATGTATGTCAAGGATGTCGATGCCTCCTTCAGTCAGGCGACAAGCGCGGGAATGCAACAGATCGACGGTATCGAAGAGATGTTCTGGGGAGACCGTTCAGGATGCGTAAAAGATCCTTTCGGAAATTACTGGACTTTGGCTACTCACGTGCGCGATGTATCTCCTGAAGAAATGAAACAAGGCGAGAAAGAGTTTTTGGATAAGAGGGAAAAATAGACAAGGCGACTTTTGGTTTAAAAGAAACTTTTCCAAATTTGAAAAAATCTTTAATAGGAAAGCCTAGGCGAGTTTTGATCCCTCGCGCTTTTGGCAGATGGGGGCAGTTTGTTATGCGCATTGTTGGTGGAAGTCTTTCGGGCAGGAAAATTGACCCCCCTCTTAGCCGCGTCACGCGTCCGATGATGGATCGCATTCGCGAAGCTCTTTTCAACATCCTCGTTCATCGGGAGTGGGGAAAAGACATTGGAGATCTTCTGGAAAGCGACACCAACGTCTTGGACGCGTTTTGCGGAACCGGGGCACTGGCGTTTGAGGCCATTTCGTGGGGCGCGGGGCACGCAGTTCTGTTCGACAAGGATCGGGAAGCGCTTGAGATCGCTCGCCAGAATGCAGCTACATTGGGAATTTCGGACAAGTGCCATATCTTGGCCGCCGATGCGACCATGCCGCCAAAGGCGGCCTTTTCCTGTAAGCTGGTTTTTTTGGCGCCGCCTTACCGGAAAGGACTGATTTCCCCGGCTTTCGATGCGCTTGATGAGGCTGGATGGATTGCATCGCATGCAATCATCGTTGCCGAAACGGCAAAGAAGGAGGCATTCAAACCCCTTCCAGGCTGCGAGGAGGTCTTGCATCGTAGCTATGCAGACACAACGATCCACTTTCTTAAGCGGTAATCTAAGACTTGTTAGAAAACCCTTTTGGCTCCGTTTCTAAAAGGCTTTAGTCTGCCTTCGTTTCCCAATATCTAGCTATGGTGCCATCGATTTGAGCTTTTCCAAACGGTTTCGTGATGAAACCGTTTACATGGTTAAAAACAGCTTCTTCCTTATCATCAGTGTAAGTGCTTGCCGTAACCATGACGATATACGTCTCTGGGCGAGCCTTTTTTATACGGTAGACCAAGTCATGGCCATTTCCGTCGGGCAACGCAATATCCATAAAAACGATATCGGGAGGCTTGCGGTTAAACATTTCCCAAGCTTGCTTGATGGTTGAGGCGGTCCGGACGACATGGGCATTTTTATAAGTGGAAAGGAATATCTGCTGGAGAAGCTCGTTATCTTCAACGACAAGGATGCAAAGAGGGCTTTTTTTTGTCTTGAGTTCCATATCAGCCATTGTAGAAACCGTGGTTATTGCTGTGCGAATCAAAGTATCTTCGTACTTCCCTTCGCGGCTTTCAACACATAGTTGTAGCCGTTTGGACTTGATAGCGGTTTCATCCAAGGCGGCTCCTATGGAAATCTTGCCACGAAACGTCAAAGACCTTTTGGAATATCTTCCTCACGTCAAGTCAACCGTCAAGGAATGGGTGCTGGTGGACATCCTAATTACCGATAAGGCGGGTAGGCAGATATCCGCGATGCAAGCGGCTGAAGCCGTGCAATCTTATTTTTCAGGTAAAGAAGGAAGGCTATTCATCCACAATGACAAGGAGGTTCTTGTCCTTATCCATCTTGGGCGGTCGTTTGTCGTATCGAATGTCTTAAAAGAAATTGAGCGGCTTATGCCGCAAGGTGCGGTCGAGGTTCGATCCCAGGAAACGACATTCGAAGGGCTCGGAAAGCTTGAGCTCCATGTGACACATCAGAAATCTTTTACCTTTTCACTCGCGGATATCCGGAAAGCGAGAAGAGAAAACGTCGTTTTAATCGCTGACGACGACATGTACGTGAGGATGCTTGTCAACAAGGGACTATCGTCGAACGCCACGGTGCTTGAGGTCGCGGAAGGCGACAAGGTCATGGAGGCCTTTCGAAGTAGCATTCCGGATTTAGTATTCCTTGACATTCACTTGCCCGGACTTAGCGGCGCAACCCTTTTACAGGAGATTCTTCAGGTCGATCCGAAGGCATATGTCGTCATGCTGAGTGCCGACAGTTCTGTCGCCAATGTTAGCATGACAACCCATGCGGGAGCGAAGGCGTTTCTAACCAAGCCGTTTTCCCGCGAGCGGCTAATCGAATATTGTCGCAGGTGTCCGACGTTTATTTTCTAGCGGAACGTTCAGAGGTTTTCCCAAAGGGGGGCAGAAGTTTTGGGCCGCTTTAAATTTGGAAAGCAGTCCATCTTACGAGGACTTGCATCGCAGTATCGAATTCGGCTTATATTAAGTTCTTAAAACACAGGAAATTAACCAATGCCTATTGAAAAGAACTACGACCCATCCGCTGCCGAAGCCAAGATCTACGATAAGTGGGAGAAGTCCGGCGCCTTTGCGTGCGACGTTAATTCCCCAAAATTGCCCTATTGCATCATGATGCCACCGCCCAATATTACGGGCAGTCTTCATATGGGGCATGCGCTTACGTTTACGATTCAGGACATTCTTATTCGCTACCAGCGAATGAAGGGGAAGGACGTTCTTTGGCAGCCCGGAACAGATCATGCGGGTATTGCGACGCAGATGGTTGTGGAGCGGCAGCTTGCGAAAAAAGGCATCGACCGTCGAGAGATGGGGCGCGAAGCTTTCATTGAAACCGTCTGGAAATGGAAAGAGGAATCCGGCGGGATGATTACCCGGCAGCTTAGGCGGCTTGGTGCTTCATGCGATTGGTCGCGCGAGCGCTTTACGATGGACGAGGGGCTTAGCCGTGCGGTGGCGCATGAGTTCGTGCGGTTGTACAAAGACGGGCTTGTTTACAAGGACAAGCGGCTTGTGAACTGGGACCCCAAGATGCAGACGGCGGTGTCGGATCTTGAGGTCGAGCAGAAGGAAGTTAAGGGGAACCTATGGCACTTTAAATATCCGATTGAAGGCAGCGCTGACTTCATTATCGTTGCCACAACAAGGCCTGAAACGCTGCTCGGCGACACTGCCGTTGCGGTTCATCCCGAGAATGCACGACTGAAGCATTTGATAGGCAAGACCGCTCGGCTGCCGTTGGCGAACCGTCTTATTCCCATTGTCGGCGACGACTACGCC
>JAQVZU010000032.1 GCA_028708035.1 Alphaproteobacteria bacterium
CCGTGTTCCGCTCGATAAGGCAACCGCCTACTCCGCTGAAGATGCTGACTTTTCGCTCAGGCTTTGGCTTGTTTTAAAGCCGCAAATAGCCCAACAGCACGTGACGAAAGTCTATGAGCGGATCGAAAGGCCCTTGGTGCCCGTTGTGGCGCAGATGGAGGCCACGGGGGTAAAGATCGATCCGGCCATCCTTCGCCAGCAGAGCAACGGGCTCGCGCAACGCATGAACAAACTTGAGAAGGAAATTCATGCGCTTGCAGGGCATCCTTTCAATGTCGGGTCAACGCAGCAGCTCGGGAAGGTTCTGTTTTCTGAGATGGGTCTGCCGGGGGGAAGCAAGGGAAAAAACGGAAGCTTTTCAACGGCATCGGACGTGCTTGAGCCCTTGGCTGACGCAGGGCACGAAATAGTTTCAAAGCTCCTTGAGTGGCGATCCGTTGCGAAACTGAAATCAACTTATACGGATGCCCTTCCCCAACAGATTTGCGAGAAGACGGGGCGGGTACACACGTCATTCTCTTTGGTTGGCGCGGCGACGGGACGGCTGTCGTCCACCGATCCCAACCTCCAGAACATCCCTATCCGTACTGAGGACGGACGCGCGATCCGCAGGGCCTTTGTGGCCGAGAAAGGATATACGCTGCTTTCGGTGGATTATTCTCAGATCGAGCTTCGGCTCGCAGCGGCCATGGCGAACATTAAAGCGCTTATTCAGGCGTTCCATGATGGCATAGATATTCATGCGCTGACGGCGTCGCAGGTATTCGGCATTCCTCTTAACGAGATGACCCCTGAGAAACGCCGCGCCGCCAAGGCCATCAATTTCGGAATTATCTATGGAATTAGCGGATTTGGGCTCGGAAAACAGATCGGAATTTCCGCTTCCGAAGCCAGCGCGTTTATTCGCGATTATCTCGATAGATTCCACGAGCTGCGCGACTGGATGGAGACGACCAAGGAATTCGCCCGCGCGCATGGATATGTCGAGACGCTGTTCGGGCGGCGGATTCACATAACCGGCATCAAAGACAAAAACGCGGCGCGGCGCAATTTTGCAGAGCGCCAATCGATCAACGCGCCTTTGCAAGGGACGGCGGCGGACATTATGAAGCGCGCGATGATCCGCGTGGGTCCGGCATTGAAGGATGCAGGGTTAAACGCACGGCTTTTACTGCAAGTCCACGACGAACTGGTGTTCGAGGTGCCTCTTGGCGAGCTTGAAAAGACCATCGAAATCGTCAAGAAGGTTATGGAGACGGCCCCACTGCCCGCCGTTTCATTGCGCGTGCCTTTGGTTGCCGAAGCAGGACATGCAGCCAATTGGGCCGAAGCGCATTAGAAGCCGACACATCAAACAACCAAACGCTTGGCAGCGCTCGAGACCTGCGTATAGTTTTAATCGGTTTAACTGATTCTCAGACCTGTTCCATGTCTAAAACTATCTCCAACATGAGGCCCCTTGAACGGGGTCCCCTGCCTTATGTCATTCTTGCCGTTTGCGTTTTTGCCGCTTACGCCAATGTCTTCGCCAACGAGTTTGTGTTCGACGACGATCTGATTATCGTTATGAATTCGTGGATAAAGGACTGGGATCATATCGGCGACATCCTGACGGGCTCGACGACCGGCGGCGTTCATATCCTTGGCGGATTTTACAGGCCCTTGCAGGTCCTTCTTTATCTATTTTGTTATCAGTTAGGCGGCGGAGATGCGTTTTGGTTCCATGCGCTGAATACGGCGCTGCATGTCGCCAATGCATGTTTCGTTTACAAGCTCGGCACGAAACTGGGGTTCGACCCGAAAGGCGTGTTTTTCGCGGCACTCGTGTGGGGCGTGCATCCCATCCATACCGAAGCCGTGACGTACATGAGCGCGACGGCGGATACGCTTCATGCTTTTTTCTGCCTTCTTGGAATCATCGTTCTGCTGCCCGATTTCTCTCCGCGCAAAATTCTGGCCGTCATTCCTTTGTTCCTTCTTGGAATCGGAAGCAAAGAATCCATGGTCATCTTTCCCGCGCTCGTCGTCGTTACGCTCTTTTTCGTCAGCCCCGAGCGCTTTAAGCTTCGCACCTACTGGCGCACTTGGCCGCTTTGGCTCATCGCGCTGCTCTATGTGTACTGGCGCTCGACAACGCCGGGGTTCGACGGACCGCAGACTTATGAGAAGTTTTATAATGCGCCCTCGTTCACGCCTCTCAAGCTTTATGCCGAGCATCCGCTTTTCAGGTTTTACACCTTCCTCGCGACATTGCCGTCCTATCTGAGGCTTCTTGTTTGGCCGACGGGGCTGCACATGGAGCGCGTTTTTGCTGTGCAGACTGAAATCTCGCTTCCCGTTTTCATGGGTTTCCTGATGCTGGCGACAGCTTTATGGATTATGTATTGGAGTTTCAGAAATCGGCGCTTGACCGAATTGGGCTGGGGATTCCTCTGGTTTGGAGCGGCTCATGCGCCGGATACGGGGCTTCTTATTCCGATGAATGCGCTGTTTCTCGAGCACTGGATGTATCTGCCCTCAGTGGGGCTGGCTTTGGGGCTCGGGCAGACGCTTGTTGCTTTGGGGAAAAGGAATCGAAAGCTCGCAGAGAGATTCTGCGCGGCGGCGACTGTTTTAGCATTAGTCTTTGCAGGAAAAACCCTTGCGCAAAATACCATTTGGAGAGATCCGGGGACTTTTTATCCCAATATTTTCGCTAACGGAGCGGAATCCGCGCGGACCCATAACAATCTCGCCTTATGGTACTCCAAGCGCGGCGACTATGACCAAGCTATCGAGCAGTTTACCCGAGCCATCGCCATTTCAGATGTTTATGCCGAAACGCGGTTTAATCTCGCCCTTGTTTATCTCGCCAAGCGGCAGGACAAAGAGCATGCCGATAAGGCCACGGAAAACCTTTTGCGATCCATCGAGATACAACCGAAGTTTTACCGGTCCTACCATGCTCTTGGGGAGCTTTATGCCAAGATTTACGGAGATAAGGCAAAGGCAGACTATTATTATGCCAAGGGAAAGCAGGCTTTTGAGGCAAAAAACTGACTTTTCCGTCAATTTCGTTGACTCTTGGGCTTTTGCTCCCTTATAAAGCAGCCTCTTTTCGAGCGCGCCTTTATGTGTAAGTCGCGCGTTTTTGGTTTTGGATTGGCGTTCACGTTTGATCTGGAAGCGCTTTTCGTTTCCACATCAAACGACCGCGATCAGGAGAAGTTAGAATGAAACGCACTTATCAGCCCAGCAGACTGGTCCGCAAGCGCCGTCACGGCTTTCGCGCGCGCATGGCTACGAAGAGTGGCCGCAAGGTTTTGGCCCGCCGCCGTGCCCAAGGCCGCAAGAAGCTTTCCGCTTAAGGGTTTCGCTTGAGCGTCGCTCAACGCAAACTCGAGATTTTACGCAAACGTGCCGAGTTTCTGTCTGTTGCTTCCAGCGGCAAAAAGTGGGTTGCGCCCGGGTTTATTCTTCAAGTCGGCAAGCCCCACGAATCTTCCGATGTCATCCGTTATGGCCTGACCGCCAGCCGCAAGGTTGGCAATGCGGTCACACGCAACCGCGCCCGCAGGCGCTTGCGCGCGCTTGCGTACAAAATCATGCCCCATGCAAGCGGCGCACATGACTATGTGCTGATCGCCCGACCATCGACGCCGGACTGCGGGTGGACCGATCTTGAGAACGACCTTATGAAGGGCCTCAAAAGGCTCAAGCTCTGGCAGGATTGAAGCCCTTTTTCCTTACGGCTTCTGGACGATCACGCGGTACTGGTAGACTTTCGTGTCACTGCCTTCGCGTGAGCGGATAATCATATTGGTTTCGCCTTCCCCGCCTTTGCCGGATACGGTTACAACATCGCCTTCGTGCTCTGCCGCAACGAGATCCTTGTTGCCGACAACCACCGAGGCGACGCGGCCTCCGTCAGGCATTTCAATTTGCGTGGCCATGCCCTGCTGAATGACGATGTCCTTGTTGTTGGCCGAGGCCTGGATAACTTTTGGCTGAGCCGAGGAACAGGCGGAAAGAGCGACAGCAGCTAGGACCAGAGATAGAGACTTAGAGAACATGGGGAAGCCTCCTGATTGGGAGATGGTTTTCTGAGGGATGTTTAGAATATTAGAATAATCGGGATGAGCCTTTTCGACAAGCGGATTGATTTGGAAGTCTTGTAACGCCTCGTAACTGGCCCCTTCGAAAAAAGCTTTTAGGCTCTCCCATCCGACTCATGCTAGCGTTGGCATTGGCAGGTTTCTTTTGTCCGCTCTTTCGATGGAGGACTATCATTTCTGACGTTGCGATGGAAAACGATTGCGGAATCATCGGATCGACCGAGGTTCCCGAGTATGTCGAGAAGTATTACTTCTGGGCTTATGTGCGGCCTTGGGCGATCAAGTTTTGGGAGCGCGAGTGGCTTATTAACTTGATCCTCTGGTTTCATTACAAGCGGTTGCGCGACGAAGCGCTGGCGGCTTGGGGCGGCAATCTTCCGGGCCGAACCATTCAGCTTTCCTGCGCGTATGGAGCGTTGACACCTCGTATTTACGAACGAGTCGAGGCTTCAGGCGGATCGCTTGATGTTGTCGATGTAGCGCGGAACCAGCTTAGAAATCTCTACCGCAAGCTTCCAAGGCCCAACAAGGTACGGCTGTTGAACATGAACGCAACGGCTCTGCCATTGCCGAACGAAACATATGACCGCGTGCTGATGTTCTTCTTGCCGCACGAGCTGCCTCGCGAAGAGCGTGTAAAGGCTTTCGACGAGGCTTTCCGCGTCGTCAAGCCCGGCGGCTCTATCCTTACGGTCGAATTCTCGAAACCGAAGTGGTGGCATCCGTTGCGCTGGATATATTTGCCGTTCCTTCAGTTTCTTGAGCCGTTCGCTCCGGATATTTGGAAGCACGACGACGTAACCGCATGGCTGCCGAAGAAATATGCCGACAAAATCGCGGTGCGGAAGAAGATCTTTGGCGACTATTACCAGATCATCACGTTTAAGGCCTGATGCCTGAAAAGAAGATCGAGTTGCCCTTCGCCGATTATGCCTTTCCGGCTGCGGCGTGGAATGGGCTTGTGCTGGTCGGCGAAGCTCCCGGCGCGGAGGAGGCGCGGCTGGGGAAGCCTTTTGTCGGGCGCAGCGGACAACTGCTCGACAAGATGCTGGAGCAAGCCGGAATTAAGCGGGAAGAAACGCTGATAGCAAATGTGTTTCGCTTTCAGCCGCCGGGCAATAAGGTCAGTCACTTCTTCTCTTCAAAACGTGCAGCTGATGCCGGAGGGTATCGGATTGCCGATAAACTGGGGAAATTTGGCAGCGCCTACTGCCGCGAGGAGTTTGCGCGCGAAATCGACCATTTGCGCAATGTCCTGAACCAGAAGAAGCCCGATGTGGTGATGGCTCTGGGACGCACGCCGCTGTGGGCGCTGACGGGAGAAAACGGGTTGATGGAAAAGGCGGGAAAGCCACTGCCCTGCCGCCTGTTGCCACAAATCGAAGTCATTCCGACGTATCACCCAAGCTTTATTTTGCGCGGGAACTGGAAGTTGCAAGACGAGTGGCTAAAGCACTTTCATCTCGCGCATAAAAAGATGAGGAAATGACGTTCGCACAATAAATGTGTACAAAACAAGAACGCCCTGCTACCTTCCCTCCATGCCCAAATCATCCTCCATCTTCGTCTGCCAATCCTGCGGAACCGCCTATCCCAAGTGGGCGGGAAAGTGCGAGGCATGCGGAGGGTGGAACTGCCTTGTCGAAGAAGCGGCATCCAGCGGCCCGCCGAAAAGCCTGAATGACGGAAAATCCCGCCGGTCAAGCCGCATCGATTTCGTTCCGCTTAAAAGCGATGACGACCGCAAGGTTCCTCGGCGTCTTTCGGGAATCGGCGAGTTCGACCGCGTCGTGGGAGGAGGTCTTGTCTCGGGCTCAGCGACGCTCGTCGGCGGCGATCCGGGCATCGGCAAATCCACCATCTTGCTTCAGGTCGTCTGCAAACTCGCGACACAATATAAGGTTGCTTATATCTCCGGCGAAGAAGCCGTCGATCAAGTCCGCTTGCGCGCGGCCCGGCTTGGCCTGGCCGACGTCCCGTGCCTGCTGGCAAGCGACACTTCCGTTCGCGATATCGCAGGGGCTGTCGATAAAGATCCGCCGGATATCCTTGTCATTGATTCTATCCAGACCATGTACGTCGATACCCTCGACAGCGCTCCGGGAACCGTTGCGCAAGTCCGCACCTCGGCGCAAGAGTTGATCCGCGTCGCCAAGAAACGCGATATTTCGCTGATTATTGTTGGCCACGTGACAAAGGATGGTGCTATCGCGGGTCCTCGCGTTTTGGAACATATGGTCGATACCGTCCTTTACCTCGAAGGCGACCGTGGGCATCAATTCCGCGTGCTGCGCGGCGTGAAAAACCGCTTCGGCGCGACAGATGAAATCGGCGTTTTCGAAATGACCGAGAAAGGCCTGATGGAGGTGCCCAATCCTTCCGCCCTTTTCCTCGCGGACCGGCGCGACGATATGTCAGGCGCGGCAGTCTTTGCCGGAATGGAAGGAACCCGGCCAGTCTTGGTGGAAATTCAAGCGCTGGTCGCCCCTGCTGCTTTTGGAACTCCGCGCCGCGCCGTCATTGGCTGGGATGCGGGACGCTTGGCCATGATCCTTGCCGTCCTCGAAGCGCGGTGCGGCGTTACGTTCGGCAATAACGATGTCTATCTCAATGTTGCCGGAGGTTTCCGAATCACCGAGCCTGCCGCCGATTTAGCCGTAGCCGCTGCGCTCGTTTCGTCATTGACAGGCGAACCCGTCCCCGCCTCATGCGTCGCTTTCGGCGAAATAGGCCTCTCCGGCGAGATCCGCCGCGTGAGCCAGCCCGATATTCGCCTGAAAGAGGCCGTCAAGCTCGGCTTCTCCCAAGTCATCATGCCCCAAGGCGACAAAGCGCGAAAATCCGCCGCCCCGCTGATCCGGACTACCGAAATCCGCCAGCTAAGCGACCTTTTGCCGCTATTTGAAGGCGTTAGCCGCGCCAAGCGGGCCTGAATACAAGGTTCTTATTGCCTAACCCAAAATTCATTAACTTTCGGGTATTTTGTGCTAGGAGAAGAACCCTGAACGAGGCTTCTAAGAACTGGATCGAGCCATGGAAACTGAAAGCGTTCTCAACACCCTCGACTATATCGTCATATTCGTCATTCTGCTGTCGGCGGCTCTGGCGGCCATGCGCGGGTTCGTGCGCGAATTCGTTTCGCTGGTCGCATGGATCGGGGCCTATATCGTCGGCACTAATTTCTATGGCCCCGCTATTCCCATCGCGCACCATTTCGTCAAAAGCCCTAAAGTCGGCGAGTGGCTGGCAATGGCGATCATGTTCACAGGCGTCCTGATTGTGCTGTTGATCGCGGGATATTTCGTCTCGAAACTGGTTAAGGGACAAGTGCTCACCACAATTGACCGGTCTCTCGGCTTTCTTTACGGCCTTGCCCGAGGCGCACTGGTCGTTTGCCTTGTCTATCTAACCGCGAAAATCCTGATATGGCCGGACATCAACATGCCACCCGAGAAACAGGCCGAAAACGAAGACCGCCACGAGCCCCCTGCTCTTCTCGTCAAGGCCAAGACGCGCCCTGTCATGGAGTTCGGCGCGAACGTCCTGATGCAATTTGTCCCGAAGGACATGATCGGCGAGGAACTCAAGCGCGCTGAAGGCTTTAAGAACCATGATCTTTTGTCGACTCCGAGCAAGGACGACACCGCATCTCCGGAGCGCGAAGACAATGCGGAAAAAAGCCCGGTTGACATCGACAAGCTTTTTAGACAGGAAAACGCACAATGACGTTCACCACCGACCCCTTTGACGACGACAAGCTAAAAGAAGAATGCGGCGTCTTCGGCATTATCGGAAAAGACTCGGCATCGGCCATGACGGCGCTCGGGCTCCACGCGCTCCAGCACCGGGGACAAGAGGCGGCGGGGATTGTGGCCTTTGATGGCGGCCACTTCAACGCGCATCATGCCATGGGCCATGTCGGCAAAAACTTCAACACGGACACGATCATCGCGCGGCTGAAAGGCACCGCTGCAATCGGCCACACGCGTTATGCTACGACCGGCGAGGGCTCGTTGCGCAACGTCCAACCGTTGTTCGCCGATTTCGACTTTGGCGGCTTCGCCATCGCTCATAACGGCAACCTGACCAACGCCTATGGCCTGCGCAAGCAACTGGTCAAGCGCGGGTGCCTGTTCCGCTCGACGACTGATACCGAAGTCATCATTCATCTTATGGCCGTTTCGAAGATGGAAAGGCCCGAAGACCGCCTCGTCGATGCGCTCAAGCAGATCGAAGGCGCATATTCACTCGCCTGTTTGGGCAAAAACATGCTGATTGGCGTGCGCGACCCCAACGGCGTCCGCCCACTCGTTTTGGGCAAGCTGGATGATGCATACGTCATCGCAAGCGAAAGCTGCGCGCTCGACATCATCGGCGCGGAGTTCGTGCGCGACGTCGAACCGGGCGAAATGGTGGTGATCGACGACAAAGGACTTCATTCCTACCATCCCTTTAAGCCCGCACCGCACAAATTTTGTATTTTCGAATACATTTACTTCGCGCGCCCCGACTCGCTAATCGAAGGACGCTCGGTTTACGAAATGCGCAAAAACATTGGCGCCGAAATTGCGCGCGAAGCGCCAGTCGATGCGGACGTCGTCGTGCCTGTTCCGGACTCCGGCGTTCCCGCCGCCATCGGTTATGCGAACGAAAGCAAAATCCCGTTCGAGCTCGGATTGATCCGCAATCATTATGTAGGCCGCACCTTCATCCAGCCGACCGACCGCATCCGGCACTTGGGCGTAAAGCTGAAGCATAACGCGAACAAGAAATTCATCGAAGGCAAGCGCGTGATCCTGATTGACGACTCTATCGTGCGTGGCACGACCTCGACGAAGATCGTCGAAATGGTCCGCAGCGCGGGCGCGAAGGAAGTCCATATGCGCATTTCAAGCCCGCCGACCGCGCACGGCTGCTTCTATGGCATCGACACGCCCGAGTCCGAAAAATTGCTGGCGCACAACTACACGGTCGAGCAAATGCGCCGCTTCATCGGCGTGGACAGCCTCGCGTTCATCTCGCTGGACGGCCTGTACCGCGCCGTGGGCGAGAGTAAGCGCAACGCCGAAAATCCGCAGTTCTGCGACGCCTGTTTCAGCGGCCAATACCCAATCCGGCTGACCGATAGGGAAACGCAAGATTCCCAAGCCGAAATGTCCCTTTTGGCGCAGGGGGAATAAATAATCGGCTCCAATATCCTCGCGGTGAAATTTTTCATAATGTAAAACACCTGGCGCACTTGCCATTTTTTTGCCTTATTTGCTCGCATTCTTCTGTATTACTTTCGCTTATTTGGTTTTATGCTTTCCGGGGGTCGCAATTGTCTGATAGAAAACAGAGGGTTTCTCGGATTAGACGCGAAAGAAAATGCTGCTTGAAACAAATGAAACGTTTTAAAATTTTAAGGAATAAAAATCATGCGTGGAACGAATTTGAAAGAAAAACCTGGATCGGATTTTGAGGACGGATCGGATTTTAATGAGAGAGAGGTAGATACAGGAACACCTTCAGAAATGGAGGAGCAATTTGAGCTTCCAGCAGAATTGCTTGACGCGCAAGTTTTGGAAAAAACAGGCGACGGCTCATACAATTCCCCCAAGCCCCCCCCAAGCAATCAAGGGAAGCTAATCATATATGAGCTTGATGAAGTAAAAATAGTCCGCATTAACGGAGAAGATATAGAAGTACCTTCATTTAAGGCTGGTTTTGTTGTCGAGAATCCAACCAATATTGTATTTATAGTCCCGGAAGGCGAATATAAACACGGAGGAGCTAAGGATGAAAATAATATTTTAGAGGTTCACCCCTTCGCCATGACGATGGGAGAAATCGCCATGGAAGGCCGATCTAAAACTTTTCTTTGTATATTAAAAGATGAAAATAGAGGCGTTGATTTAATACAAAACCTCAAAGACGCAGGTGCTGAAATTGTTAAGGTCGAACACGAGTCTAAAAAAGACAAAACGAAAGCCACTATGGAAGTTAATGTAAGTTCTCTAAAATGGTTCCAACCCAAAGGTCGGTTTTCCAATAAAGTAGAGCTCCACACCAAGGCTGGTGAGACATGGCTCGCCCCGGATAATTTTCGCTTGGACGATTTCAGCAAGGTTATCAAGGCGGCCCCGGTTGCCCCCCCATCGCTGGGATGACTAATCGGCAAAAGCATTGAGTAACCCGGGGGAGTCCTCGGTCAAAGGTCGATCATCGGAAGCGCCGCCTTGTGCCAACAAGCGGAGCTTCCCGGAGTGTGCCCAAAGCAGCGCCCAAGAGAACCTTACACTTGCGCAGCTGTCTTATAATGAAGCCCGCTCTAACGCTCGCCTTTTCCCGCTTGGCTGACCGCCTGCATCGCCTTCTCGATCATACGGTCAACCTTTTCCCGGTCGCACTCCTTGCCTTTTTCGGCCAATTGCGAGCAAAGCTGAGTAACCAGTTCGGGATTCTTTTCGGTATAGGGCCAAAAAACCCATGCCCCGACAGGCACGGCGAAGCCTGCGATAAAAGCCGCGACGCCTATGGCAATCTTTTTACTCTGAGTCATCATTCCCTCATCTAAAAGCTGCCGCAAGCGCCGCCAAAAAAAGGCGCGAAATCTCAAGCTCCCGTTAGCGCAGGCTCCTGTATACCTATATCCAGATTCTTACGTATCGATATTCGTCACATTCAGCGCATTTTCCTGAATAAACTCTCTGCGCGGTTCAACGATGTCGCCCATGAGCGTCGAGAATACCTGCTCGGCGACTTCGCCCTGATGCACCTTAACCTGCAACAGCGTCCGGTTTGACGGATCAAGCGTCGTTTCCCAAAGCTGCTCTGGGTTCATTTCGCCCAAGCCTTTATAGCGCTGCATCGTAAGCCCCAGCTTGCCGTTATCCCAAATCGCGTCAATCAGCGAAACAGGCCCCGGGCATGAAATCGTCTTACCCTTGATCGTCAGCGTTGCCGGCTTCTTGAACCACGTCTGCAAATCCTCGGTCATTTGATCGAGCCTCCGCGCCTCGGCAGACCGAAGCGTGTCGGCGTCAAGCGTATATCTGTGCGTCACGCCAAAGCGCTCGCGGCTCAAAGCCATGCCGCCCTTGGGTAACGCTTCGCCCTTCCACCCGCGCTCTTTCTGCGGCAAAAGCGCATCGAGCCTTTTGGCGATGTAGTCGGCCGCTTGCGCCGCGTGTTCTGGATTGCCGACCAATGACGCCGAAAGAGCGCCCGCAATCGCCGCCTGCTCGACAAGCGCCTGATGCCCGACTTTATGCGAAAGAGGCTTCACCGCCGCCTTCATCGCCCGCGCTCGTTCGGCAAGCTTGCGAAGTTCTTCACCCTGCACTACCGCGCCGCCGTGAAGCGTTGCCGTCACGTCCTCAATGCCCGACTCGGTCAGGTACGCCTCCATCGCGGCCTCATCCTTGATATAGCGCTCCTTGGCGTTGCCGCGCTTGATGCGGAACAAAGGCGGCTGCGCGATATAGATATACCCACGCTCGAGCAACTGCGGCATCTGACGGTAGAAGAATGTCAGCAAAAGCGTCCGAATATGGCTCCCGTCAACATCGGCGTCGGTCATGATAATAATCTTATGATACCGCGCCTTATCGGGTTCGAACTCTTCGGTCCCGATCCCTGCGCCGATAGCGGTAATCAGGGTTCCGACGGACTCGGAGGAAAGCATTTTGTCGAACCGAGCGCGCTCGACGTTCAATATCTTGCCGCGCAATGGAAGAATCGCCTGGAACTGCCGGGCGCGGCCCTGTTTCGCCGAACCGCCTGCCGAATCGCCCTCGACGATAAAAAGTTCAGATTCCGCCGGATCGCGATTCTGGCAATCCGCCAGCTTTCCCGGCAACGAAGCTGGATCGAGCGCCCCTTTGCGCCGGGTCAGTTCGCGCGCTTTTCGCGCAGCCTCGCGCGCCAGCGCGGCGTCGGCGACCTTGCCCACGACCTTTTTCGCGTCAGCAGGGTGCTCCTCGAACCACGTGCTTAACATCTCGCCGATCGCCGCTTCGACAACGGGCTTCACTTCGCTGGAAACCAGTTTTTCTTTTGTCTGCGACGAAAACTTCGGATCGGGAACTTTCACGGAGAGCACGCAGGTCAGGCCTTCGCGCATGTCCTCGCCCGCAAGAGAAATCTTGTCTTTTTTGACGATCCCGCTGTCCTCGGCGTACTGGTTTACGGTGCGCGTCAAAGCCGCGCGGAAGCCCGCCAAATGCGTTCCGCCGTCTTTTTGCGGAATGTTATTGGTGAAGCACAGCATGTTCTCGTGATAGCTGTCGTTCCACTGCATCGCGCATTCAACTGTTGTCCCGTCCTGCTCCTTCTTCGCGAAAATCGTCGGATGCACGGACACTTTCGACTGATCGAGCCATGTCACAAAAGCCTTAAGCCCGCCCTCATAATGCAGGTTGATCGTTTTCGGCTCCGCTCCGCGCGCGTCGGTTAAATTCAGGTTCACCCCCGAATTTAGGAACGCCAGTTCGCGCAAGCGGTGCTCAATAGTCGCAAAATCGAAAACAGTCTTCGTGAATGTGGCGGGGGAAGGCAAAAAAGTCACTTCGGTCCCTGTATTTTCGGCCTGCCCAACCTGCTTCAGCGGAGCCTCGGCCACGCCGTCGCGAAACCGCATCGTCCATTCTCCGCCCTGCCGCCAGATGCGAAGCTCCAGCCACTCGGACAGCGCGTTGACGACAGAGACGCCGACGCCATGCAACCCGCCTGAAACCTTATACGAATTTTGATTGAACTTGCCGCCCGCATGAAGCTGCGTCATCACAACTTCCGCCGCCGACACGCCTTCTTCGGGATGTATGTCGGTCGGAATGCCGCGTCCGTTATCGCGCACGGTGCATGACCCATCCGCGTTAAGGATAACATCAATGCGCGTGCAGTACCCCGCGAGCGACTCGTCGATGGCGTTATCGACGACCTCGTAAATCATGTGGTGAAGGCCGGACCCGTCGTCGGTGTCGCCGATGTACATGCCGGGCCTTTTGCGCACGGCGTCAAGCCCGTGCAGAACCGTGATGGAATCAGCCCCATATTCCTGTTCTTCGGCTGCCTTGTTATCGGAAATATTCGTATTAACGTCGCTCATCTGTTATCCGTTTCTCTTGCCGAAAGAAAAGCCCCTCGGCGGCTATCTAAGTCCATGTCGGAAATGGACAAAATCGCTTGATCCATTCGGCGTTCATATTACTCAACCCCTCTCGAAAACGCCAACTCTTTCTGCGCCAAAATCTTCGATTTTCCCCTTTGATCTCAAAGGCTTCCATAGAAGGCCCGCCCTTTAAACCAGTAGGATCGACAAAGAAACGCACCCTTTTTTAAAAGCTTATTGCTTCAGCAAAAACTTTCAATCTAAAGTGGCCCTGCCGTTGAACCCCGTTTTTTTGAAAAAGATTTTCTAGAATTATGGTTAAAGAAGATAATAGCGATAAAAGTAGCGATAAAGGCCTTTCCTCTTTTTGGTATGGTTCCCAAGACCTTAGCCTCGAAATTCTGACCGAACAAGTCGCCGCCCTTCCCCCTTTGGCCGGTAAAGGACGAAATTCTCTTTTTAACCTCCTCCTCACTTTTGAAAAAGCCATAGAGCAGTCCTCCCAAGAATGGCCCGCTCCTATTATTGACCTCTGGCGGCGAAAAGTCAGCTCCAATTGGTTTGCCGCCGTAGATCCAGAGCTGCCGCGTTTTGGCTTGAACCATCAGCTCAAAATGCTTGAGTGCTTGGCCGCGCTGAACAACTGCCCATCCGAAGAATTTTCCCAAAAGCTTTTCCTTTCGGTAGCCTCAAAACTGGATACCCCCTCTTCGCAACAACCTCTTGAAAATGCTCAAAATCTTTGCATGGCGCTCCGAGCTTCCGGCGTGCTTGGCCGCTTTCCGCCGGAAGCGTTTTTGCAAAAACTTCAGCCCGCTTTCGTTGGCCAGATTCCAAAGTTAGAGAAACATAAAATCGCAAGCGCTGTTTGGGGCTTAGCGGTTCACTCCGTTTTGAACCCCTTACCCGGCGGCGTACTGGACTTGGCCAACGCCCTTATCGATGAAGCAAAAACGCGGAAACTTTCGCCGATGCAGGCCCACATGGTGAATCATGCCTGCAAACGACTTTCGCTTGAAAAAGCGGCTGATTCTCAGACTGTTATCTGCAACCCGACCACAAGCCCCGTAGAAAAGAAGTTCTTCAAGCTTTTGAATGACGCAGGTTTTGAGAACCCGGAAGGGCTAAATGTCTTGCCGCAAACGGGAACCCAAACCGACTATGCCTCTTGGATAAATAGAAAGCGCGTTTTGTTCGAACTTGACGGCCCCTCGCATTTCTTGCGCGACTCCGCAAATAACTCCTTAATTTATAACGGTCAAACGCGCCTTATGTCGGCTTTGATTTGCGAGGAAGACCCTACTGCAGCCCTTGTCCGCATCAATTGGGGAGTCGCCCAGCAACTATTGGAAAACAAAAAATTGTTCCTAATGTTCATAACCGCTCTTCGTTATTCGCGCCCCGGCGCCTTCGCGATCAAAGTTCGCGAAAATGAAGTTCTTATGTCGCCGATCCCCTACGCGCAAAGCCCCCTGTCTCGCCCTACGATATCGGCCCGGCTTAAATCCGCCCAACTATCTCCCGGCAGTTGATTGCCGCCGAAGCGGCAAAAAGACAGAAAAAATCACTTCATTTTTGCCTTAATCGCCTTCAATTATCCACCACCTGCGCGAAAAAATAAGTTATAAGAGAGTAATGACTGTATCCATAGCCAATCTTCCGGCCCTGCGCGGAGAAGGCAATCTCGCCATTTACCTGCGCGAGATACGCAAATTTCCCCTCCTCGACGCCGACGAAGAGTATATGCTCGCCAAATCATGGAAAGAGCATGATGACCTCGAAGCCGCGCATAAACTCGTGACGAGCCACCTTCGTCTTGTCGCTAAAATCGCTATGGGGTATCGCGGCTATGGCCTGCCTTTGGCCGACCTGATTGCGGAAGGCAATATCGGGATGATGCAGGCCGTTAAAAGATTCGATCCGGACAGGGGCTTCCGGCTTTCAACATACGCGATGTGGTGGATCAGGGCCGCCATTCAGGAATACATCCTGCATTCATGGTCGCTGGTCAAAATCGGCACCACAGCGGCGCAGAAGAAGCTCTTCTTCAACCTGCGCCGCCTCAAGGGAGAAATGAAGGCGATTGACGATGGCGACCTTTCGCATGAACAGGTCAAGGAAATCGCGGACCGGCTCGACGTCCCCGAAGAAGATGTCGTGAGCATGAACCGGCGCATGCTTGGCGGAGACCAGTCGTTGAACGCGCAAGTCAGCCGCGACGGTGAAGGCGGCGACGAATGGCAGGATTGGCTTGTCGATACCTCCGAGCCCGCCGATACGAAGCTGGGAGCCGCGCAGGAACTCGGCCACCGTCAAAGGCTTCTGGCGCAAGCGATGGACGGACTGAATCCACGCGAACGCGAGATCATCGTCGCCAGGCGCTTGAGTGAAACGCCGCTAACACTCGAAGACCTGTCGCAAAAGCTGGGCGTGAGTCGCGAACGCGTCCGCCAAATCGAAGTGCGCGCCTTCGAAAAGCTGCAGCACAACATCAAGCTCGCCGCCGAACGCGAAGGGCTTCTGAGCTAGCGCCTCTCAACCTGCGTATTGAATCTTTAGACCGCCGTGCCCACCCTGAGACATGCACGCCCAGTTCCTTCGTTGCCTGCTTGCTGCGTTTATAAGCGCAAGCCTTCTGCTGAGCGCATCCTCCCCTTCGCACGCCAAAAGGGCGGAACCGAGGAAAGAAACGGCCGCCACCGAAGACCTGATGCGCGAGCATGGAATACTGTGCCGCATCTTGCTGGTGTATCGCCAATCGGCAGCGCGCCTGCGCCAAAATCCGGCGAGCGTGGATAAAGACGCCCTTATTGCAGCCGCCGCGCTCTTCCGCGACTTCGGCGAGGATTATCATGAGAGGCTCGAAGAGACACATGTCTTCCCCGTCGTGCGCAAACTACAAGGCTCTGCCGCAGATTATCCCCTGATCCTCGTGGACCAGCACCAACGCGGACGTATTTATACCGACGCGATATTGGCTTATGCGGGCAAAGACAAGCTTACAACAGACGACGCAGCGGCGCTCGCAACCATACTGGAGAACATGGCGTCCATGTATCAGAACCACGCCGCGCGCGAAGACACCATCGTGTTCCCCGCATGGAAGCGAGCGCTTACGGCAAGGCGCTACAAGGAAATGGGAGACCTTTTCGAACGCATCGAAGTCAAGCGCTTCGGCCTCGACGGCTTCGAAAAAGCAGCGGCGCAGATAGCGGCCATCGAAAACAAATTAGGCTATTCCGATCTCGCCCAATTCACCGCCCCGGTCCTCTCCTGTGTTGACCCTTAGCTAAAAGGGAAGCTTTTCGGAAACATCGTTTCCCCCAAATTTTCGATGTCCCCACCCCACAAGAAAGCATCAATGCGACGTGAACAACGCAAGAATTGCGTCGCCGAAATGTGGCGTTTGCTGCATTGTCGCCATATTTTCCGCTCAAACTTTTATGGGTTTCAGTTGTGTTCCTTCTTTTCAAACCAGGAGAGGTGCAACATGAAATACTTATCCCTGACAGCCGCTTCAGTGGCAATAATGCTCGGCCTCGGAAGCGCATCACAGGCGCAGAACTACAACGCCGATCAAATCAGAAACACATTTCAGTACACAAACGCCAACCAAGGCAATGGGCAAGGAGAGTCTAGCCAAGGATACAATCAAGGCGGCCAAGGAGGATCTAATCAGGGCGGCAGCTTTGGTCAAGGAGGCCAAGGCTTCTTTGGAGGCGGTACGAACTGGGCGGATCAGCAGGTTATTAGTGGCGTGCGCCAACTGCAAAACTATGAGCAACGCCTGCAAGGCAATATCGAACAATTGAAAACGACCATTAATCAGGGCGACCCATACGGCACGCGGTCGAGTCTGTATTCAGTTGCCACAGACGAGCAAAGCATCAGACAATTGAGCCAACAGATTGACCAACTGACCAATTACGCGTCGCCGAGCGTCCAACGCGACGTCGCGATTATCCGGGGAAGCCAGCAGCTTGTCCGAAACGGCTATCAGTCCCTGAAGAACGACATGAGAAACCTGAGCTATACAGGAATGGCGTTCGACAGCGCCGCGATCCAGCGCGCCTGGCAAAACCTGGCGCAAGATGAACAGCGGCTTCAACAGAACGCTTTGTACGGAGGCAATCAATATCCGAACACGAATCGCTATATGCTTCAAGCGGGCGGTTTTGGCAGCGGCGTCGTAAGCGTCGCGAAGCGCAACGCGATTTTGCGCCGCTAAACGCTAGCCCCTTCGTAGAACCCCCGCATTTAAAGGCGGGGGTTCTTTTTTACTTTGATCCACATTGCAACGCACAAAGCCAAAGAAATAATCTTAACCTTTTTATCTGCGTGAATATATCGATATTGCGCGACAAGTTCTTGCGCTGCAACACGAATTGCGCCGCTGACTTGAGTTCTTTTGCGCATTTTTTTGTTGAATTGCAGCCCGTTTTCGGGTCAAAGAAGAGCATATTTTTCGGGGGAAATCGCTAATGACAATACTTCAGCCGGGCGCAAGCGAATGGATGGGTTTTGCCGGTGAAGCATGGAGAACGCGAGTCGATCTTCGGGACTTTATTCAGAAAAATTTTACCCCATATAGCAGCGATCAGTCCTTCCTCAAAGGCCCCACGGCCCGCACCAAAAATCTCTGGGAGAAACTGGCGAGCCTTTTAAAGATTGAACGCGAAAAAGGCGTACTTGATATTTCGACCGACAAACCCGCTACGATCGCCGCGCACGGCCCGGGGTATATCGACAAAGATGTTGAAATCATCGTCGGCTTGCAAACAGATGCACCTCTCAAACGGGCCATCATGCCAAACGGCGGTCTGCGCATGGTTAAAACCAGCCTCAGCGCTTACGGCTACGCAATGGATCCGCACGTCGAGGAAATTTGGACGAAATACAGGAAGTCCCATAACCAAGGCGTCTTCGACGTCTATAGCCCAGATATCCTTGCGGCGCGCAAGGCCGGAATCATTACGGGGCTTCCCGACGCCTATGGCCGTGGCCGCATCATCGGCGACTACCGTCGCGTTGCGCTTTATGGCACCGACTTTTTGCGCAGAGACAAGCAGCGCGAATTCGCCGAACTCGACGACGCCGTATTTGACGAAAAAACCATGCGCCAACGCGAAGAATTGTTCGAGCAATTCCGCGCCCTTGATGAGCTGCGCCAGATGGCCGCCTCTTACGGCTATGATATCAGCCGACCCGCCGCCAACGCGCGCGAAGCCATTCAGTGGACCTACTTCGGCTACCTTGCCGCCGTGAAGGAACAAAACGGCGCAGCGATGTCCTTGGGCCGCGTCTCGACGTTCCTCGACATTTACATCGAACGCGACCTGCGAAGCGGCGCGCTGAGCGAAGAACAGGCTCAGGAAATGATCGACGATCTCGTCATCAAGCTCCGCATCGTCCGTTTTTTGCGCACGCCCGAATACGACGCGCTGTTCTCGGGCGATCCGGCATGGGTAACCGAAGCCATTGGCGGCGTCGGCGAAGATGGCCGTCCCCTCGTCACCAAAAACAGCTTCCGCTTTTTACAGACCCTTAACAACCTCGGTCCCGCGCCGGAACCCAACCTCACGGTGCTTTGGAGCGCCCGGCTTCCGCGCGCGTTCAAACGCTTCGCCGCCAAAATTTCGATCGAAACCAGCTCGATCCAGTATGAAAACGACGACCTGATGCGCCCCTATTGGGGCGACGACTACGGCATTGCCTGCTGCGTCTCGGCCATGCGCATCGGCAAGCAAATGCAGTTCTTCGGTGCTCGAGCAAACCTCGCGAAAGCCCTCCTGTACGCCATCAACGGCGGTGTCGATGAAAAGCTTGGCACGCTTGTCGCCAAAGGTTTTGAGCCCATCGCATCCGAGGTCCTTTCTTACGAGGAAGTCTCGGCCAAGCTGGACAAGATGATGGACTGGCTCGCCAAGACCTACATCAAGGCGCTGAACGCCATTCATTATATGCACGACAAGTACGCGTACGAGCGCATCGAAATGGCGCTGCACGACCGCGACATTTTGCGCACGATGGCGTGCGGCATCGCGGGCCTTTCGGTCGCGGCGGATTCGCTTTCGGCTATCAAATTCGCCAAAGTCACGTCGATCCGCAACGAGAAGGGACTCGTCGTGGATTACAAAATCGAAGGCTCCTACCCCGCCTTTGGCAACAATGACGCGCGCGTCGATGACATCGCCGTCGGCCTTGTCACGAAGTTCATGGAGAAGATCAAGACGCAGCCGTGCTTCTATCGCGATGCGATGCCGACCCAGTCGATTCTTACAATCACATCGAACGTGGTTTACGGAAAGAAAACCGGCAATACCCCTGATGGCCGCCGCGCAGGCGCGCCTTTCGCGCCCGGAGCCAATCCTATGTACGGCCGCGACATTAAAGGTTTTATCGCCGCAGGCGCTTCCGTGGCCAAGATTCCTTATTCCTGCGCGCTGGATGGAATCAGTTGGACAGCGTCCTCGACGCCCGATTCGCTGGGCCCTACGCTTGAGGAGCGCCAGGAAAACCTCGTGAATTGCCTCGACGGTTTCGCCGAAGCGGGTGGCTTCCACGTGAACGTCAACGTCCTTACGCGCGAGACGCTTATCGACGCAATGGAGCATCCGGAGCTTTATCCTCAGCTCACGATTCGCGTTTCGGGCTACGCCGTTAACTTTGTGAAGCTGACTCGCGAACAACAGCTTGACGTTATCAGCCGCACGTTCCATCAATCAATGTGACGCACCCGATTTATAACAGCGGTGCGGCAACAAAGAATTTCCCTCCTCATCACGGGGAGGGTCAGGGAGGGGAAACGCCGCAAAACGAACGCTTCCCGTGCGCAGCGACTTGAGTATGGAAGAACCCACTGAAGACTTGATCGGTTACGTGCATTCCGTTGAATCGGGCGCAGCCGTCGACGGTCCGGGCATGAGATTCGCATATTTTATGAGCGGCTGTCCCTTTCGCTGCGTCTATTGCCACAATCCGGATACGTGGAAAATCGACGGCGGCCAAAAGATGACAGTGACTCAAGCGCTGGACGAAGTCCTGCCCTACCGGAAATTTTTAAAGCTTGCAGGCGGCGTAACGGTCACAGGCGGTGAGCCTCTGGCGCAAGCGCGTTTTGTGGGCGAACTGCTCCGGCGCATCAAAGGCGATTTTGGCTTGCACACCGCGCTCGACACGCAAGGCTTTCTGCACAAAAAAGTCAGCGATGAATGGTTTGACGCCGTGGATCTTGTGCTTCTCGACATCAAACACATCGACCCGGACGTTTATCTCGCCATCACAGGAAAACCGCTTCAACCGACGCTTGACTTTGCGCAGCGCCTTGTCCGGCTTAACAAAAAAATGTGGATCAGATACGTCCTCGTCCCCGGCCTGACCGACAACGAGGGGGACATCTTGGCGCTGGCCGATTACGTCAAAACGCTTGGCCCCGCCGTCGAGCGCATCGAAGTCCTGCCCTTCCATCAGATGGGCGCATACAAATGGAAAGAACTCGAACTCGACTACAAACTTGAGGAGGTTCCCACTCCTACCCCGGATGAAACCGCCATGGCCAAAACGCTTTTCAAATCCCGTGGCCTCCGGATTTATTAAACGACAGCTTAATTTTGTATGGTTAAAGCCTTCATCGAAAGTATTGAGTTCTTTTTCTTTAACGAAAAAATGATCTAAAATATATAAAATGCGGGAAATAAATTCGTTCAAGAAAGAATATTATGGCTGAACAAGAAATTCTAAATGCAGTGGCGCGGAGAATAGTTGAAGCTCAAACTGTCAATTCTAATAACCAGACACAATTTTCCGACGGCAAAAAAATAGTTCTTGCAATCGAAGGCGGAGGCATGCGCGGAGTTATCGAAGCCGCAACCGCAGCGGCATTCGAGTCTATCGAACGCTTTGCGGAATTGGTTGTCGAACACGGGGGCGACTGCCTTGCCGCGCGCGAAGCGCTTGAAGCGGAACAGGCCGACGAGGCCTCAACAAAACAGCATGCCGTAAACGGCGTTTCATGGGCCGACTTCATTTCCTGCGTTTCCGTGGGCGCTCCTGTGGGATCGTTTGCCACAGCGAAACAAGCCCGTTTGAGAACGCCTATCTTTTTTGAAGAGATGGCGACGAAAGATTTTCTGAATCTCCCGCGCATATTCGGGATAGCAAAAAGAGAAATTACCGATCGAAACCATAAGAATGATTTTACCCCGCCCATGGATCTCGATCTCATGATGAAGGCGGTAAAAGACCCCGACAAAGGATTGAATGTCGAGGAAATCCTGAACAGCAAAACCCAAATCCGGTTCGCCGTAACGGATCTGGACGCCATGCGAAGCAGGTGGGTCGATCCTTTGGAGCAGCAGGGAAGCAAACTGTTCGACCTGCTCAAAGCCACCTGTCGCATTCCCGGCATTGCCGGAAAACCGGAACAAGGCGAACCTCGTTTTATCGACGCGATGATAAGCCCCGTTACGCTGCTTCCGGAAAACAAGTTCGACTATATTGTCGTTTTTGGTTCGCATCCCATCGGGACCACCCCCAGGAAAAAGGGCTTCGACATCGCGGATTTTGTCACGACATGGGTTTCTCGCGCGGCCATGAAGGATGGAAACGAGGCCAAGCGGTATCTCGGCTTCATAAAAGAACAAGAGCAACGCAACGAAGTCTCAGTTGAGAACAGCAAAAAGCAGCCGGGCCGTTATCTTTACTTCGGAACGCCTCCCGACGCCGAGGAAATTTCCAATTCAACGCTAGATCCCGCCAAGCTCAAGCGGCAAGCGGATTTAGCCTATATGCATACAATACAAGTACTGTATGCGCCGGTAATCAAAGCTCTTGAAGAAAAAACTTCTCTTAGGAATGCACAACAGCCTACAGACTTCCGCGCGCCGGATTTCTGGGGCGTCTCCGAAGGCGCTGAGTGTCAGCGTCATTACATCCAGAGGATAAAACAGGCACTCCATTCACATCCTTAACCGGAGTCCGACCGAACCAAGAGGAAGAATATAAATGGCCGTTATTCCCTTCGTCACCGTAGATAGCCTTCCCGCTCTATAAAAAAGTTTCTGAAGCGTATAGATCCTGCACTCACTCTCAAAAAAAACTAACTCACAACGATATGAAATAGCCCATCTTTTTAAATGGGGGTAAAATTCCTCAATTACGAATTTTTCTTCCTCAAAGCCCCGATCAGCCCGCAGCTTCGATGCAAATTTCGAGGAACTCAACACAATGTACGCCTCAAGCTCATGCCA